>NZ_CP125378.1:2444166-2768333 GCF_034008635.1 Pseudomonas sp. P8_229 | reverse complement strand
GCAACCACTTGCGCTCACCCGGGGTGAACTGCGGCATCTCGTCTGCCAGTGCGCTGTTCACCGCCTGGAAAATCTCCAGGGCTTTGCCTTTGCGGGCAAAGATCCAGTTGTTGCCTTGGCCGTTGAGTTGCAGCCACATGCTGTCGTGGTCGCTGTTCATCGAGGCGCAGTCGCCTGCCAGGCACAGGGCGTAGCGGTCAGCACCGGGCAGGCCGGAGACCTGGCCGTCAGCCTGGAATTGCACGGTGTTGCCTTCGCCGTCGCCGCTGGCGATCTTCCAGCTGCCGCCCAGGTAGGCCGAATACAGCGCGCGTTCGAAGCTGGCACCAATCGGCGCGCCTTCCGGCACAGGGATTTGCGCACGATCGAACAACTGGTCGGGTTCGTTCTCGCTGGCGGCCTGTTTCATCTGGCCGCCGTCGCGTTTCAGCTCGCTGCCGGAGCTGCCATAGAAGTCGACTTTCCAGGCGCCGGACTGTTCGCCCTGCAGCCGTCCTTCGACGTTCTCGAAACCGTTGGTGTAGCGGGCCTGACCGGCCTTGGTGTTGACGTCCCACTCCAGATTCGGGCCATAGGCCTGAAGCGCTTCGCGCAGGGGGCCGCCCTTGGCAGCAGCATCGATCGCCACCTGATTGATCCAGGTGCCGCTGATGTCATGGTCGGCAGGGTTGCTGGCGCAGCCGCCGAGGAAAATGGCGAGCAGCGGGAGAGCTAGCGCTTTGCGCATGGTGGAATCCTTTCAAAACCTTTTCTTGCAGAGCAGTCGGCGCGGCGGTTGAGGGCCGCGCCGTGCGCATCACTCGATGACCAGGATGGCATCCATTTCGACTTGCGAGCCTTTTGGCAGCGCGGCAACGCCGATGGCGGCGCGGGCCGGGTAAGGCTGGTCGAAGTATTTGCCCATGATCTCGTTGACCTTGGCGAAGTGGCTCAGGTCGGTGAGGAAGATGTTCAGCTTGACGATGTCCTTGAACGAACCACCGGCCGCTTCGGCGACGGCTTTCAGGTTCTCGAACACCTGGACGGTCTGGGCTTCGAAGCCTTCAACCAGCTCCATGGTCTTTGGGTCCAGAGGAATCTGACCCGACATGTAGACGGTGTTGCCGGCCTTGATCGCCTGGGAGTAGGTGCCGATGGCGGCTGGGGCCTTGTCGCTGGTGATAACAGTCTTGGTCATGTATGACTCCTTGTAATGGTTGAGTTATGCACGCATGCGGGTGATGCGGATGACCCCGGTCAGGGCGCGCAGTTTCTTGATCACGCGGGCCAGGTGCACACGGTCGTGGACGCTGACCACCAGTTGGACGACGCTGATGCGACCATCGCGCTCGTCCATGCTGATTTTCTCGATATTGCCGTCGGCTGCGTTGACGCTGCTGGCCAGCAGGGCGATCAGGCCACGCTGGTGTTCCAGTTCGACGCGCAGTTCGACGTTGAATTCGCCGGTGACATCCTTGGCCCACGAGAGCTGGATGCATTTTTCCGGGTTGTGGCGGATTTCGCTGATGTTGCGGCAGTTGTCCAGGTGCACGACCATGCCTTTGCCGGCCGACAGGTGCCCGACAATCGGGTCGCCCGGGATCGGCGTGCAGCACTTGGCGTAGCTCAGGACCAGGCCTTCAGTGCCGCGAATCGCCAGCGGGCCTTCCGGACTTGGCAGCTGTTCGCCTTCACCGAGCAGTCGACGCGCCACGACATAGGCCATGCGGTTGCCCAGGCCAATGTCTTCGAGCAGGTCTTCGATCAGTTCCAGGCGGTATTCGCTGAGCATCGCCTTGACGCGCTCGGCCGGAATCTTCTCCAGCGCGCTGTCGAAACCGTTGAGCACTTTGTTCAGCAGGCGTTCGCCGAGGCTGATGGATTCGGAACGACGTTGCAGTTTCAGCGCGTGGCGGATGTGCGTACGTGCCTTGCCGGTGACCACGAAGTTGAGCCACGCCGGGTTCGGCCGCGCACCGGGTGCACTGACGATCTCGACCGTGGAGCCGCTTTGCAGCGGCTCGGACAGCGGCGCGAGACGGCGGTTGATCCGGCAGGCGATGCAGCTGTTGCCGACGTCGGTGTGCACCGCGTAGGCAAAGTCGACCGCCGTGGAGCCTTTGGGCAGCTCCATGATCCGGCCTTTGGGCGTGAACACGTAGACCTCGTCCGGGAACAGGTCGATCTTCACGCTCTCGATGAATTCCAGCGAGTTACCGGCACGTTGCTGCATTTCCAGCACGCCTTTGACCCACTGGCGGGCGCGGGCATGGGTGCCTTTCGGCTGTTCGTCACCGCTGGACTTGTACAGCCAATGGGCGGCGATGCCGTTGTTGGCCATCTCTTCCATTTCGCGGGTACGGATCTGAATCTCGATCGGTACACCGTGCATGCCGAACAGCGTGGTGTGCAGCGATTGATAGCCGTTGGCCTTGGGGATCGCGATGTAATCCTTGAAGCGCCCCGGCAACGGTTTGTACAAATTATGTACAGCACCCAGCACGCGGTAGCAGGTATCGACCTTGTCGACGATGATCCGGAACGCATAGACGTCCATGATCTCGTTGAAGGCCCGGCGCTTGCCGCGCATTTTCTTGTAGATGCCGTAGAGGTGTTTCTGGCGGCCGCTGACTTCGCCCTGGATGCCGTCGATGGCGAGGCAGTGGCCGAGGGATTCTTCGATCTTGTTGACGATTTCCTTGCGATTGCCCCGGGCGCGCTTGACCGCCTGGTAGATCCGCGCGGAACGCATCGGGTGCATCGCCTTGAAACCGAGGTCTTCGAATTCGATACGAATCGCGTGCATGCCCAGGCGGTTGGCGATGGGCGCGTAGATCTCGAGCGTTTCCTTGGCGATCCGGCGGCGTTTTTCCCCGGACAGCACTTCCAGTGTGCGCATGTTGTGCAGGCGGTCGGCGAGTTTGACCAGGATCACGCGAATGTCGCGTGCCATGGCCATGGCCATTTTCTGGAAGTTTTCAGCTTGGGCTTCGGCCTTGGTCTCGAAGTTCATCTGGGTCAGTTTGCTGACCCCGTCGACCAGTTCGGCCACGGTTTCACCGAACTGCGCTTGCAGCGCTTCCTTGGCGATACCGGTGTCTTCGATCACGTCATGCAGCATCGCGGCCATCAGGCTCTGATGGTCCATGTGCATGTCGGCAAGAATATTGGCCACGGCAAGAGGATGCGTGACGTACGCCTCGCCGCTGCGACGGCGCTGACCGTCATGGGCTTGTTCGGCGTAGAAATACGCTCGGCGGACCAGGTTGACCTGGTCGTTGCCGAGGTAGGTCGATAAGCGATCGGCGAGGGCGTCTATGCTCGGCATGATGACTCCTGCCGTAGGCTGTGTTCCCGCGCCGTGCTACGTCGACCAGGCATAGGCTTAGACGGCCTCGTTGGACTCGTCCTCGAAAGCAGCGAAGAGCGGTTCATCCTGGACGATTTCCTGCTCGGCGATGAACTCGTAGCTCATCAGGCCTTCAGCGATTTCACGCAGGGCGACAACGGTAGGCTTGTCGTTTTCCCACTGGACCAGTGGCTCTTTGCCGCCGGTGGCCAGTTGACGGGCACGCTTGGTAGAGAGCATGACCAGCTCAAAGCGGTTTTCCACGTGTTCTAGGCAGTCTTCAACGGTTACGCGGGCCATGGTATTCCTCGGAGCGAATGCAATATGCGCGCTGCCCGGTTGGGCGAGCGGACTCAACAGTTTAAAAAATCACCAGCGATTAGGGAAGCGCTGATTTTTTGACCAGACCCTTCAACGCGCTGCAAGCACCAATGTAAAGCGCTTGCAGCGGTTTTGGGAAGTGCTGATTAACCGAGCAATTCGGCCAGCAATTTGCCGAAACGCACTTGCTGGCGTTTCTGTTGCAGCTGATTGGCGCGGAAAATTGCCTTCAGATCGTCCAGTGCGTGGGCGAAATCGTCGTTGATGATCAGGTAGTCGTACTCGACATAGTGACTCATCTCGCTGACCGCTTCGCGCATCCGACCGTCGATGATCTCGTCGCTGTCCTGACCGCGGTTGGTCAGGCGCTGGTGCAGGGCCTGCAGCGACGGCGGCAGAATGAAGACCGAGCGGGCCTGCGGCATCAACTTGCGCACTTGCTCGGCGCCTTGCCAGTCGATTTCCAGGATCAGGTCGTGACCTTCGTCCAGGGTTTGCTGCAGGTGGCTTTGCGAGGTGCCGTAAAAGTTGCCGAAGACCTCGGCGCGTTCGAGGAAGTCACCGTGTTCGCCCATTTTCACAAAGGCTTCGCGGGTCACGAAGTGATAGTTCACGCCGTCCACTTCGCCCGGACGCATGGCGCGGGTGGTGTGGGAAATCGAGACGCGGATTTCCGGGTTGGTGTCGGTCAACGCCTTGACCAGGCTGCTCTTGCCTGCGCCCGATGGGGCGGAAATGATGTACAGGGTGCCGGTGCTGTGGGTCATGTCTGTTGCCTTACTCAATATTCTGCACTTGTTCGCGCATCTGCTCGATCAACACCTTGAGGTTGACGGCGGCTTGGGTGCTGCGCGGGTCGAAGGCCTTGGAGCCCAGTGTGTTGGCTTCGCGGTTGAGCTCTTGCATCAGGAAGTCCAGGCGCCGCCCGGCGGCACCTCCGGATTTGAGTACCCGGCGAACTTCGATGATGTGGGTACTCAGGCGATCCAGTTCTTCGGCCACATCGCTCTTTTGCGCGAGCATGACCATTTCCTGCTCCAGGCGCTGCGGGTCCAGCTCGGCCTTCATGTCGGTGAAGCGGTCGAGGACTTTCTGGCGCTGGGTCGCGAGCATCTGTGGAACCAGTTCGCGCAGGGTCACGACGTCTTCTTCAATCGAGGTCAGGCGCTCGTTGATCAGGCGAGCCAGCTCCGCGCCTTCGCGCTCGCGGCCGGCCTTGAGCTCCTTGAGGCCCTGATTGAACAGTGCCAGGGCCTCGGCGTTCAGTGCTTGCGGATCGGTCGCGTCGGCCACCAGCACGCCAGGCCAGGCCAGCACTTCCAGTGGGTTCAGCGCCGCCGGGTTCTTGATCAGGCCGGCAACGGTTTCGGCTGCGGCAACCAGTTGTGCAGCGCGCTCACGGTCGACTTGCAGCGGCTTGCCGGTGCTTTCTTCGGTAAAGCGCAGGGTGCATTCCAGTTTGCCCCGCGACAGGCCCTGGCGCAGCGCTTCACGCACGGCGCCTTCGAGGTCGCGGAACGACTCCGGCAGGCGCAGGTGCGGTTCCAGATAGCGGCTGTTGACCGAGCGCAGCTCCCAACTCAGGGTGCCCTGGACGCCGGCTTTCTCGACGCGGGCGAAGGCGGTCATGCTGTGCACCATGGCGGTGACCTCGCAATACAGATCGGCGCAGAAGGGATGTTCCGCAGGCTCGATATCAATGAATTTAAGCCGACTGGCAGCAAAGGCGCAGGATTGTAGCGCAGTGCGGCGGATGCGCCCAAACACACGGTGTGACAAAGGGCTGCAGGCCGTCGGTTATGCGCGTTTCAGGGCCTTGGGTCGACGGCCGGAGTTTTTAACCCGTGCCCAGGCACGGTGCAGCGCTCTATAATGCTCGGCAGTTTTCCGTCCCCAGTACAGGTATTCCCTATGAAACGTCCAAGTGGTCGCGCTGCCGATCAGCTCCGCTCGATCCGCATTACCCGCAACTACACCAAACACGCCGAGGGATCCGTACTGGTCGAATTCGGTGATACCAAAGTCATCTGCACCGTCAGCGTCGAAAACGGCGTGCCGCGTTTCCTCAAAGGCCAGGGCCAAGGCTGGTTGACCGCCGAATACGGCATGCTGCCGCGCGCCACTGGCGAGCGTAACCAGCGTGAAGCCAGCCGTGGCAAGCAGGGCGGCCGTACCCTGGAAATCCAGCGTCTGATCGGCCGTTCCCTGCGTGCCGCGCTGGACATGTCCAAGCTGGGCGACGTGACCCTGTACGTCGACTGCGACGTGATCCAGGCTGACGGCGGCACCCGTACTGCGTCGATCACCGGCGCCATGGTGGCACTGGTCGATGCACTGAAAGTGATCAAGAAGCGCGGCGGCCTGAAAGGCGGCGACCCGCTCAAGCAGATGATCGGCGCGGTATCGGTCGGCATGTATCAGGGCGAACCGGTGCTGGATCTGGACTATCTTGAAGATTCCGCCGCCGAGACCGACCTCAACGTGGTGATGACCAGCACCGGTGGCTTCATCGAGGTCCAGGGAACCGCCGAAGGCGCGCCGTTCCAGCCTGAAGAGCTGAACGCCATGCTGGAACTGGCCAAGAAAGGCATGAACGAAATCTTCGAACTGCAACAAGCGGCACTGGCCGACTGAGCAGGTTCGTAACCCGCAAGGAGGACGCGATGAGTGATGAGCAAGAGTTGCTGCCCAAACCGAGCCAGGAGGTTCGTCAATGGGCGATGTTTTGTCACTTGTCCGCCTTGCTGGGGATCTGGATCCCGTTCGGTAACCTGATCGGGCCGTTGATCCTGTGGCAGATGAAGCGCGAAACCGATCCGTTCATCGATGCCCAGGGCAAGGAAGCGCTGAACTTTCAGATCACCGTGGCGATTGCTGCAGCGATCTGTCTGCTGCTGATGGTGTTGATCATCGGCTTCTTCCTGCTGGGGTTGCTGGCCATCGGCGCGCTGGTGCTGACGATCATTGCCGGGGTGAAGGCGAACGAAGGCTTTCCCTACCGTTATCCGTTCACCTGGCGACTGATCAAATAATGATCAATGCAAGGTCTCCGTGACTCGCAAAGTTTTAATACAAATGCCCTGACTTGTCAGGGCATTTGTGTTTTTGCAACTCGAGTAATTACTCTTTCGTGTAGGAGCAGTTCTATCTGCGACAAACGGTAGTCGATATTTTTTATATATTTAACTCTTACACTTTTAGTCACAACTGCAATGCTTTAACGCGAGCTCAGTCCTTGGCAACAGGACTTGGCGATTGTTAAGGTTGCTCCGCGCCACGTTGCTTCAGAAATATCTCGATATATTCAAGCCATCGAAGGTCCTTGAATTCCAAATCAATCAGTGTTGAGACAATCAGCCGATTCAATAGGCGTGCGCGGGTAAAAAGTGCGCCTGATGAATACATAGCCAAGAATACCCCCAATGATCCAGCTCGATTTTTATGGAACGCTCGTGGCCGCCTCTCTGGTGCTTTTACTGGGGCGCGGACTTATTGCACGAGTCGGTTTTCTGCGTAATTACAATATCCCTGAACCCGTCGCCGGTGGACTCGTGGTTGCGCTGGGTTTATTGATGTTGCGAACTTTTGATATAGAAATCAGATTCGATACTTCACTGCAAACGCCTTTGATGTTGGCATTCTTTGCCACAATCGGTTTGAGCGCAGACTTTGCCAACCTGAAAAAGGGTGGTCGCGTAGTCGGCATATTTCTACTGGCGGTTACCGGGCTTCTAGTGGTTCAGAACGCGTTGGGCATTGGCCTTGCCAAAACGTTGGGTCTTGATCCGTTAATGGGGCTCTTGACGGGGTCGATCACGCTTGCGGGCGGTCACGGTACGGGTGCGGCATGGGGCACGGTATTCAGTGAAAAGTACGGCCTCGCTTCGGCCTCCGAGCTTGCAATTGCGTCGGCGACCTTCGGCCTGGTTCTGGGTGGTTTGATTGGTGGGCCGGTGGCTCGCCTGCTCATCAAGCGTGTTGAGGTGCCGGGTTGCCAGTTTCAAGAAACGCCACGGATGCCAAAGGGTTTTGAGCAGCCGAACAAAGAGCGTTCGATTACGCCCTTTTCGTTTATCGAGACACTGGCTCTGATTGCGGTCAGTTTATTGGCAGGCAATCTTCTGAATGGTTTTCTGCACGGAACCGCATTCGAGTTGCCGACGTTTGTCTGCGTTCTGTTCGTGGGAGTGGTGCTACGTAATGGGCTATCGGCGCTGGGCCTGTATCAGGTATTCGAGCGTGAAGTGTCGGTGCTGGGCAATGTCAGCCTGTCGCTGTTTCTGGCAATTGCCTTGATGTCTCTCAAGCTCTGGGATCTGGCAGCGTTGGCACTGCCGATATTCATCATCCTGGCTGCGCAAACGTTGGTCATGGCGCTGTTTGCGATTTTCGTGACATTCAGAGTGATGGGCAGTAACTACGACGCGGCGGTCCTGGCGGCAGGGCATTGCGGCTTTGGGTTGGGTGCGACACCAACGGCCATCGCCAACATGCAGGCGGTGACGCAGCGTTTCGGGCCTTCGCAGATTGCGTTTCTGGTTGTGCCGATGGTCGGTGCATTCTTCATCGACATCATCAACGTGATCGTCATCAAGCTTTACCTGGCCTTGCCGTTTTTTGTCGCCGTCTGAGGTTTGGGCTGCTTCAGGCACGGCATAAAAAATGCCCGTATCGCGAGATACGGGCATTTTTTTAACGACGAATCGACGCTTAGATGGTCAGCGTCCAGTCGTAGTCGACGATCAGCGGCGCGTGCTGCGAGAACCGAGGCTGACGCGGCAGGCGTGCACTGCGCACGAAGCGCCGCAGGCCCGGGGTCAGGATCTGGTAGTCGAAGCGCCAGCCGAGATTAAGCATCTCGGCCTGTTCGTTGTCCGGCCACCAGCTGTACTGGTCGCCTTCGCGGCTGACTTCACGCAGCGCATCGACATAACCCATGTTGCCGACAATCTCGTCCATCCAGGCGCGTTCTGGCGCCAGGAAGCCCGGGGATTGCTGGCTGTCGCGCCAGTTTTTGATGTCGAGCTTCTGCTGCGCGACGTACAGCGAGCCACAATAAATGTACTCGCGACGTTTGCGCCGCTGTTTGTCCAGGTACTTGCCGAAGTCGTCCATGAGCTTGAACTTCTGGTTCAAGTCCTCATCGCCGTTCATCCCCGAAGGGAGCAGCAAGGTGGCAATACTGACTTTGTCGAAATCTGCTTGCAGGTAGCGCCCGTAGCGGTCGGCCGTCTCGAAACCGAGACCGCTGATGACAGCCTTCGGTTGCAACCGCGAATACAAAGCCACGCCACCTTGGGCAGGGACTTCAGCATCGCAGGCATAAAGGAAGTAGCCGTCCAGTTGGAAGGCTGGGTCATCCAGTTCAAAGGCGGAGGCACGGGTGTCCTGCAGGCAGATGACGTCGGCATTCTGAGCCTGCAGCCAACTGAGCAAACCACGCTCGACTGCAGCCTGAATACCATTGACGTTCACACTGATGATCCGCATAAATGGCCCCAAAAATCGCGTGCGTGTATGATACACGGCGTCAAGCTAATTAGCTAAATCCGTGGTATTTGGGGTTTTTTTCATGCAAGCGTATCAGCGCGATTTCATTCGTTTTGCCATCGATCGCGGCGTTTTGCGCTTCGGTGAGTTCACCCTGAAGTCCGGGCGCACCAGTCCCTACTTCTTCAACGCTGGCCTGTTCAACTCAGGTTCGGCCCTGGCGCAGTTGGGGCGTTTCTACGCTGCTGCCATTGCCGAAAGCGGTATTCCCTTCGACGTGCTGTTTGGCCCAGCCTACAAAGGCATCCCGCTGGCGGCGACCACTGCCGTGGCGCTGGCCGAACACCACAACCGTGACCTGCCTTGGTGCTTCAACCGCAAGGAAGCCAAAGCTCACGGCGAGGGCGGCAGCCTGGTCGGCGCGCCGTTGACCGGCGATGTACTGATCATCGACGACGTGATCACCGCCGGCACCGCGATCCGTGAAGTGATGCAGATCATCGCTTCCCAGGACGGCGCCAAGGCTGCCGGCGTGCTGATCGCCTTGAACCGTCAGGAGCGTGGCAACGGCGAGTTGTCGGCGATCCAGGAAGTCGAACGCGATTTCGGTATTCCGGTGATCAGCATTGTTTCGCTGAATCAGGTACTGGAATTTCTCGCTGACGACCCGCAGCTCAAGCAACACCTGCCCGCTGTAGAAGCCTACCGCGCCCAGTTCGGCGTCTGACTGCGGTCAGCTTTTTGTCGGAGCGGGCTTGCTCGCGAATGCAGATGTTCATTCAGCATTGATGTCGACTGACACGACGCATTCGCGAGCAAGCCCGCTCCCACATGGGATATGCGGTAATAAAAAGACCCCGCTCAGCCAGGCTGTGCGGGGTCTTTTTGTTTTCGGTCAGCGCAGGTTTCGCCATTTTCTGATCAGTTTCAGGGTCAGGCTTGCATTGATCAATGCAAAAGCCAGCAACGCCAGAACCACCATCACATACAGCGTGCGATCAACATCGAAATTCCACAGATCCAGCGTGCTGCTGCGGATAATCCCCAGCGCACTCGGCAGGTTGACGTAAAACAACGCCGTAAAAGCGCACGTCAGCGGCAGAGCACGCCAGTAAAAAGCATCCTTGACCTTCTCTCGACTGCGCCTGCGATTCTGTGGGCCCGACTGGTATTCATCCAGCGCCAACGCTTCACTGAGTGTCGGCCACGCCAGATTGAACAGAAAAGTGGTCAGGGTCAGCAGCAAGCCACTGACCGCGACGATGTCACCGAACGGCATTGAGTCCCAGCGTCGCACACAGTAATGCGTGGCTATCCTCGCTGATCTCGAACTGTCCGGCGCTGCCTTTGCGCTTGGTGATGGGTTTGAAGGTCGGCTCGTTCTGAGTGATCAGCATGTTCAGCTCATCGCGGATCACGTCCGAGCTGATGACCACCAGAAACACGGTTTGCGCGTGTTCGGCCGTCTCGATCACGGCACGCATGCTGTGCTGAAGGATGTCGTCGAGTTGATTGCGAAAGCGCGACACGGTGTTTTTCAGCAGGGTTTTGCTTTGGCTCTGGGTGAGCTGGAAGATCGTCGAAATCTGCGATTCGGTCGGCAGTGTTTGCCCGAAATAGCTTTGAATCAGATAGAGCAAACGATCCTGCTTGGCCTCATCGGCCCGGCTGGGCATGCCGCCTTCGACCAGCATTTTCAGGTATTCGGTCAGGCTGGCCTTGGCGATTCGCTGCAGGGCATGGGTGATTTCCGCGTCGCCTATGCGCAAGGTTTTCTTGACCGGTTCCTTTTGTTCCAGTTCGAAAGCCTCGGCGTCGATCGTGAACGAGATCTGCATGGCTCAATCGCTCCGAAGTCATTTTTTGCGCGAGGGGGTGATGGCTTCGGCTCTTTTGATGCCGGAAGGCTTATCGGTTTTTTGTGGATAAGGATCGTTGCCCGCGTCACCTTGTCCGGTGAGGATCTTCCAGCCGTTCAGGACGTGCGCTGTCTTGCGAAACTGCGGGCAGGGCGGCATCGAGGTTTTGGCTTGATTGGAATACTGATGGCCGCAATCAACGCACTCATAAGTGCCAGGAGAAACATCGCTGCCGTAGGGAACGTAGTCTTTTTGCATGGGTAGATCTCCGTTGGATTAGGGGAAGATCCTAGGGAGATTTGTTCTGAGGGAATGTCGGGCGTTTCTCTGAATGGCGTCGGACGTTTCTTGCTCGCACAAAAAAGATCGCAGGCTTCGTCAGTGCCTACAGGGAATTCATACAAATGAAGTTCCGCTTGGGCGCTGCCGTAGCCTGCGATCTTTTTAGGTTTCAGCGATCAGGGACGCTTGCGATTGCTGATCAGCGTGCCCACACCGGTGTCGGTGAAGATTTCCAGGAGGATCGCGTTCGGCACACGACCGTCGATGATCAGCGAGCTGCCGACACCGCCCTGAACCGCTTCCAGCGCGCAGCGGATCTTCGGCAGCATGCCGCCGTAGATGGTGCCGTCGGCGATCAGGTCGTCGACCTGCTGGGTGCTCAGGCCGGTCAGGACCGTGCCCGACTTGTCCATCAGGCCGGCGATGTTGGTCAGCAGCATCAGCTTTTCGGCTTTCAGCGCTTCGGCAACCTTGCCGGCGACCAGGTCAGCGTTGATGTTGTACGACTCGCCGTTTTCACCGACGCCGATTGGCGCGATCACCGGGATGAAGTTGCCTTTGACCAGCAGGTTCAGCAGTTCGGTGTTGATCCCGACCACTTCGCCCACCTGACCGATGTCGATGATTTCCGGCTGGGTCATCTCCGGGGTCTGGCGGGTGACGGTCAGTTTCTTCGCGCGAATCAGCCCGGCGTCTTTACCGGTCAGACCGATGGCGCTGCCGCCGTGACGGTTGATCAGGTTGACGATGCTTTTGTTGACCTGACCGCCCAAGACCATTTCGACGACGTCCATGGTCGCCGCATCGGTGACGCGCATGCCGTCGACGAAGTGGCTTTCGATCGACAGGCGCTTGAGCAGATCACCGATCTGCGGGCCGCCACCGTGCACGACCACCGGGTTGATGCCCACGGCTTTCATCAAGACGATGTCGCGGGCGAAGCCGGTTTTCAGCTCCTCGCTTTCCATCGCGTTGCCGCCGTATTTGATCACCAGGGTCTTGCCGACATAACGTCGGATGTAAGGCAACGCTTCGGACAGGACCTGGGCGGTATGGGCGGCGGCTTCGCGTTCGAGGGTCATTCAGGGCTCCGGGTGGATCAGAACGGTAGTTGGAGATCAGGTGCAACGCGTTTCAGTTGGGCGTGGAACACGTCTTTGATGCGCTGTAACTCAGCCTCGTCATCGGCCTCGAAGCGCAGCACCAGCACCGGTGTGGTGTTGGACGCGCGCACCAGGCCCCAGCCTTTGGCGTAATCGACTCGCACGCCGTCGATGGTGGTCAGGTCAGCGCCTGCGCCCCACTGTGCGTCGTGCAGTGCATCAATGATGCTGAATTTGCTCTCTTCGGTCACATGGATATTGATTTCCGGTGTAGAAATATCGTTCGGGAAGGTCGCAAACAGCTCTTCCGCGGTGGATTTTTCCTTGCTGAGGATCTCCAGCAGCCGTGCAGCGCTGTAGATGCCATCGTCGAAACCGAACCAGCGCTCCTTGAAGAAGATGTGCCCGCTCATTTCACCGGCCAATAGAGCACCGGATTGTTTCATTTTCTTTTTGATCAACGAATGACCGGTCTTCCACATTAGCGGGCGACCGCCGTACTCCTTGATCAGCGGCACCAGGCGGCGGGTGCATTTGACATCGAAGATGATTTCCGCGTCCGGGTTGCGCGCCACCACGTCGCGGGCGAACAGCATGAGCAGGCGGTCCGGGTAGACGATGCTGCCGGTGTTGGTCACCACGCCGACACGGTCACCGTCGCCATCGAAGGCGAGGCCGATATCGGCGTTGGTTTCCTTGACCTTGGCTATCAGGTCGACGAGGTTTTCAGGCTTGCCCGGGTCCGGGTGATGGTTGGGGAAGTTTCCGTCGACTTCGCAGAACAGCGGGATGACTTCGCAGTTCAATGCTTCGATCAGTTGCGGGGCGATCACGCCGGCTGCGCCGTTGCCGCAGTCGACCACGACTTTCATACGTCGGGCCAGTTTGACGTCCTGAACGATTTCGGTGGTGTAGCGGTCGAGGATCTCGACCTGGGTGACGCTGCCCTGACCGCTGGTCAGGTCATTGGTCTTGATGCGCTCGTGCAGCACCTGGATCTGTTCGTTGGCGAGGGTGTCGCCAGCGATCACGATCTTGAAGCCGTTGTAGTTCGACGGGTTATGGCTGCCGGTGAGCATCACCCCCGACTTGCCGGCCAGCACGTTGGCCGCGTAGTACAGCGCCGGAGTCGGTACCAGGCCAACGTCGCTGACGTGGCAGCCGCTTTCGGCGATACCGCGGATCAGTTCGGCCACCAGCTCCGGGCCGGACAAACGTCCGTCACGGCCGACCGACACGTTCGGTTCACCCTGGGCCAGGCTCTGCGAGCCGATGGCGCGGCCGATCCAGTAAGCGGTTTCGGCATTGAGGAATTCCGGCACGGTGCCGCGAATGTCATAGGCGCGGAAGATGCTGTCGGGCAGCTTCGGGGCGATCTTGGCTGGGGTGCTCATCTGCACAAATGCTCCATCTCGAAAGTGGCGGGACAGACCGACGATTCACTCGGCGGCAGGCTCAAACTGAAGGGTATGACGGCGTTTTCCACGCAGAGTTCGTGGTATGAAAGGGCCATGACGCCTTGTCTGGCGTGGCTTTCGGCCGGCAAAACCTTGATTTTCGGTGCTAAAACCTGCTGCCGATGTAGCGCATTTTTTGTGATGAGAGGATAAATCCCCTCACCACAATGATGTCTATCCGGTTACTTGGTGCCGGTATGGCCGAAGCCGCCCGCGCCGCGTTCGGTTTCAACGAACTCTTCAACCATTTCGAAGTGCGCCTGCACCACCGGTACCAGCACCAGTTGCGCCAGACGTTCGCCGACGGTCATGGTGAAGTCGTTCTGGCCGCGGTTCCAGCAGGACACCATCAGCGGGCCCTGGTAATCGGAGTCGATCAAACCGACGAGGTTGCCCAGCACGATGCCGTGCTTATGGCCCATGCCCGAGCGCGGCAGGATCAGCGCGGCGAGGTTCGGGTCGCCGATGTAGACCGACAGACCGGTAGGGATCAGCACGGTTTCACCCGGCTTGATCACGATGTCCTGTTCCAGCATGGCGCGCAGGTCGAGGCCGGCGGAGCCTGGCGTTGCGTATTGCGGCAGCGGGAATTCAGTACCGATGCGTGGGTCGAGGATCTTGGCTTGCAAAGCGTGCATGTAAATTAAACCTGGTTCAGACGTTCGGCGATAAAAGTGACCAGTTGGCGAGCGATCTTGCTCTTGCTGGTCTGGGCGAAAACCGTGGCGTGTAGCGCACGGTCAATCACGCTGCAGGCGTTTTCTTCGCTGTTGAAACCGATGCTCGGGTTAGCGACGTCGTTGGCGACGATCAAATCGAGATTCTTGTCCTTCAGCTTGCGTGCAGCGTAGTCGAGCAAGTGTTCGGTCTCAGCGGCAAAGCCGACACTGAACGGACGGTCGGGACGGGTCGCGATGGTGGCCAGGATGTCCGGGTTACGCACCATTTGCAGGACGAAGCCGTCGCCGCTCGTAGGATCTTTCTTGAGTTTTTGCGGGGCAACGACTTCCGGACGGTAGTCCGCCACCGCTGCCGAGGCGATGAACACGTCGCACGGGATCGCCGATTCACAGGCCGCGAGCATGTCGCGGGCGCTGACCACATCAATGCGCGTAGCGCGATCCGGCGTCGGCAGGTGCACCGGACCGCTGATCAGCGTGACGCGGGCGCCGGCCTCTACCGCGGCTTCAGCGAGGGCAAAGCCCATTTTTCCGGAGCTGTGGTTGGTGATGTAGCGCACCGGGTCGATGTTTTCCTGGGTCGGGCCGGCGGTGATCACCACGTGTTTACCGGTCAGTGCCTGACGCTGGAAGCAGTCCGCCGCGCATTGCGCCAGATCGGTGGCTTCCATCATGCGGCCCATGCCGACGTCGCCACAGGCCTGGCTGCCTGAGGCCGGGCCGAAAGTCTTCAGGCCACGGCTTTCCAGGAGTTGCAGGTTGGCCTGGGTCGCCGGATCGCGCCACATCGCCTGGTTCATCGCCGGGGCGACGGCCACTACCGCGTCGGTGGCCAGCACCAGGGTGGTCAGCAAATCGTTGGCGATGCCTTGCGCCAGACGCGCGAGCAGGTCGGCGGTGGCCGGGGCGATCAGCACCAGATCGGCCCACTTGGCCAGCTCGATGTGGCCCATCGCGGCTTCGGCGGCCGGGTCGAGCAGGTCGAGGTGCACAGGGTGGCCGGACAGGGCCTGCATGGTCAGCGGGGTGATGAACTCGGCGCCGCCATGGGTCATTACCACGCGCACTTCGGCGCCCTGGTCGATCAGGCGACGAACCAGATCAGCGCTCTTGTAGGCCGCGATGCCGCCGCCGACGCCCAGAACGATGCGTTTCCGATACAGCCGCTGCATAGGTCTGCCTTTCATTTCGTGGGTGACATACGTGGCGAAACCCCCTCCCCAGGGTGAATTCGCCCGCAAAAAAGATGGGCTACGATATCACAGCGACCGCTACGGAACAGCGGCGCCCACAGACAAGGAATGTGTATGAGTATTCGCGATTGGCCTGCGGCGGAACGGCCGCGGGAGAAGCTACTTGAACAGGGCTCGGGAAGCCTTTCCGATGCCGAATTATTGGCGATTTTTCTGCGTACCGGGGTCTCCGGCAAAAGCGCTGTGGATCTGGCGCGACATCTTTTGAGCCAGTTCGGCAGCCTGCGGGTTTTGCTCGAAGCCGATCTTTCGGCATTCAGCGAGCAACTCGGTCTGGGGCCGGCTAAGTACGCCCAGCTGCAAGCGGTGCTGGAGATGGGCCGGCGGCATTTGGCCGAGCGCATGCGCAAGAAACCGGCGCTGGAGAATCCCCAGGTAGTTCGCGATTACCTCAAGGCGATGCTGCGGCATGAGCCACATGAGGTATTTGGATGTCTATTTCTGGACTCCAAGCACCAGGTGCTGAATTTTGAAGCGCTGTTTCGCGGTTCGATCGACAACACCAGCGTCCATCCTCGACAAGTGGTCAAACGCGCGCTGGCGAACAACGCTGCTGCGCTGATCCTGTGTCACAACCATCCATCGGGAAACCCTGAGCCGAGTCAGGCGGACCGGCTGCTGACCAAGCGTCTGCAAAAGGCGCTGGAGCTGATTGATGTGCGGGTTCTGGATCACTTCATCATTGGTGACGGGGAGCCGCTGTCGATGGCAGAGTGTGGCTGGATGTAGCTTTCAAGACCAAACGCTAACCCCTGTGGGAGCGGGCTTGCTCGCGAAGGCGGTGGGTCAGTCGCTAAAAATGTTGGCTGATCCGACGCATTCGCGAGCAAGCCCGCTCCCACAGGGGGGTGTGTTGTAGAGGGTTATTTCAGGTTGACCCTGGAGTAGTCCTGGCGACCGAACGGGCTCACCGAGTAACCCTGCACGTCCTTGCGCGTCAACGCATAAGCGGTCGGGTGCGCCAGCGGCAGCCACAACGCCTGCTGCTGAATCTGCGCCTGTGCCTGCTCATACAGCTTGGTCCGTACACCTTGTTCGCTGGTGGTCTTGCCGGCACTGATCAGCTTGTCCAGATCGGCATTGCAGTACCGCGCGAAGTTGGTGCCTGACTTGATCGCCGCGCAGGAAAACTGTGGCGTGAGGAAGTTGTCCGGATCACCGTTGTCGCCGGCCCAGCCCATGAACAACAGGTCATGCTCGCCGGCCTTGGCGCGGCGAATCAGCTCGCCCCACTCGATCACGCGGATTTCCGCCTGAATACCGATTTCCGCCAGATCCGATTGCAAGAGCTGAGCGCCGAGGCTCGGGTTCGGGTTGAGCAGGCTGCCGGACGGGCGGGTCCAGATGGTGGTCTGAAACCCGTCCTTGAGTCCGGCCTTGGCCATCAACGCCTTGGCTTTTGCCACGTCGTGTGGATAGCCCGGCAGGTTCTTTGCGTAGCTCCAGGTGTTCGGCGGGTAAGGGCCATTGGCCGGTTCTGCGGTATTTTCGAACACGGCTTTGACGTAGTTGGCCTTGTCGAAGGCAAGGTTGATCGCCTGGCGCACTTCCGGTTTGTCCAGCGGTGGGTGCTGGCTGTTGATGCCGACGAAGGCGGTCATGAAGGCGTCAGTCTTTTCCACTTTCAGCGTCGGCTCTTGCTGTGCTGCTTGCACATCCAGCGGTTTCGGCGAGAGGGCGATCTGGCACTCGTTGCGCCGCAGCTTTTGCAGGCGCACGTTGGCGTCCGGGGTGATGGCGAAGATCAGCGGGTCGACCGCCGGCTTGCCGCCAAAGTAGTCCGGGTTGGCCTTGTAACGAACCGAGGCGTCTTTCTGGAAGCGCGTGAAGACGAACGGACCGGTGCCGATCGGCTGGCTGTTGAGTTTGTCAGTCGCGTCGGCCTTGAGCAGCTTGTCGGCGTATTCGGCGGAATAAATGGAAGCGAAGCCCATGCTCAGGGTCGCCAGGAACGTCGAATCCGGATGGTCGAGGGTAAAGCGCACGGTCAGCGGGTCGAGTGCGTCGATTTTCTTGATCAGTGCCGGCAACTGCATGGACTGGGCGTGCGGGAAGCCGCTTTGCGCCACCTTGTGCCAAGGGTTGGCCGGGTCGAGCATGCGGTCGAAGCTGAACTTGACGTCTTCGGCGCTCAGGGTGCGGGTCGGCTTGAAATAGTCAGTGCTGTGAAACTTCACCTGCGGGTGCAGCTTGAACACATAAGTCAGGCCGTCGGTGCTGACTTCCCAGCTATCGGCCAGGCTTGGCACGACTTTGCCGCTGGCGGTGTCGAACTCCACCAGACTGTTCATCAGCACGTCGGCCGAAGCGTTGGTGGTGGTCAGTGAGTTGTATTGCACCACATCGAACCCTTCAGGGCTGGCCTCGGTGCAGACGCTCAGGGCGGCAGCCTGGGCCAGGGGGCTCAGCAGAAGCGGAGCGAGCAACAGGGGTAGGGCAGCGAGGCGCATGGTCGGCTTCCTTTACAGATCGAAGGCCATCTGCAGGTGCAGTCTGGAAAAGGGTTACCCTAGAGGGCGGGATTGCAAATGACTATCCCCTTTTTGCATTTTTGGGGCAGGGCAGGGGCTTTTTTCAGACCGCGGTGCGTGGCGAAAAGTCGGAAACACCCTTGAGAGCGGTTTTCTTCGACGAGTGGTCAAAACTCGCGGCAGCCTTTATCCAAAGCCCCTGCAGCCGGAAAATGTGCCTTTTTACCGGTTGATTGCACATCCATTGTTGTTGCACCCCGGTCTTTCTGGTATAAAGCAGCGCTCTTTTCTAGGGGCCCGGTTCCTTCACTGTAGGTGTAGCCGGTAAGACCTCTAAAGAAACGCGGCGCCTGGCGCCAAATGACTGAGAGATTAAGCGGCCAACCCATGCCGGGTTGGGCATGTGGTTTTAGAGGGCTGAGGCATGTCGAGAGTATGTCAAGTTACCGGTAAGGGTCCGGTAACCGGGAATAACATTTCCCACGCAAACAACAAAACCCGTCGTCGTTTCCTGCCGAACCTGCAGCATCACCGCTTCTGGGTTGAAGAAGAGAAACGTTTTGTGCGTCTGCGCGTATCTGCCAAAGGCATGCGTATCATCGACAAGCGTGGCATCACTGTCGTGCTCGCCGAACTTCGCCGCGATGGCAAGATTTAAGGGAGCTAATCATGCGTGAATTGATTCGTTTGATCTCGAGCGCCGGTACTGGTCACTTCTACACTACCGACAAGAACAAGCGTACTACCCCGGACAAAATCGAGATCAAGAAATATGATCCGGTTGTTCGCAAGCACGTGATCTACAAGGAAGGCAAAATCAAGTAATTGATTTTTCCCGACTTACGAAAAAGGCCCGTATCTCACGATACGGGCCTTTTTTGTTGCCTTGGATTTCTGTGCTGTCCGGTCGGGCCCCTTCGCGAGCAAGCTCACTCCTACCGTGGAATGCGCTCATCTGTAGGAGTGAGCCTGCTCGCGATAGGGCCGGATCAGCCAGCGAAAATCCTCAAGCCTCCTGTTCAAAGATCACATAGACCTTGCGGCAAGCCTCCAGCACTTCCCAGGTGCCACGGAACCCTGCCGGAATCACAAAGCGGTCGCCAACACGCAAGGTCTTGGCATTGCCATCGCTGTCACGCAGCACCGAGACCCCCTGCAGAATTTCGCAATATTCATGCTCGGTGTAATTCACTGTCCATTGACCAACCGCGCCTTCCCACACGCCAACGCCCATTTGCCCACAAGGGCTTTCGTATTGATGGAACACCGCTTGTTCAGGGTCACCTTTGAGCACTTTGGCCGGGTCCGGGCGATAGCGTTCGGCTTCGCTGCTGGTCAGGCTGATGTCGACGACGTTCTGGATGTTCATTGTTGTTTTCTCCCGTGATGACGGCGCGTTGGCTTGAAAGGGCCAAAGTCTATGTTTATTAAAATGAACACCGCAAGGCCGTATGGCGCGCTTATGTCAAATATATTGAAACAACCCCGGTCGCTGGTTTAGGGTGGCGGGTGCCTTGGGCCGAAAAGCAGGCTGGCCAGGCAGCATTCCTGAAGACGACCGCGAACAACGCGGCGCTCTATTCAACAAGAGGAGGACACTCGAATGACCACCCTGACTCGTGCCGATTGGGAACAACGCGCCCGCGACCTGAAGATCGAAGGCCGCGCCTACCTCAATGGCGAATACACCGACGCCGTCTCCGGCGAAACCTTCGAGTGCATCAGCCCGGTCGATGGCCGTCTGCTGGGCAAGATTGCCAGCTGTGATGCCGCCGACGCCCAGCGCGCCGTGGAAAACGCCCGCGCCACGTTCAATTCCGGTGTCTGGTCGCGCCTGGCGCCGACCAAGCGCAAAGCCACCATGATCCGTTTCGCCGGCCTGCTCAAGCAGCACGCCGAGGAGTTGGCGCTGCTCGAAACCCTCGACATGGGCAAGCCGATCAGTGACTCGCTGTACATCGACGTGCCGGGCGCGGCGCAAGCGCTGAGCTGGAGCGGCGAGGCAATCGACAAGATCTACGACGAAGTCGCCGCCACGCCGCACGATCAACTGGGTCTGGTGACCCGCGAACCGGTCGGCGTTGTCGGCGCCATCGTGCCGTGGAACTTCCCGCTGATGATGGCCTGCTGGAAATTGGGGCCTGCGCTGTCCACCGGTAACTCGGTGATCCTCAAGCCATCGGAAAAATCCCCGCTGACTGCCATCCGCATCGCCGCGCTGGCCGTTGAAGCCGGTATTCCAAAAGGCGTGCTCAACGTGCTGCCGGGTTACGGCCACACCGTTGGCAAGGCGCTGGCCCTGCACAACGACGTCGACACCCTGGTGTTTACCGGCTCGACCAAGATCGCCAAGCAACTGATGATCTACGCCGGCGAATCGAACATGAAACGCGTGTGGCTGGAAGCCGGTGGCAAGAGCCCGAACATCGTGTTTGCCGATGCGCCGGACCTGCAAGCCGCTGCCGAGTCCGCCGCCAGTGCCATCGCCTTCAACCAGGGCGAAGTCTGCACCGCCGGTTCGCGTCTGCTGGTCGAGCGTTCGATCAAGGACAAATTCCTGCCGATGGTGATCGAGGCGCTGAAAGCCTGGAAGCCGGGCAACCCGCTGGATCCGGCGACCAACGTCGGTGCACTGGTGGATACGCAGCAGATGAATACCGTGCTGTCGTACATCGAATCCGGCCATACCGACGGCGCCAAACTGGTGGCCGGCGGCAAGCGCATCCTGCAGGAAACCGGTGGCACTTACGTTGAGCCAACGATTTTCGACGGCGTGAGCAACGCGATGAAGATCGCCCAGGAAGAGATCTTCGGCCCGGTGCTGTCGGTCATTGCGTTCGACACTGCCGAAGAAGCGATCCAGATCGCCAACGACACGCCGTATGGCCTGGCCGCTGCGGTATGGACCCAGGACATTTCCAAGGCGCACCTGACCGCCAAGGCACTGCGCGCCGGCAGCGTGTGGGTCAACCAGTACGACGGTGGCGACATGACCGCGCCATTCGGCGGCTTCAAGCAATCGGGCAACGGTCGCGACAAGTCGCTGCACGCGTTCGACAAGTACACCGAGCTGAAGGCGACGTGGATCAAGCTGTAAGCCGTTGAAGGGAGCCTGGCTCGTTCAGGCTCCCGAACCATACAGAGATCCCTGTGGGAGCAAGTCTCTGTGGTGAGGGGATTTATCCCCGATGGGCAGCGCAGCGGCCCCAGAACCGGACAATGCGGATTTGCAGATACACCGCATGTACAGGTTTTGCGACTGCTGCGCAGCCGATCGGGGATAAATCCCCTCACCACAAAGGTTTGCTCCCACATTTGGTTTTGTGGTGCACAGAAGAATATCCACAGGAGCGTGGACCATGCGTTGGGCGACGTATTTCGCCGTGTTGGCGTCTGTCTTGAGTGTCGGTCTGGCCCTGGGGGTCAGCATGCCGCTGGTGTCGTTGCGCCTGGAGGGCTGGGGTTACGGTTCTTTCGCCATCGGTGTGATGGCGGCGATGCCGGCGATTGGCGTGTTGCTGGGGGCGAAGATTTCCAGCCATCTGGCGGCGCGTTTCGGCACGGCCAACCTCATGCGTCTATGCCTGTGGGCCGGGGCGCTATCGATCGGCCTGCTGGCGCTGTTGCCGAGTTATCCGGTCTGGCTGGTGCTGCGTCTGATGATCGGGGTGATCCTGACCATCGTGTTCATCCTCGGCGAGAGCTGGATCAACCAACTGGTGGTGGAGAACTGGCGCGGGCGGCTGGTCGCTCTGTATGGCAGCAGTTACGCGTTGAGCCAACTGTCTGGTCCGTTGCTGCTGGGCGCGCTCGGCACTGAGCACGATTATGGGTTCTGGGTCGGGGTCGCTCTGCTGACCGTCTCGCCTTTTCTGTTGATGGGCCGCAGCGGTGCGCCGAGCAGTGAAGCCAGCAGCGTGACCTTTGGCGATCTATGGGGTTTTGCTCGCGAGTTGCCAGCGATTGCCTGGGCGGTTTCGTTGTTCGCCGCGTTCGAAGCGATGATCCTGACGTTGCTGCCGGTGTATTGCCTGCAGCAGGGCTTCACCGCCGAGATCGCGTTGGCGATGGTCAGCACCGTGGTGGTGGGCGATGCGCTGCTGCAACTGCCGATCGGTGCGTTGGCGGACTACCTGTCGCGGCGCACATTGTTCACCGGCTGCGCCGTGATCCTGATGCTGTCGAGCCTGGCGATTCCAATGCTGATCGATACGCTGCTGATCTGGCCGTTGTGGGTATTGTTCGGTGCCAGCGCCGGCGGGTTGTTCACCTTGTCACTGATCCTGATCGGCGAGCGTTATCGCGACGATGCGCTGGTGCGAGCCAATGCGCACATTGCGCAGTTGTGGGGTGTGGGGTGTCTGATCGGGCCTTTGATGGCAGGGGCGGGCAGTCAGTGGATCAACGGGCATGCGTTGCCGTTGTTGATGGCGGTCGGGGCATTCGGGTTGGTGATTTTGCTGATGCGCCAAGGTGCATTCGGTACCGAGCCACAGCCTGCTTGAATACTTCCCTGTGGGAGCGGGCTTGCTCGCGAAAGCGGTGTGTCAGTCAGCACATTAGTTGAATGTGAAACCGCATTCGCGAGCAAGCCCGCTCCCACAAGGGACCGCACACAAATGCGATTACAGCATCCGCTCAAGGCCGACTGAGGTACTGAGCCACGCATTGAAGCGCCGCCACCAGCTCCCCGGTTCCTTGGTCAGCGTGTGTCGCTGGCCGTTGTCCTCGGTCACCCAGACGATCTTGCCATCCTGCAGTTGCGCCTGATAACTCAGCGCTGGCGCCATGCCTTGCAGGGCCAGTTCGCGCACGTGCTCGGCCAGTTCCGGGCTGTCGACCAGGACCCCGACTTCGGTGTTCCACAGCACCGAACGCGGGTCGAAGTTGAACGAGCCGATAAACGCTTTCTGCCGGTCGAAAATCATCGCCTTGCTGTGCAGGCTGGAATCCGAACCTCGAAACGACTTGCTGTAAAACAGGTGTGGCCCGCTGCCGTTGTTATCCCCAGGCTGCCGGCGCAGTTCATACAGCTTCACCCCATGCTCCAGCAGCGCCTTGCGGTACGGCGCATAACCGCCGTGCACCGCCGGCACATCGGTGGCTTCCAGGGAATTGGTCAGCAGGCTCACCGAGACTCCGACGTTGGCGCGTCCGGTCAGGTACACCAACCCTGGCTGGCCCGGCACGAAGTACGCCGAGATCATGATCAGTTCTTTGCTGACACCCCTCAGCTCTGGCGCCAGTTGCGTGGTCAGCAGCAATTGCGGATCCGGCTCGTCCTTGGCCAGCACCTTGCTCGGCGCGTCCCACAGCGCCTGATTCCACGCCCAGATCAGCTCCTTGCGCCAGATGTCCATGCGCGGCTCGGTGGTGAAGGTCATCAGCTGCTGATAGAGCGCGTGATTCTGTTTGCGCGTGTCTTCCAGCGATTCTTCCAGGCGCGTACGGGTGTTCTGCAAATCCCGGGCTGAGGGTTTGCTGGAGAGGAATTCGTCGATCGGTTTGCTCAGGGCGCTGTTCCAGTATTGGTCGAAACTGTGCCCGAGCTGCTCGGCCACCGGGCCGACACTGAGCATGTCGATGTCGGTGAAATTCAGGTTCGGCTCGGCATCGAAATACTCATCGCCCAGATTGCGCCCGCCGACGATGGCCGCACTGTTGTCCGCCAGCCACAACTTGTTATGCATGCGCCGATGCTGCAACGACAGGTTGAACAGACGTCCTGCTGCGCGCGTTACGCCGGTGCTGCGCCCCAGATGCAGAGGGTTGAACAGCCTGATCTGGATCTGTGGATGCGCGGCCAGGGTGGCGATGATCTGATCGAGGCCGTCGCTGGTGGTGTCGTCGAGCAGGATGCGCACGCGCACGCCACGGTCGGCCGCCTTGAGCACTTCTTCCACCAGCATGCGCGTGCTGATGCCGTCGTGAACGATGTAGTACTGCAAGTCGAGGCTGACCTGCGCATTACGGATCAGCTCGGCGCGAGCGGTGAAAGACTCGGTGCTGTTGGACAGCAGGCGAAAGCCGGAACGGCCCTGATGGGGTGCAGCCTGGGCCTGGATTGAGCGGCCGAAGCTGGAGCTGGACGCCGGCAAGGCCTGGCTCGGTTCGCGCGGCACATCGAGCGTGGCACAGCCATTCAAGAGCAAGGCGAGCAGCGCTGCAGCGATCAGTTTTTGTCCGGGAATCACGTGGCGGTCTCGGGTCGTGACGGAGGGCGAAGTATGGCATGGGCATCGCTGCCCTGAATTCAATCGATGGGTGCTGCAAGGCAGCAGCACGCAATGTTTTGTCATCGAGAAGTAGGAAATAGTTTCTTGGCAGCGATTGCCTATGAATCAGGTCGATTTTTCCCCGTCCAGGCGATGTTTTCTCCTACAGATTTATCCTCCAAAAGCCGCAATTATTCGCCCGCTTACTTACGTGTGAAGTCAGTAGGAAGCTTTTTTGTTAATGACATGGAAGATACGGCTTATGAAAAATACCCACCGGCTCGTCGTCCTCGCTGCGGCCTTGCTACCCTCGCTGGCGCTGGCGGAGAGCGTTGACCTGAGCGTCATCGGCACCATCATTCCGACCTCCTGCATCCCGGCCTTTGCCGGGGGCGGAACGGTAGACTTGCGCAAGATTTCCGCGTCCACGCTTAACGCCACCACGCAAACGTTGCTGCCGGAACGAGACATCTCGCTGCACATCAATTGCGACGCCCCGGCTCCGGTTGAAGTGTCGGTTCGCGATAACCGTGCAGCGACCAAATTGCCGGGTATCAGCGACGGCGCCGGTCAAAGTGATCCGGTGTTGTTCTTCGGTCTTGGCGCCATCGATGGCACGCGGATCGGTGGATTTGCCCTGCGCCATGGCACGCCGGAGACTGACGGAACAAGTCGCGCACTGCTGACCCGCACGCTCGCAGCGCCAGCATGGGGCGTGCCGTCCAGCTCCTTGGTGAGCAATGCCCCGGCGCTGTATTCCTGGGGTGTCAATGCCGCGACAGGGCCTGTTGCCGCTCGGCATCACGGCTTCCCGATGAGCTTGCTGCCGATCATTGGCGCGAGTAACAACTTGCCGATCGCCAACGAGATCCCGCTCGATGGCTCGGTGACCTTCGACATGTTCTACCTCTGACCGTCGAGCCCGGCGGCCACCAGGTTGCCGGGCTTTTCCTCCCGACAGGAACACGCCGGCAGCGCCGGAAACGTGGCCTGGAATTTTCCGGTATTGACCGATGCCCCTTTCATTCAATCCTGCTTTGAAGCAGGTTTCCCTGTGGCTATTCGCCGGCCTTTCGATGTCACTTGCGCAAGGCGCCGGCATGGTTCCGCAAACGCCGGTATTGGTCGTCGAGCAGAGCCTCGGCGAAGCCATCATGAACGTGCGCAATACCGATGCTCATCCCGCGCTCCTGTACACCACCGTCGAAAACACCGAAGCGGACGATGAGGTCCTGCTGGTTTTCACTCCCCCGGTTGCGCGTGTCGAGGCTGGCCAGATTCAACAGGTTAGGTTCATTCTGCAGAGCGCTCAGCCCTTGCAGACCGAACGTTTGAAGCGGGTCATCTTCGAAGGGATCAATCCGGTTGCGGCCGCAGGTGGCGCGCGCGTCAGTCTCGGCGTGCGGCAGAACTTGCCGGTGATCCTGCGTCCGGCCGGATTGCCCGTCGAGCGTGAGCCGTGGAAGCGCCTCGCCTGGACCGTCACGCTGGATGGCTTGCACGTGCACAACCCCAGTCCTTACGTCGTGCGGCTCGGCAAAGCGCTTACACCGTTGCCTGGCTCACGCCCGGTCGAACTGCCGCGCACCTACATTCTGCCGGGCGAGCGACTGCAGCTTGATTTGCCTTTGAGTACGCTGGCACAGGTGTCGTCGGTGCGGATATTCCCGGCGACGACATACGGTTTTGCTGTCGACCATTACGATGCCCCGGTGACACGTTGAACTGGATCTGCATCGCCGCGTCGTTGCTGGCGTTGGGTAACTGCGGATGGCGCGTGGCGCTGGCGGCAGAGCCGCTGACGTTCGACATTCAAGTGCTCAGGGATCGCGGGATCGATCCGGCCTTGGCGGAGTATTTTCGTGATGCTCCGCGCTTCACCCAAGGCGCGCACGCCGTCGTGCTTGAAGTCAACGGACAGCCCAAGGGCCGTGTGCCGATGACATTCAACGATGTCGGCGAGTTGTGTCTGGGCACGCAATGGTTGAAGTCAGCCGGAGTTCTACTGCCCGCGTCTGTGCCGCTGCCGCCGGGGCAGTGTGTGACGGCTGCGCAGGGTTTTCCCGCGGCCATCGTGGAGTTGAACCCAGGCAGTCAGCAGGTCCGGTTGCTGGTGCCTACCGATACGCTGACTGAGCCTGCGCGGGCGCAGCGCAGCTTTGCCAATGGTGGCGTGGCCGGTGTGTTCAATTACGATCTGTTGATGGCCGGCAGCCAACTCGACGGGCAGACCAGCAGCTATCGCAGCTTCAGCTCGGAAGCCGGATTGAATGCCGGTGACTGGGTGTTGCGCAGTCGCCAGTCTTTCACGGCATTGCCCGAAAGCTCGCGGTTCGAGCATCTCTATGCCTACGCGATGCACACGCTGGAAGATCATGATGCGAGCGTTCAGCTCGGTCAGCTCAACCTGGCATCGTCGCTGTTTGCCGGTGAGTCGTTCACTGGCGTACAGGTTTTTCCTGAAGCGGCCTTCGCCCGACTCGATGCCGCCCGCAACGGCGCCCGTGGCCAGGTGGAGGGAGTGGCTTACTCGCCATCGCGTATCGAAGTCCGCCAGAACGGCGTGACGATCTACACGACGATGGTGCCTGGCGGGCCTTTTACCTTGCGCGCGCTGCCGTTGCTGAGCAATCAGCTCGATCTTGAGGTCGCGGTGCATGAGCAAGATGGTCAGGAGCGACGTTTTCGGGTGCCGGCGGCGAATCTGCAAGAGGCGCAGTCTGACGCCCCCGTGGGTTTCAATCTGGCGCTGGGCCGGGTCCGTCGACTGTCTGCGGATAACCGTGAGGCTCCGACATTCGCGGCGTTCAGCCAAGACTGGGAAATGCGCCGAGGCCTGCGTGCAACCGCCGGTGCGCTCGCGGGCAGCGCGTACTTGTCGGCCGGTTGGGGGCTGCAACAACAGTGGGCGGGGCCGATTACGCTGGGGCTGCGCCAAGTGGTGTCCGAACAGCGCGCGGCAGGGCTTGCGGGCGATCAATGGCAGCTGACATTCAGTGCGCCATTGGCGGCCAATCTCTCGGCGAGCCTGGTCGCGGTGCGCCAGAGCCGGGACTTTCGCACCTTGTCCGATACCGACTGGAATCAACGCCGGCATCAGGCCGAGTCACGCAAACGCGATCACTGGGTGTTTTCGCTCAATGGCGCCACCGATGACTGGGGCGCATTTGGCGCAAGCTGGTCACGTTATTCGAGTATGGACGAAGCACCAGTGTCGCAATTGGGGTTGTCCTGGTCGCTGACATTGCCGCAGCGCGTCAGCTTGTCACTGAGCGTTGAGCGAGGCATCGGTGGTGCCGAGGAATATCGTCCGGGCCGCGCAGCTTACCTGACCGTGGGTATTCCGCTGGGCGGGCAAGGCCGGTTGCGCGGGTATGTGCGCAGTGACGAACGCTCGGGCATGCGCCAAGGGCTGGCCGTCAGCGCTGCAGTCAGCGAAACCCTGGCCTACACCGTCAATGCCGAGCACCGGGATAACACACCGGCGGCATTGGCTGCCCGAATCAATGCGTTGCCACGCTATACCAGCCTGGATGTCGGGCTCGGGCAGCGCGCGGGTGCGACGGAATATGATCTGGGCTTGCGCGGCGGCGTGTTGCTGCACCGTGATGGCGTCACGCTGTCACCCTATGCGCTGCGTGACACGCTGGGGGTGCTGAAGGCTGGTGAGCGTTCCGGGGTGCGGCTGCAAACGCCACAAGGCCCGGTCTGGACGGATGGCGCGGGGCGTGCGGTGGCGGCGAACCTGCCAGCCTATTCTCTGGCGCGGCTTGAGGTCGACCCACTGGGCCTGCCGCGTCATGTCGAAGTGCTCAATGGCGTGCAGGAGGTGACGGCCGGACGGGGTTCGGTGCAGCACCTGGATTTTTCCCTGATTACCGTCCGGCGTCTGTTGCTCAAGGCTCGCTCGCAGGATCGGCAATGGTTGCCCAGAGGCTTGAGCGTGCTGGATGAACAGGGCCAGTATCTGACCTCCGTGATGGAGGCCGGGGCGATTTTTTTGCCGGACATCAAGCCTGCGCAGGTGTTGCGCGTGAGGTTGTCCGACAGCAGCCACTGCATCTTGCATTTCCCCCTGAGCGATTTGCCCGACGACGCCACGCAAATGGAAACCGTTGAGGCGATCTGCCGCCCTGCCATCCTGTCCTGATCGAGTGCCTGCCATGAAACCTTGGGTTATTGCCGTATTGCCGGCTTGTTTTGCCTGTGCCTGCGCCTGGGCGAACGCTGCATGTGAGGTGGATCTGTCGCAAGCGACCGTGGATTTCGGCGCCACCACCCGCGCCGAACTCTTGCATTTTGCAGGGGCGCAGGGCGCAGGGTTTGGCCTGCGCAATGTGCATTTGCGCATCCAGTGCCCGCAAATTCGTCCGATCAAATGGTCCTTTGTCGCGCCGGCAGCGGGCGCTCGAGGCTATCGCTGGGAGGCTGGCACGTTGCAAGTGCGGATTGTGGCTGCACGCCTGGATGGCGTGGCGGTGCAGTGGCGGCTGGAAGGCGGTCAGCCAGTCGAGGCGAATCTGTTAGCGCCGGGAGCGCGTATCGTGCCCTGGAGCGGAGCGGCTATTGCGCAGGGACGGTATCTGCAAGTGGAGCTCGAGATCGATGCCCAAGTGGCGGACGCCTCAAGCCGGGTGGCCGACCTGAGGCGATTCGAGGGCCACGGAACGTTTCAGATCGATTAGTCGGCTGCGGCCAGCAGTTTGATCGCTGTCGCCCCCACCTTGCGTACCGCTTCTTCGATCAGCGCTGTCGGTTTGGCCGCGTAGTTCATCCGCAGGCAATTGCGGTACTTGCCCGAAGCGGAAAAGATGCTGCCGACGGCAATCTGAACGCCTTGATCATTCAACGCCCGGTTGAGTTTCAGCGTGTCGAAACCTTCCGGCAATTCGACCCACAGCATAAAGCTGCCTTGTGGTCGGCTGGCGCGGGTGCCGACAGGGAAGTACCGCGTGACCCAATCGATCATCATGTCGCGATTGCGCTGGTATTGCGTACGCATCCGCCGCAAATGCGGTTCGAAATGGCCGGCCTTGAGGAACTCGGCAATAGCGATCTGCGGCTGCGGCGCGGTCGATCCGGTGCTGATGTATTTCATGTGCAGCACCCGCTCCAGATAACGTCCCGGCGCGACCCAACCGATGCGCAGCCCCGGCGCCAGGGTCTTGGAAAACGAACTGCACAGCAGCACGCGGCCATCTTCGTCGAAGGATTTGATCGTGCGTGGACGCGGGTAGGTGTAGGCCAGTTCGCCATACACGTCGTCTTCGATAATCGCCACGTCGTAGCGCTGCGCTAGGTTGAGCAGGGCGCGTTTGCGCGACTCCGGCATGATGTAGCCCAGCGGGTTGTTGCAGTTGGGCGTGATCTGGATGACCTTGATCGGCCATTGCTCCAGCGCCAGTTCCAGTGCTTCGAGGCTGATGCCGGTCAGCGGGTCGGTGGGGATTTCCAGGGCTTTCATGCCCAGGCCTTTGAGCGTCTGCATGGCGCCGTGAAAGCTCGGCGAATCCACCGCGACGATGTCGCCGGGCTCGCAGATCGCGTGGATGCTGGTGGACAGCGCTTCATGGCAACCGGTGGTGATGACCAGGTCGCTGGCGCTCAACTGGCAGCCGGAATCGAGCATCAGTCGGGCGATCTGTTCGCGCAGCTCAAGGGTGCCGTGGATGTTGTCGTAATACAGGCCGGGCATGTCCTGGCGACGGCTGATTCGCGCCAGTCCGCGCAGCAGCGGTTGCATGGTTGGCGTGGTCACATCGGGCATGCCGCGACCCAGTTGCACCACGTCCTTGCGCGGCACCGCGCGAATCAGTTCCAGCACCTGATCCCACTGCGAAATCTCCACCGGCCGCTGCGCCGGACGCCCGACAGCAGGCAGCTCCGGCAGCTCGCGACCGACCGGCACGAAGTAGCCGGACTTGGGTTTCGGCGTTGCCAGGCCGCTGTCTTCGAGCATGCGATAGGCCTGCTGCACCGTGCTCAGGCTGACACCGTGTTCTACGCTCAAGGCGCGCACCGAAGGCAGGCGATCGCCAGGACGGTAGAAGCCTTGTTCGATGCGGGTGCCGAGCAGCTCGGCGAGGTTCACATACAGGGTCATGGGACTGCCTCGATGCAGGTGATTCGTTAAACCAGTACAGATGCGGCAAAAATCGGTGATTCAGTCTCAGGTACGGCAAATCTGTATGGGGTTAATACAGATGTGTTGAATCTGTAATGCTTTTACTGACCCGCGCATCATGGAATCTCTGGCTACCCAAGTAAACAGGAGCGACAAAAATGAACGGCTTGAGCGATGTGCGGCTGACGTTACACAGTCAGGAACTGGAGGCAGGGCAGAGGGACGGTGCGCGCAATGAGATGTTGCGCAACGCGCCGTCCGGCCTGAGTCGCTGGGGCCTGTTCTGGCATCGTCTGCACACGCGCAAGGCATTGCTGAACCTGACGCCGGAGCAGCTCAAGGATGTCGGGCTGACCCGCGAGCAGGCGCAGGAGGAGGGGTTGAAGCCGTTCTGGCGGATCTGACAACCACCGATCGTTCCCACGCTCTGCGTGGGAACGCCGCCCCGGACGCTCAGCGTCCGCTGTGACGCAGAGCGTCACTGGATGCATTCCCACGCAGAGCGTGGGAACGATCAATCAGACCAACTCTTTGAGCCGATGCCACAACATCCCCAACGCCAGTAACGGCGAGCGCAAATGCTTGCCGCCCGGGAAGGTGATGTGCGGCACCTTGGCAAACAGGTCGAACCCACCACTGTGCTGGCCACTGATCGCCTCGGCCAGCAACTTGCCCGCCAAGTGCGTGGCATTCACCCCGTGCCCGGAATAGGCCTGGGCGTAATACACGTTCGGCTGATCATTGAGCCTGCCAATCTGCGGCAGACGGTTGGCGCCGATGCCGATCATCCCGCCCCACTGATAATCGATCTTCACCCCGGCCAATTGCGCAAAGACTTCGAGCATCTTCGGCTGCATGTACGCGCCGATGTCCTTCGGATCGCGCCCCGAGTAATGGCAGGCGCCGCCGAACAGTAGACGCCGGTCCGCCGAGAGCCGGTAGTAATCCAGCGCCACCCGCTGGTCGCAGACCGCCATGTTTTGCGGCAGCAGGGCGTGGGCCTGGGCTTCGCTCAACGGCTCGGTGGCGATGATGTAGCTGCCGGCGGGCAGGACCTTGCCGCTGAGTTGCGGATTCAGATCATTGAGGTAGGCGTTGCAGCCGAGCACCAGCGTTTTGGCACGCACTGAGCCTTGCGCGGTGTGCACACGAACTTCAGGGCCGTAATCGATGCGCGTGACTGCCGACTGTTCAAACAGTTTGACGCCCAGTTGTTGCGCGGCGGCGGCTTCGCCCAGCGCCAGGTTAAGCGGATGCAGATGCCCGGAACCCATGTCGATCAAACCGCCGACGTAGCGTTTGGAGCCGACCACCGTGTGCATCTCGTCGGCTTGCAGCAAGCGGGTTTCGTAGCGATAACCGAGGCCGCGCAACTCTTCGGCGTCTTCGGCAAAACCTTCGAGGTCGGCAGGTTTGTTGGCGAGGTCGCAGTAGCCCCAGGTCAGGTCGCACTGGATCTGAAAACGTTCGACGCGTTGACGGACGATTTCCACGGCTTCCAGGCCCATGAGTTTCATCTGGCGTACACCGTCGGCGCCGATGACGTTAGTGAACTGATCGAGGCCGTGACCGACCCCGCGAATCAACTGCCCACCGTTGCGACCGCTGGCGCCCCAGCCGATCCTGTGCGCTTCCAGCAACACCACGCTGAGGCCGCGTTCGGCCAGTTCCAGTGCGGTGTTCAGCCCGGAAAACCCGCCGCCGACCACGCACACGTCGGCTATCACTTCACCTTGCAGCTGCGGATGATCCGGTTGCGGCAGGCTGCTGGCGGCGTAATAGGAGGCAACGTGGGGTTGGCTCGCGAGGGTGTGGGCGCGGGCATTCATGGGCGTCATCCAACGGCTGAGTGTCGAGAAAATTTGACGGAGCATAAGCCGCACGCCTGAAGACGGGCAACACTGGTCGGCCGTTGCTGTCTGGATCACGGCTTTTGCGGCACAATCGCCGCCTATTTCATGTGGGTTACCGTTTCGATGAGCTGCAACCGCCAGACAATCCGCGACCTGCGTCAGCAGATCCCCTCGTTCGACTGCGTGCCGGGCTGCCATGACTGTTGCGGTCCGGTGACCACCTCGCCGGAAGAGATGTCGCGCCTGCCGCGCAAGACCCGCGCTGAGCAGGATGCGGCGATGGAGGAGCTGAACTGTGTGCACCTGGGGCCAAATGGTTGCACGGTGTATGAAGAGCGGCCGTTGATCTGCCGGTTGTTTGGTACCACCAAAACCTTGCCTTGCCCGAATGAGAGGCGGCCGGTGGAGCTGATTCATCCGCGGGTTGAAAAGCAGATCTTCGAGTACATGGCGGCGAATCGGCAGGTGTTGGTTTGAAGGGGTCACTCGGAACCGAGTCGACGCCATCGCGAGCAGGCTCACTCCTACAAGGGTACGCATTCCAAATGTAGGAGTGGAGCCTGCTCGCGATGGGGCCGGGTCAGGCACCACCAATCTCAATCCGGGATCGGCAGGCTCAGGCTCTCTTTCACTTCTTCCATCACGATATAGCTCTTCGACTCCCGCACGTGCGGCAGCTTCAACAGAATGTCGCCGAGCAATTTGCGATACGAGGCCATCTCGGAAATACGCGCCTTCACCAGATAGTCGAAATCCCCTGAAACCAGGTGACACTCCAGCACATGCGGCAATTTCAGCACTGCGCGTCGGAACTCTTCGAAAGTGTCGCCGGATTTGTAGTCGAGGCTGATCTCGACGAACACCAGCAGACTACCCTTCAAGTGCTGCGGATTGAGTCGGGCGTTGTAGCCCATGATGATCCCCTCGCGCTCCAGCCGCCGCACCCGCTCTGTACATGGCGTGGTGGACAGACCGACCTTTTCCCCCAGTTCGGTAAACGATATCCGCCCGTCCGCCTGCAGGATCCGCAAGATGTTGCGGTCGATCTTGTCCAGCTCACGTTTGGTCTGAGTGTTGGTACGCATAGGGGATGCGCCTCCGTGAAAAGGGTTTTTGCCGAGAATTGTCGCCAAATATAGGCGCTTATACAGTGAAAAGCACTGGCCAATCTTTTTTACACTGCGCGCATCATTGCTCTAACAACAGACGTACGCGGCCCTGCCGCGATGAGGGATACAAAAATGCGCGTAATGGTCTTGGGTAGCGGCGTCATCGGTACCGCCAGTGCTTACTATCTGGCCCGTGCCGGGTTTGAAGTGGTGGTGGTCGACCGGCAGCCCGCTGCGGCCATGGAGACCAGTTTCGCCAACGCCGGCCAGGTGTCGCCGGGCTACGCCTCGCCGTGGGCTGCGCCGGGCGTACCGCTGAAGGCGATCAAGTGGCTGCTGCAGCGCCACGCCCCTCTCGCGATCAAGGCCACCGCCGACATCGATCAATACCTGTGGATGGCGCAGATGCTGCGCAACTGCACCGCCAGCCGTTACGCGGTGAACAAGGAGCGCATGGTGCGTCTGTCCGAGTACAGCCGCGACTGCCTCGACGAACTGCGTGCCGAAACCGGCATCGCCTACGAAGGCCGCAGTCTCGGCACAACCCAACTGTTCCGCACTCAGGCCCAGCTTGATGGCGCCGCCAAAGACATCGCCGTGCTGAAAGAGTCCGGCGTGCCGTTTGAAGTCCTCGACCGCGCCGGCATCGCCCGCGTCGAACCGGCCCTGGCCAATGTCACCGACATCCTCGCCGGTGCCCTGCGCCTGCCGAACGACCAGACGGGCGACTGCCAGATGTTCACCACGCGCCTGGCCGAAATGGCCGTGAAACTCGGTGTGGAATTCCGCTTCGGCCAGGACATCCAGCGCCTCGACTACGCTGGCGACCGCATCAACGGCGTATGGATCGACGGTAAACTGGAAACCGCCGACCGCTACGTGCTGGCCCTCGGCAGCTATTCGCCGCAACTGCTCAAGCCGCTGGGCATCAAGGCCCCGGTGTATCCGCTCAAGGGTTACTCGCTGACTGTGCCGATCACCAACCCGGACATGGCCCCGACCTCGACCATTCTCGACGAGACCTACAAGGTCGCGATCACCCGTTTCGACAACCGCATCCGCGTCGGCGGCATGGCGGAGATCGCCGGTTTTGACCTGTCGCTGAACCCGCGTCGACGCGAAACCCTGGAGATGATCGTCAACGACCTTTATCCTCAGGGCGGCAATCTGGCTGAGGCGAGCTTCTGGACCGGTCTGCGTCCGACTACCCCGGACGGCACGCCGATCGTTGGCGCCACGCCGTTCAAGAACCTGTTCCTCAACACCGGCCACGGCACCCTGGGTTGGACCATGGCGTGCGGTTCCGGTCGTTTGCTGGCCGATCTGATGGCGAAGAAAAAGCCGCAGATCAGCGCCGAAGGCCTCGATATTTCCCGTTACGGCAACAAGCCTCAGGAGTCCGCAAAACATGGCAATCCAGCGCCAGCTCACCAATGAGCGCATGAGTCAGATCGTCACCCACAACGGCACCGTGTATCTGGCCGGGCAGGTCGGCGACGACTTCAACGCCGGGGTCGAACAGCAGACCCGCGACGTGCTCGCCAATATCGAGCGTTTGCTGGATCTGGCCGGGACTGACAAGCAGCATCTGTTGTCGGCGACGATCTACATGAACGACATCGAGGCGCACTTTGCCGGAATGAACTCGGTGTGGGACCAGTGGCTGCCCAAAGGCGCCGCCCCGGCCCGTGCCACTGTCGAAGCGAAGATGGCCAAGCCGAGCATTCTGGTAGAAATCTCTATCGTCGCTGCGCTGCCGTAACCGTTGTAAATATCCCTCTCCCGGCGCTGTTGGCGGTTCACGTCGTCAGTCGGCGCCGGTTTTTCTTCCCATGACCGCCTAGAAGCCTGCCGCCATGCGTCCTGCCCGTGCCCTGATCGATCTTCAAGCCCTGCGTCACAACTACCGAATTGCCCGCGAAGTCACCGGCGCCAAGGCGCTGGCGGTGATCAAGGCTGATGCCTATGGTCACGGCGCGGTGCGTTGCGCCCAGGCGCTGGAAGCTGAGGCTGACGGGTTTGCCGTCGCCTGCATCGAGGAGGCGCTGGAGTTGCGCGCGGCCGGCATCAAGGCCCCGGTGTTGTTGCTCGAAGGTATCTTCGAATCCGATGAGCTGGCACTGATCGTCGAGCACGATTTCTGGACCGTGGTGCATTCGCTGTGGCAGCTCGAAGCGATTGAGCAGGCGGCCTTGAGCAAACCGATCACCGTGTGGCTCAAGCTCGATTCGGGCATGCACCGCGTGGGTCTGCATCCGAAGGATTACGCGGCGGCCTATCAACGCCTGCGGGCCAGCGGCAAAGTGGCGAAGATCGTGCTGATGAGCCACTTCGCCCGCGCCGATGAGCTGCACGAACAGAGCAGCGCCGATCAGGTCGCGGTGTTCGAGGCTGCACGTCAGGGCCTCGCCGCCGAAGTCAGCCTGCGCAACTCGCCGGCCGTGCTCGGCTGGCCGCAGATTCACAGCGACTGGGTGCGCCCGGGCATCATGCTGTACGGCGCGACCCCGTTCGAAGAAGCCAACGCTGTGGCCGAGCGCCTGCAACCGGTGATGACTCTCGAATCGAAAGTCATCTGTGTGCGTGAGCTGCCCGCTGGCGAGCCGATCGGCTACGGCGCCAAATTCATCACCGACAAACCGATGCGTATCGGCGTGGTCGCCATGGGTTACGCCGATGGCTACCCGCGTCAGGCACCGACCGGCACGCCGGTGCTGGTCGCCGGCAAACGCAGCCGGATTCTCGGCCGCGTCTCGATGGACATGCTCTGCATCGACCTCACCGATGTGCCGGACGCCGGCCTCGGTTCGACCGTCGAGCTGTGGGGCAAAAACATCCTCGCCAGCGAAGTGGCGCAGTGGGCGGACACCATCCCGTACCAGATTTTCTGCAACTTGCGTCGCGTGCCAAGGCTCTATTCCGAGGCTTGACGCCGCTGCGGGGGGCCAAGTGTTGTAAATACTGAACGCTGTCGCCATGATAACGCTCAATATTCTTACAACATCAGGAGGCTCCCGCCTTGGACGTCGGTGAACGACTGCAATCGATCCGCAAGCTCAAAGGGCTTTCCCAGCGTGAACTCGCCAAACGCGCGGGCGTCACCAACAGCACCATTTCGATGATCGAAAAGAACAGTGTCAGCCCTTCGATCAGTTCGCTGAGAAAGGTGCTGGGCGGCATCCCCATGTCCATGGTCGAGTTCTTTTCCGAAGAAATCCTGCAGGAAATCCCGACCCAGATCGTCTACAAGGCCAACGAGCTGATCGACATCTCCGACGGCGCCGTGACCATGAAACTGGTCGGCCGCGCGCACCCCAGCCGGGCTATCGCGTTCCTCAACGAAATCTACCCGCCGGGTGCTGATACCGGCGAAGAAATGCTCACCCATGAGGGCGAAGAAACCGGGATTCTGGTGGAAGGTCGTCTGGAATTGGTGGTGGGTCTGGAAACTTTTATTCTCGAAGCCGGCGACAGCTACTACTTTGAAAGTACCAAGCCGCATCGTTTCCGTAATCCGTTCGACTTGCCTGCGCGACTAATCAGCGCAGCCACGCCGGCGAATTTTTGAAGATAGAGGCGCCAAGCCATGACGGCGAAGGCATCCGAAGAGTTTTCCACAGCGCGGTATAACCCCTTCGACTATGGGGTTGTTTCAGTGTGGCGGGCTACCCGCTATACTTGCGCCCGCCTGCGAACCGTGGCCGCAGGCGTGAATAGCCACCATTGAGGGTGAACGCGTGAACCTAATTATGAAAATGCTGGCCGCACCAGCAACCGTACTGGCCCTCTGGGCTGTCAGCGCTCAAGCTGCGACGAATGACGACATTGCCAAACGCCTCGAGCCGGTCGGCCAGGTGTGCGTTCAGGGGCAGGAATGCAAAGGGATGGAAGTCGCAGCCTCCGCTGGCGGCGGTGGCGCAGCTAAAACTCCGGATGAGATCATTGCCAAGCACTGCAATGCTTGTCATGGCACTGGCCTGTTGGGCGCACCTAAAATCGGTGATGCAGCTGACTGGAAAAAACGTGCTGACAAAGAAGGTGGCACCGCTGCCGGGTTGGCGGCAGTTGCGCTGAAAGGGCTCAACGCCATGCCACCAAAAGGTACCTGCAGTGACTGCGAGGAGAAAGACCTCGAAGGCGCGATCCAGAAGATGTCCGGCCTGAAATAAGCCACGCTTCTGACGAAAAAAACCGTCTTCGGACGGTTTTTTTGTGCCCGCGATTCGCGGCGCGGGCTGTCCTTTGCAGCAAACTCAAGGCAAGCTCGGTCTACCTCTATTCACGGAACGGGCAGGAGGCTTCAGATGGTGCAGTTGTGTTCGATCGAACAGGCAGTGGACGAGGTGCTCGCACGCTTGCCGGCGCATATCCACATGGGCATGCCGCTGGGACTGGGCAAGCCCAATCACTTCGTCAACGCGCTATACCGGCGCATCAAGGGCCTGCCCGAGCGGCAACTGACGATCTACACCGCACTGTGCCTGGGGCGGCCGAATCTGGGAGACGGTTTGCAGAAGCGCTTCATCGAACCCTTCGTCGAGCGCGTATTCGGCGACTACCCCGAATTCGATTTCCTCGCCGACCTGCAGCGTGACAGCCTGCCCGCCAACATCCGCATCGAACAGTTTTTCATGCAACCTGGCAGCCTGCTCAACAGCGCGCCGGCCCAGCAGGATTACGTCAGCAGCAACTACAGCCACGCCGCCCGCGACATCAACGCCGCCGGGCTGAACCTGGTGGCGCAATTGCTTGCCAGCAGCAGCGAACACCCCGACCGCCTGAGTCTGAGCTGCAACCCGGACATCACCCTCGACCTGTTGCCGATGATCGCCAAGCGCCGCGCCATCGGGGAAACCATCCTGCTGGTCGGCCAGGTGCACACCGAGTTGCCGTACATGCCCGGCGATGCCGAAGTCGATATCGACACCTTCGACCTGCTGATCGACGCGAAGGACAGCAGCACGCTGTTTTCCACGCCGAACATGCCGGTGGGCTTTCAGGATCACTTCATCGGCCTGCACGCCAGCACCTTGGTGCGCGACGGCGGCACCTTGCAGATCGGCATCGGCTCGATGGGCGATGCGCTGACCGCCGCACTGCTGGCGCGGCAAGCCGATAACCTCGGTTATCAGGCCTTGCTCAACGACCTCAACCTCAGCCAGTGGGCGCAACTGATCGAACGCGAGGGCGGCACCGCGCCATTCGTCAAAGGCCTGTATGGCTGCAGCGAAATGTTCGTCAACGGCCTGCTGGTGTTGGTGGACGCCGGGATCATCCGGCGCAAGGTCTACCCCGACGTGCAGACCCAGGAACAGGCCAACGCCGGCACTCTTGATGAAACTGCACAAACCGATGGCATCTCGGTGCACGGCGGTTTCTTCCTCGGCCCGCGCAGTTTCTATGAGCGTCTGCGTGAGTTGCCGCAGAGCAAGCGCCTCGAATTCAACATGACCCGCATCAGCTACATCAACGAGCTGTACGGGCAGGAAGAATTGAAGCGCTTACAGCGACTTGATGCACGGTTCATCAACACCGTGTTCACCATGACGCTGATGGGCGCGGGGGTGGCCGATCAACTGGAAGACGGGCGGGTGCTCAGCGGCGTTGGCGGGCAGTACAACTTCGTTGCCCAGGGGCACGCGCTGCACGATGCGCGCTCGATTCTGATCCTGCGCAGCTGGCGCGAGTCCGGCGGTGAGGTCAGTTCGAACATCGTCTGGGAGTACGGCCACTGCACGATCCCGCGACATCTGCGGGACATCGTGGTCACCGAGTACGGCATCGCCGATCTGCGCGGTAAATCCGATGCGGTGGTGATCGAGTCTCTGTTGAACATCAGCGATTCCCGTTTCCAACAGGGGCTGATCGAGCAAGCGCAAAAGGTCGGCAAGCTGCCGAAGGATTTCCATCTCGATCCACGCTTTGCCGAGAACACGCCGCAGCGTTTGCAGGCGATTGCCGCCAGGCATCCGAATCTGTTTCCGGAGTATCCGTTGGGCTGTGATTTCACGGTGATCGAGCGGGATCTGCTGCGGGCGCTGAACTGGCTGAAGAGCAAGTTCAAACTCACGGAAATTCTGGAGCTGGGCAAAGCAGCCCTCGACGCACCAGATGCCTCGACATTCCCCGAGCACCTGGAGCGCATGCAACTGACAAACCCGGAAGGCCTGAAAGAAGACCTGTTCCAGCGCCTGCTGCTCACCGGCCTCAAAGCCACCGCACAGTAACGGCCCACCGCAAAACCAACTGTGGGAGCGGGCTTGCTCGCGAAAGCGGTGTATCAGTCAACCAAGATGTCGACTGACACTACGCCATCGCGAGCAGGCTCACTCCTACAAGGGGCTGCGGTGTGGTTTTATTCGATGAAGGTATCGACGCCATTCGGCCCCAAGGCCACCGCACACTAACGGCCTGACCCAAAACAACTGTGGGAACGGGCTTGCTCGCGAAAGCGGTGTATCAGTCAACCAAGATGTCGACTGACACTACGCCATCGCGAGCAGGCTCACTCCTACAAGGGGGCTGCGGTGTGGCTTTATTCGATGAAGGTAACAACGCCGTCCTTCAGCGATTTCACACGGGCCAGCGATTCGACGCGGTAGCCCTGCGAATCCAGCTCGGCGCGGCCGCCCTGGAACGACTTCTCGATGACGATGCCCAGGCCAGCCACGGTGGCGCCAGCCTGCTTGATGATCGAGATCAGCGCCTGCGAAGCCTTACCGTTGGCCAGGAAGTCGTCGATGATCAGCACGCGGTCGCTGCTGGTCAGGTGACGCGGGGAGATGGCCACGGTGCTTTCGGTCTGCTTGGTGAACGAGTAAACAGTCGCCGACAGCAGGTTTTCGGTCAGGGTCAGGGACTGATGCTTGCGGGCGAAGATCACCGGCACGCCGAGGTTCAGACCGGTCATGATCGCCGGGGCGATGCCCGAGGCTTCGATGGTGACGATCTTGGTGATCCCCGAATCCTTGAACAGCGTGGCGAATTCGTCGCCGATCAGCTTCATCAGGGCCGGGTCGATCTGGTGGTTCAAAAAGGCGTCGACCTTCAGGACCTGGTCGGAAAGCACGATGCCTTGTTCGCGGATTTTCTGGTGCAGTGCTTCCATGAAGCTGTCCTCGTTCAGCGCTTGTGCGCCCTAAGCTTTAAAAAGTGGTCAATTCTAGCGCTTTAACATCGCGCGTATATCAGCCAGTGCGCTATTGCCCCGCACGGCTTTGACTTCGGTCGGTGTGTCGTCGTTGCCTTCCCACGCCAGATCGTCCGGCGGCAGCTCATCGAGGAAGCGGCTAGGTGCGCAATCGATGATCTCGCCGTACTGTTTGCGTTTGGCGGCGAAGGTGAACGCCAGGGTCTGACGCGCGCGGGTGATGCCCACGTAGGCCAGGCGGCGTTCCTCTTCGATGGTGTCGGCTTCGATGCTGGAGCGGTGCGGGAGGATTTCCTCTTCCATGCCCATGATGAACACGTAAGGGAATTCCAGTCCCTTGGACGCATGCAGCGTCATCATCTGCACGCCTTCGGCGCCGTCTTCCTCTTCCTGCTGACGCTCCAGCATGTCGCGCAGGACCAGTTTGCCGATGGCGTCCTCGACGGTCATTTCGCCTTCTTCATCCTTCTCGAGGGTGTTTTTCAACGCCTCGATCAGGAACCAGACGTTGCTCATCCGGTAATCGGCAGCCTTGTCGCTGGAGCTGTTGGTGCGCAGCCAGTTCTCGTAGTCGATGTCCATGACCATGCTGCGCAGCGCCGAGATCGGGTCTTCGCCGGCGCATTGCTCACGCACCTTGTCCATGAAGCGCTTGAAGCGCGACAGGCGATCGGTGAAGCGGCTGTCCAGATGTTCGCCCAGACCGATTTCGTCGGTGGCGGCGTACATCGAAATCTTGCGTTCGGTGGCGTAGTTGCCGAGTTTTTCCAGGGTGGTCGAGCCGATTTCGCGGCGCGGCACGTTGATCACGCGCAGGAAGGCGTTGTCGTCATCCGGGTTCACGATCAGGCGGAAGTAGGCCATCAAGTCCTTCACTTCCTGACGGCCGAAGAAGCTGTTACCGCCGCTCAGACGGTACGGCACCTGGTGGTGCTGCAACTTCAGTTCGATCAGCTTGGCCTGATAGTTACCGCGATAGAGAATCGCAAAATCGCTGTACGGGCGGTCGGTGCGCAAGTGCAGGCTGAGGATTTCCATGGCCACGCGCTCGGCTTCGGCGTCCTCGTTACGGCAGCGGATCACGCGGATCTCGTCACCGTGGCCCATCTCACTCCACAGCTGCTTTTCGAATTCGTGCGGATTGTTCGAGATCAGCACGTTGGCGCAGCGCAGGATGCGGCTGGTGGAGCGATAGTTCTGCTCGAGCATCACCACTTTCAGGGACGGATAGTCGTCCTTGAGCAACATCAGGTTTTCCGGCCGTGCACCGCGCCAGGCGTAGATCGACTGGTCGTCGTCGCCCACCACGGTGAACTGGTTGCGCTTGCCGATGAGCATTTTCACCAGCAGGTACTGGCTGGCGTTGGTGTCCTGGTATTCGTCGACCAGCAGGTAACGCACCTTGTTCTGCCACTTTTCGAGAATGTCGGCGTGCTCTTCGAAGAGTTTTACCGGCAGCAGGATCAAGTCGTCAAAGTCCACTGCGTTGAACGCCTTGAGCGTGCGCTGGTAGTGGGTGTAGACGATGGCAGCGGTCTGTTCTTTGGGATTACGCGCGTTTTCCAGCGCCTGCGGCGGCAGGATCAGGTCGTTTTTCCAGGCGCCGATCATGTTCTTGATCTCGTCGACGCCGTCGTCGCCCGCGTATTCCTTCTGCATGATGTCGGTCATCAGGGCTTTGACGTCGGTCTCGTCGAAGATCGAGAAACCGGGTTTGTAGCCCAGCCGCACGTGTTCCTTGCGGATGATGTTCAGGCCCAGGTTGTGGAAGGTGCAGACTGTCAGGCCGCGTCCTTCGCCGGCGCGCAGCAGGGTGCCGACCCGCTCTTTCATCTCGCGCGCGGCCTTGTTGGTAAAGGTCATGGCGACGATGTACTGGGCGCGGATGCCGCAGTTCTGGATCAGGTGCGCGATCTTGCGGGTGATCACGCTGGTCTTGCCGGAGCCAGCGCCGGCGAGCACCAATAGAGGGCCGCCGACGTAGTTCACGGCTTCTTGCTGCCGGGGATTGAGTCGGGACATACGAAAATTCGGGAGTCGTTGACGAAATGGGCCGGCATTTTAACAGGCTCAGCGATTTGTGCTGCTCTCTCCGACTTGTGACGCACCGCGTGATTCAAATTTGCCGGTTTTGTTACTTTCGCGGAGGATGCGCGGTGATTTTGCGGCTAATGTTCTCATTCGTGACACAAAATAACGTTCTGATAATCGTTGTCATTGAACATCGCAACGGCATAATGCCCCGCCCACATCATTGCAGAGTCTAGGGAGCTAGCTTGTCTACGCCTGTCGAACCCTTGCGTTTGCTGCTACTGGCCGAAGAGCCAGCGTGGACAGCGTTATTGCGCGAGTGTCTGGCTCCGATGGGGAGCGCGGCGGTGCTGATCAGCGCGCCGAGCTGGGAGTCGGTCAGCAGTTTGTTCGAAGACAACCGCCATGCGGTGTTGTTGACCGTTCCCGCGTTGCAGCCGGCCCCGGGCCGTTGCAGCCTGCCGACGGTGTTGCTGCTGGATCAAGAACCGGCTACGGCGCCCGATGGCGTCAGCGACTGGCTGGTGTTCGACGCCCTCGACGCCGGCATGCTGCGCCGTTGCCTGCGCCACGTGCGCGAACGCGGCGTTCTTGAAAACACCCTGCAACGCCTGGCCGAACAGGATCCGCTGACCGGCATCGCCAACCGTCAGGGTTTCCAGACCCTGCTCACGGCGCGCCTCGCGGAAAACGACGGGCGTGGCGTGGCCCTCGGGCATCTCGACCTCGACAACTTCCGTCACGCCAACGATGCCCTCGGCCATCAGGCTGGCGACCGTCTGATTCTGCAGGTCGTCGCGCGGCTGAAAGGCCAGCTGGAGGCCGGTGATCAACTGGCGCGCCTGGGCAGCGATGAGTTTGCCCTGCTGATCGACACCCGCCGTGCGCCGCAACGCGCCGAGTGGATGGCTGAACGCATCACTGAAGCTTTGTCCGAGCCGTATTGGGTTGACGGCGAAAGCCTGTTGATCGGCTCCAGCCTTGGCATCGCCCATGCCCGCGCACAAGGTGGCGCCGACCCGCTGATGTGGCACGCGCACATCGCCATGCAGCAGGCCAAGAGCACCCAAGGCTGCACCTTCCATATCTTCAACGAACGCATCAACCGCAATGCACGGAGCATGGCTGACCTCGAAAGCGAGTTGCGCCGGGCCCTGCGTCGCGATGAGCTGGAGTTGCATTACCAGCCACGGCTTAATCTTGAGGACGGCCAGATTGTCGGCCTCGAAGCGTTGGTGCGCTGGCGTCATGGCGAGCGCGGATTGCTGCCGCCGAGTGAATTCGTGCCGTTGGCCGAACAGAGCGGCTTGATCGTGCCGCTGGGTTACTGGGTGATTTCCCGGGCCCTGCGTGACATGCAGGCCTTGCGCGAGCGCGGCCTGCCGGCGCTGCACATGGCGATCAACCTGTCGTTCCGCCAGTTTCAGGACAGTCAGCTTTTGCCGACCTTGAGTCGCTTGATCGCTGAGCGGGGCGTTGAAGCGCAATGGCTGGAATTCGAACTGACTGAAACCGCGGTGATGCGCCGCAGCGATCTGGTCAAGCAGACCATGGACGCCCTCGGCCGCCTCGGCGTGCGCTTTTCACTGGATGACTTCGGCACCGGGTTCTCATCGTTCGTGCACCTCAACAGCCTGCCTATCACCTTGCTGAAAATCGACAAGAGCTTCGTCGGTGGCATGGAGCAACGTGAGGAGAACCGTAAACTGGTGCACGCGATGATCAATCTTGCGCACAACCTGCATCTGGAAGTGGTGGCGGAAGGGGTCGAGACGCCCGAACAGCTGGATCTGTTGCGTGGCTTTGGCTGCGATCAGGTGCAGGGCTATCTGATCAGCCGGCCGTTGCCGTTGGCGGAGCTGGTGGAGTACCTGACGTTCGGCTCAAGCCAGCAGCCAGCCCTCGAAATCGTCGGCTAAACACCTATCCCTTGTAGGAGTGAGCCTGCTCGCGATGGCGGTGTATCAGACAAATCATCATTGCCTGACACACCGCCATCGCGAGCAGGCCCACTCCTACAAGGGTACTCAGTCAGGCTGGGCGACGGTGTATTGATTTGATGGCGCCGGCTCCAGCCGAATCATCCGCTTCATCTTCCACTCAAACGCCAGCGTCAGGCTCACCGCCGCACACGCCAGCCCCAGCGCCAGGCCCCACCACACACCGGTCGGCCCCCAATTGAGGTGGAACGCCATCCACCACGCCGCCGGTGCGCCAATCAGCCAATAGCAACCGAGGCCGACCAGGAACGTGGTCTTGGCATCCTTGAGCCCACGGATGCAGCCCATGGCAATCGTCTGCGTGCCGTCGAACAGTTCGAACCATGCCGCCACCGCCAACAGGCTCACCGCCAGGCGAATCACCTCAGCAAACGCCGGGTCATTGTGATCAAGGAACAACCCGACCAACTGGTTCGGCAACAGCCAGAACACCATGGCGAAACCCAACATCACCACCGCGCCGAATACGATGCCGACCCGCCCGGACATCCGCGCATCGCTCAACTGCCCGGCGCCGTAATGCTGGCCAACGCGCATGGTGATCGCGTAGGACATCCCCGCGGGCACCATGAACGCCACCGAAACGATCTGCAGGGCGATCTGGTGCGCGCCCAGTTGCGTGCTGCCCATGGTGCCCATGCACAGGGCGGCAAAGGCGAATAAACCCACTTCCACTGCGTAGGTGCCGCCAATCGGCAGGCCGAGGCGCCACAACTCCTTGAGATACTGGCGGTTCGGCCTCGACAGGCCCGCGCGCAACGGATAAGCGTCGTAGGCCGGATGCCGACGGATGTGCCAGGCCAGTGCCAGCGCCATGCAGTTGGCGACAATCGCCGTGACCAGGCCGATGCCCGTCAGGCCCATTTTCGGCAGGCCGAACAGGCCGGTGATCAGCGCGTAGTTGAGCAGGAAGTTGGCCACGGTGCCGCCGAGGCTGATGACCATCACCGGGGTCGCCCGGCCAATTGCGCTGGTAAAGCCACGCAGGGCCATGAAGCTCAGGTAGCCGGGCAGGGCAAAGGGCAGGGCGATCAAAAATTGCCCCGCGGCATTGACGTTGGTTTCGGTCTGGCCGAACAGCAGCAGCACCGGTTTCAGGTTCCACAGCAGCAGTCCGGCGCCGAGCGCCATCAGCCACGCGAGCCACAGCCCGGCCTGAGTCAGGCGCGCCGCGCCGACGATGTCGCCGGCGCCCTGACGGATCGCCACCAGGGTGCCGACCGCCGCGATCACGCCGATACAGAAAATCGACACGAACGAATAACTCGCCGCCCCCAGCCCGCCACCGGCCAAGGCTTCGGGGCTGAGGCGCGCCATCATCAGGGTGTCGGTCAGCACCATCAACATGTGCGCCAACTGTGAAGCGATCAACGGCCCCGCCAGCCGCAGGATGGCCCAGAGTTCGGTACGCACAGGATGCTGCATGGTCATCACCACTCATTGAAAGAGGGAACAGGGGACCGTCGATTCTCGGCGCTTGGCAGCGTTTGCACAAAGGGATAAAAAGGATGGGTGGCATGATTAAAACTCATTATGAGAAGATCCAGCCAGGTTGGCTGTATCCCGCTACAGGAGCTTTTTGCATGTCCCGTCGTCTTCCTCCGTTGTATGCCCTGCGCGCATTCGAAGCGGCGGCGCGGCACAGCTCGTTCACCCGCGCCGCCGAGGAGCTGTCGATCACCCAGAGTGCGGTGAGTCGGCACATTCGTACGCTTGAAGAACATTTCGCCTGCAAGCTGTTTCATCGCAGCGGACGTAACCTGCAGCTCACCGAATCGGCGCGGATGCTGTTGCCGGGGATTCGCGACGGTTTTGCTGCGCTTGAGCGTGCCTGCAACACCTTGCGTGCCGAGGACGACATCCTGCGCATGAAAGCGCCGTCGACCCTGACCATGCGTTGGCTGCTGGCGCGGCTCAGTCGTTTTCGCCATCTGCAACCGGGCAACGAAGTGCAATTGACCAGTGCGTGGATGGACGTGGATTCGGTGGATTTCAACAACGAGCCTTTCGACTGCGCGGTACTGCTCAGCGACGGGCATTTTCCGCCGGACTGGGAGGCCAGCCTGCTGTTTCCCGAAGAACTGATTCCGGTCGGTGCGCCGAACCTGCTGAACGATCAGCCTTGGGATGTGGCGCGACTGGCGTCCACCGAGCTGTTGCATCCGACCCCGGATCGGCGCGACTGGCGCAGTTGGCTGGAGCACATGGGGCTGTCCGAGCAGGTCTCGCTCAAGGGCGGGCAGGTGTTCGATACCCTTGAACTGGGGATGATCGCGGCGGCGCGCGGTTACGGTGTGTCGATGGGCGATTTGCTGATGGTGGCTGAGGATGTGGCGCAAGGACGCTTGAGTCTGCCGTGGCCGACCGCCGTCGCCAGCGGACTGAATTACTACCTGGTGTGGCCGAAAACCCGCCCGGGAGGTGAACGTTTGCGCCGCCTCAGCGACTTCCTGCAAGGCGAAGTGCGCGCCATGGCGCTGCCGGTGGTCAAGCGGTTGAGCTGAAACGTTCGAGCCGCCACAATGCCGGCCTTGCGCCATAACCCCGCTATTTACTCAAGTATTCGGTTTTACCGCCGAAAATGAGCATGTGGGACCGTCGTGCCGGTCTCCACGATTTCACCCCCATTATTAGAATTTTCCGAGCAGGTGCTGCGATCAAGGAGGATCCGGCGGCTCGGCCAGGAGCTGTCCATGTCTCAACCTCGCGCCCGGATCGCCTCGCAGCTGGGCCTCGCGCTTGCTGTGATACTGGCGATTGTCATCAGTGGCAGTACGGTGTTCGCCCTGCGTTCGCTGGATACCGCCAACCTCGCCACCCGTGAAGAACACCTCGCCAGTGAAGCGCGGCTGCTGGCCGACCAGTTGAGCACCTTCCACGGTACGCTGCGTGAAAGCACGCAGCGCCTGAGCGGGTTGTTCGAGAAGCGCTTCAGCGCGGGTCTGAGCATTCACCCGGACGAGCCGGTGACCGTTGCCGGGACCCAGACCCCGGGCCTGCACCTGGGCAGCGAAGTACTGAACAACAACTTCAAGGAAGTCGACGAGTTCAAGCAAATGACCGCCGGTGTCGCCACGTTGTTCGTGCGCAGCGGCGAAGACTTCGTGCGGGTCAGCACCTCGCTGACCAAACAGGATGGCACGCGCGCCATCGGCACCTTGCTCGATCACACCCACCCGGCCTATGCGAAGTTGATGGCAGGGCAGGGCTATGTCGGGCGCGCCTTGCTGTTCGATCGTTCCTACATGACCCAATACACCCCGGTGCGCGATGGCAGCGGCAAGGTGATTGCGGTGTTGTTCGTCGGTTTCGACTACACCGATGCGCAGAACGCCCAGTTCGACAACCTCAAGCGTTTCCGCATCGGTCAGAGCGGCTCGCTGGCATTGCTGGATGAGCAAAACAAATGGCTGGTCGCGCCGGCTGGTGTGCAGGCACCGGGTCAAGCGGTGCCGGTGATCAAAGGTTTGGCTGCAAAGCCGGGTAAAGGCGAGTTCTGGAGTGACACCTCCGAAGACTTCTACAGCATCGCCGTGCCGTTCGAGGGTGGGCCGTGGTCGGTGGTGGCGAGCATGCCGAAAGCCGAGATCCGCGCGGTGACCTGGAGCGTCGGTACGCAACTGGCCATTGGCAGTCTGTTGGCGATGTTGCTGGCGGTCGGATCTGCAGTCTGGTTGCTGCGCAGCAAACTGGCACCACTGAGCGACCTGGTCCGTCAGGCTGAAGCTTTGGGCGCCGGTGATCTGAGCGTGCGTCTGAACGTGTCGAGCAATGACGAAATCGGCCAACTGTCCCGTGCGTTCAACCAGATGAGCCAGGCGCTGTCGACCATGGTCGAGCACATCCGCCGCTCCTCGGAAGAGGTCAACAGCCGCGCCCAGGCCCTGTCCGGTTTGTCCGGCGGAGCGTACGAAGGCATGGAGCAGCAGTCCGGCGAAATCACCAGCATGGCCGGCGCGGTGGAAGAGTTCAGCGCGACCTCGCTGAACATTGCCGACAACATGGGCGCAACCCAGCGTCTGGCGCAGGAAAATGCCCAACAGACCCAGATCGGCCGCACCTCGATGGAAGAAGCTTCGTCCTCGCTGGAGCAAATCGCTGGTGCACTGAACACCACCGCTACCGTGATCAACACCCTCGGTCAGCGCTCCCAGGAAATCGGCGGCATTGTCAGCGTAATCACCTCGATTGCCGAACAGACTAACCTGCTGGCGCTCAACGCTGCGATTGAAGCCGCGCGTGCCGGTGAGCAAGGCCGTGGCTTTGCGGTGGTCGCTGACGAGGTGCGCAACCTTGCTTCGCGCACTCGTCAGGCGACTGACGAAATCTCCGGAATGATTCACAGCATCCAGCAGGAAACCGGCAACGCGATCAGCACCATGGAGCAGGGCAATGTGCTGATGCAGGAAGGCTTGTCGCGTAATGCCAATGTCGCCTCGGCACTGGCGCGCATTGATGAGCAAAGCCGTTCGGCAGGGCAGCAGTTTGCGGCGATTACCACGGCGACGCAGGAGCAGAGCAGCACCGCGACGTTGCTCAGCAGCAACCTGCAAAGTATTGCACTGGCCAACAGTGAGCAGCGCGAAGTGGTTTCCAATCTTGCGGTGACCGCGAAAGAGCTGGAGAAGCTGGCCGCCGATCTGCGCTCAGAGGTAGATCGCTTTCGTTGATGCGGCGTGCCGGCTACTGGTACGCGGAGAGGTCTTCGCTGGAGTCGACCTCTCCCCATTCTCCCGAATAGGCAACGGCGTCGATCGCTACTCGACCGGCGTCGATGGCACGCTGCAGCGCCAGGATGTTTATTTTTCGGGGCAGTCCATTTGCGAGTGGCGCTGTCATTTTCATTGTGTTGCCGGCCGATATTGCAACGCCTCTGCCAGATGCTCGCGCCGGATCTCGTTTTCCTGCCCCAGATCGGCCAACGTCCTGGCGACCTTGAGAAGTCGATGCGCCGAGCGCAGCGACAGGGTCAGCCGTTCACAGGCTGACTCCAGCCAGGTCTCGTCGGCTGTGGATAATTTGCAGTGCCGCTTCAACCCCGGCAGATCGAGAAACGCATTGGCACAACCCTGACGCTTTTGTTGGCGCTCACGCGCTTCGGCCACCACGGCTGCTGCACTGGCGCTGTCCTCTCCTGGCGGCACTGCCGGATTCAGTGCCGTCGCTTCCCGCGCCACCGTCAGGTGCAGGTCGATCCGATCCAGCAACGGTCCCGACAGTTTGTTGCGATAGCGCTGCACCATGTCTGGGGTGCATGAGCACTTGCCGCTGGGCTCGCCAAGATATCCACAGGGGCACGGGTTCATCGCCGCCACCAACTGGAAACGCGCCGGGAATCGCACGCGATCCTTGGCTCGGGCGATCACGATTTGTCCGGATTCCAGAGGCTCGCGCAGAACCTCCAGAACCTTGCGATCAAACTCAGGCAGTTCATCGAGAAACAGCACGCCATGGTGGGCGAGAGTGATTTCGCCGGGTTGCGGTTTGGAGCTGCCGCCGACCAGTGCCGGCCCCGATGCCGAGTGGTGCGGCTGACGAAAGGGACGTTGTGGCCAATGCGTCAGCGGCGCGCCACTGGCGACCGATTGAATCGCCGCCACCTCCAGCGCCTCGCACTCGGACAACGGTGGGAGCAATCCCGGTAGTCGGCTGGCCAGCAACGTCTTGCCGGTACCCGGAGGCCCACTGAACAACAGGTTATGCGCGCCCGCTGCGGCAATCAGCAGCGCCCGCTTGGCGGCCTTTTGCCCCTGGACTTCGTTGAGGTCGGGATAGGGTCTGGCGGCATGGATCAAACCGTCCGACACGTAAGGTTCAACCGGCGTGTGCCCGTTGAAATGCGCCACCGCCTCCAGCAGATGATCTACCGCAAACACCTTCAAGCCCGAGGCCAGGCACGCCTCCTCGGCATTCGCCCGCGGCACCACCAGTGCCCGCCCGGCCTTGCGCGCCGCCAGTGCCGCCGGCAACACCCCGCGCACCGGGCGCACCGCGCCGGATAACGCCAACTCACCCAGGCATTCCACATCATCCAGCGTCAGGCACGGCACCTGCACACTCGCCGACAGAATCCCAAGGGCGATCGCCAGATCAAACCGCCCGCCATCCTTGGGCAAATCCGCCGGCGCCAGATTCAAGGTGATCCGCCGCGCCGGAAACTGCAGACCGGAATTGATGATCGCGCTGCGCACCCGATCCTTGCTCTCCTTCACTGCGGCTTCGGGCAGGCCGACCATGGTCAGCGACGGCAGGCCGTTGGCCAGATGGACTTCGACGGTGACAGCGGGGGCTTCCACGCCAATCTGGGCGCGACTGTGGACGATGGAGAGGGACATGGTCGTTCCTTGAGCTGAATCGGGAGCCGCTTCCTGCGGTTTTTGAAGGGTAGTTGGGGAAGGGTGATCTGGCGGGGTAATGGCGGGGGCGAATTTTCACTGGATGTTGCGGGTAGTGGCCAACCAATTTCGAGGCGAAAAAAAACCGCCTCGAGGAGACGGTTTTTAGTTTGCAGGCTTTGGTGAGGCCAAGACCTGCGCATCCTTAGTGGACACACTCACGTCCGTTGAGACTATGTATGTTTGCTCGTTGAGGCAAGCACCCGAGTCAACTTTCACCCATCAGTACCGGTCTGGATGGATTGAAGCAGTCATGCCCGAATACGAGGTCATGGCCTGATAAAACTTGTTTAAATTGCCTCTGAGGGGCTGCAATACCATCTGTTTTGACGATGCCCGCTCATGGAGCGTTCGCAAAGTGTGGTCGGGGGAGTAAAGATTTCATGTTCCTCGACACGGTGTGAGACCCGTGCCGGTGTTTTTTTGGGGAACTCACACCCGGCCGCCTTAGCAGACACACTCACGTGTAGTCCCGAAGATGTTCGCACGCCGGAAAGTACATCGGCGGTTTGGCCCCACGCAAGGAGGGCCAAAATATGTCTAAGTTTCTTAAACATATGTGGCGCCTCGTCAGGATCGCGTTATGGGCTTATCGCCTGTACGAGTTTCTGCGAGACCGTTGGAGTAATTCGTAGTAGAGGATTGATCTGACGGAAGCCGCTCTTGCCTCGGCAGGAGCGGTTTAATTTCTACCAGCAAAATGAAGGTATTTCTGCGCAGGACTTGCAGTCCTACTCGGCCGCCGGCGTCAGCTTCGCTTCAAGCTCCGCCACCTTTGCTTCAAGGCTTTCAAGGCGAGCACGAGTACGCGCCAGGACAACCATCTGGCTATCGAATTCTTCCCGGCTCACCAGGTCGAGTTTGCTGAAGGCGCTTTGCAGCAGCATCTTCAACTGGCTTTCGATTTCGGCTTTCGGCAGCGGGGTGTCGCCGCTGAAAAGGCGGGAGGCGGTGTCGCTCAGGGCGTCGAGGAAGTCTTTGGGCGCGAGCATGGAATGTGTCCTGTAAACAGTGGCGGGCAGTGTATCACGCAGTGTCTATAGTCATTGACGCAGGCACGAGTGCACGCTTTTCGCGCAAGCGGACGGACGGCGACGCACCGTTGTTGTGCGTAACCGTCGGGGCTTTTTTGCGCAAGCGCCTGCGGCAGCGGCCAAAGGATTGAAATCAGAGGAATTTGGCGAGATGGCAAGCTTTCTGCTTAGTCGGTAGTGACCCATGCACTGATGCAGTCGCTGTGACGAATGCAGTGCGGCAGGCGGAGCGGGGAGTTTCGTCAGCAGCGGTTAGCTGGCGTCAGTCGGGCAGCTAAGGCCGACGATGCGTTACAAAGCCAGGCACTGCGCTTAGACTTGAGTCGGGTTTGTTTTCCTGGGGCAAGTCCACCAATTCGGGAGAGAGTTTCATGAAGCTAGTCACTGCCATCATCAAGCCGTTCAAGTTGGACGACGTGCGCGAGTCGCTGTCCGAAATCGGCGTGCAGGGCATTACCGTTACTGAAGTCAAAGGCTTCGGCCGGCAGAAGGGTCACACCGAGCTGTATCGCGGGGCGGAGTATGTGGTCGATTTTCTGCCCAAGGTGAAAATCGACGTGGCCATCGACGACAAGGATCTGGATCGGGTTATCGAGGCGATAACCAAGGCTGCCAACACCGGCAAGATCGGTGACGGCAAGATCTTCGTGGTCAATCTGGAACAGGCGATTCGCATCCGTACCGGCGAAACCGATACCGACGCGATCTAAACGCCGCCACAAACCCAACGCCCCAGGAGAAAACAATATGACTCTGCGTAAATTCGCAGGGCTAGGCGCCCTGTTGTCCATCGTAATGCCCGGCCTGGCTATGGCGGCAGATCCGGTGGCGCCTCCAGTCCTCAATTCCGGCGATACCGCCTGGATGCTGACCTCCACAGCCCTCGTGCTGTTCATGACTATTCCGGGCCTCGCGCTGTTCTACGGCGGCATGGTGCGGTCGAAAAACATTCTTTCGGTGATGATGCAGTGCTTTGCCATTACTGGCCTGGTCACCATCCTGTGGTTCCTTTATGGCTACAGCATGGCGTTCGACACCACCGGGATGGAAGCCAACGTCGTCAACCTGAACTCCTTCGTCGGCAGCTTTGCCAAGGCCTTCCTTGCGGGCGTTACGCCTGCCAGCATTACCGGCCCGGCAGCGCTGTTCCCTGAAGCGGTGTTCGTCACTTATCAAATGACCTTCGCCATCATCACCCCGGCGCTGATCGTCGGTGCCTTCGCCGAGCGCATGAAGTTCTCCGCGATGCTGGTGTTCATGGGCGTCTGGTTCACCCTGGTCTATGCACCGATTGCGCACATGGTCTGGAGTGGTCCGGGTTCGTTGCTGGGTGACTGGGGCGTGCTCGATTTCGCGGGCGGCACCGTGGTCCACATCAACGCTGGTGTCGCCGGTCTGGTGGCGTGCCTGGTACTGGGCAAGCGCAAAGGCTTTCCGACCACCCCGATGGCTCCGCACAACCTCGGTTATACCCTGATGGGCGCGGCGATGCTGTGGGTCGGCTGGTTCGGCTTCAACGCAGGTTCCGCCGCAGCGGCCAACGGCACCGCCGGCATGGCGATGCTGGTCACCCAGATCGCTACCGCTGCCGCGGCACTGGGCTGGATGTTCGCCGAGTGGATCACCCACGGCAAACCTAGCGCACTGGGCATCGCCTCGGGCGTGGTTGCAGGTCTGGTGGCAATTACGCCGGCAGCCGGTACCGTGGGCCCGATGGGTTCGCTGATCATTGGCCTGGCGGCCGGTGTGGTGTGCTTCTTCTGCGCCACTACGCTCAAACGCAAACTCGGTTACGACGACTCCCTGGATGCCTTTGGCGTGCACGGTATCGGCGGTATCCTCGGCGCGATCCTCACCGGTGTGTTCGCCGCACCGGCCCTGGGCGGCTTCGGCACCGTGACCGATATCGCATCGCAAGTGTGGATTCAGTGCAAAGGCGTCGGCTTCACGGTGATCTACACCGCGATCGTCACCTTCATCATCCTTAAGGTACTGGACGTGGTCATGGGCCTGCGTGCCACTGAGGAAGAAGAAGCAGTGGGTCTGGACCTGGCACAACACAACGAACGCGGCTACAACCTGTAAGTACCCGCATTAAAAAACTTGCCCGGCTTGCCGGGCATTTTTTTGTCTGGGATTTGTCATTGAAGTACAGGCTGAAAGGATTTTTCGTACGGCTTTGGTCGTGTTTACGACGGGCGTTTTTCTGCGGCCAATCGCTTACATCATTGCGGGAATATTAGGGTCTTTGTTTTTTCCCTGAGCGCGCTAGAATGCGCCCCGAACGTGCGGAGAACTGTATGTGGCAACAGACTCTGATAACCCTGCGGGCACGGCCCCGGGGCTTTCATCTGGTAACGGACGAGTTACTCGCCGGCCTGCCTGAACTCAGGGCGTGCCGGGTCGGTCTGTTGCATTTGTGGCTGCAGCATACCTCGGCGTCGTTGACCATCAACGAGAACGCCGATCCGGCGGTCCGTCGCGACTTCGAACGATTTTTCAATCGTCTGATCCCACAAGGAACAGACGGCTATGAGCATAACGACGAAGGCCTGGACGACCTCCCGGCGCACTTCAAGGCCAGCGTGCTTGGCTGCCAGATCAGCTTGCCGGTATCGGCGGGTCGCCTGGCTCTGGGAACCTGGCAAGGCGTTTATCTGGGCGAGCATCGTGATCATGGCGGTGCTCGAAAAGTCCTTGCCACCTTGCACGGTGAAGGGGCGTAAACCGTTGGTCACCAATGGTTACTGATTTTTTAACGGCGACTTTCGACAGTTGCCAAAGCTGGTCTATAACTAATCTGCTTTTCGCAAGTCATGAGGTAGAACATGAGCGACGATGATCTGGAAAACGACGACCTCGAAGTAGGCGACGAAGACGAGGCCGAGGAAGGCTTGGAAGCAGCAGCGGAAGACGTTGCTGACGACGATGGCGGTGACGATACGCCGGCCCCGGCTGCCAAAGGCAAAGCCAAGGCTGCGGTGTCGGTAGACGAGTTGCCGAGCATTGAAGCCAAGAACAAGGAACGCGACGCCCTGGCCAAGGCCATGGAAGAGTTCTTGTCGCGCGGCGGAAAAGTGCAGGAAGTGGAGGCCAATGTGGTCGCCGATCCTCCGAAGAAGCCGGACAACAAGTACGGCAGCCGCCCTATCTGAGGCGTGCCGCTTGCTTGCTGAAAAAGCCCGCCGTCGCTGCGGGCTTTTTCATGCCTTTAGAAAATGCACGACCCGCTGCGGTCACTGTGGCGAGGGGATTTATCCCCGATCGGTTGCGCAGCAGCCGTGAAGTCAGATTGCGTGGAGTGTCAGGACTTTCGGGTTTGCTGCATCTGGGGCCGCTTCGCAGCCCATCGGGGATAAATCCCCTCGCCACAAAAAGGCGGTTTTGTGTCAGGCGGAAGTGGCATTCCAGCGCGCAAGCACCGCCGGCAAATCGCTCAGGCTGCGGATTTCGGCATCCGGCAAACGATCCGCTTCCCAGACCTTACCCGCCGGGTTGAACCAGATCGCCCGCAACCCGGCCTGCTGCGCCCCGGCAATGTCATCACCCGGATGATCACCGATATGCACGGCGGTTTCGGCCGTGGCGCCACCGCGCTGCAAGGCTTCATGAAACAGTCGCGCATCCGGTTTGGCGATGCCGATATCTTCCGCGCACAACGCAAACTTGAAGTAATCCGCCAGGCCCAATCGACGCACATCGGCATTGCCATTGGTGACTACGCCAAGCGAGTAATGATTGGCGAGAATCTCCAGCACCGGCTCGACCTCGGGGAACACCTCGATCTGGTGCCGTGCATGCAGAAACACTTCAAAGCTCTTGTCCGCCAGATCCGAGGCTTCGCGGTGGGCGTACCCGGCCTCCTCCAATGCGTGGAACAGCACCCGCCGACGCAATGCGCTGATGCGGTGCTTGAGGCCTGGTTCACTGGCCAGCACCCGCTCGCGAATTGCCCACAAATGCTCCACCGGCACCGCGCCCAGGTTCGGCGCATGTTCGCTCAGCCATTCGCGCAATATCGCTTCGGCGCTGACGATCACCGGGGCGGTGTCCCACAGGGTGTCGTCGAGGTCGAAGGTGATCAACTGGATGTTCATTAATCGTCGCCTTTGCTGCGTTTGGCCCGTGGGTGGGCGCTGTCGTAGACCGCCGCCAGGTGCTGGAAGTCCAGGTGGGTGTAGATCTGCGTGGTCTTGATGTCCGAGTGGCCGAGCAGTTCCTGCACCGCGCGCAGGTCCTGCGAGGATTCCAGCAAGTGGCTGGCGAAAGAATGCCGCAGCATGTGCGGGTGCAGGTTTTGCCCAAGCTCGCGTTCGCCGGCCAGTTTCACCCGCACCTGAATCGCTCGCGGGCCGAGGCGCCGACCTTGCTGGCTGACGAACACGGCGTCGTCCGCCGGGTTGGTCATGGCGCGCAGCGGCAACCATTGCTCGATCGCTTCGCGGGCCTTTTTGCCTACCGGCAACAGTCGGGTCTTGCTGCCCTTGCCGAGCACCTGGACCATGCCGTCAGCAAGGTCGAGCTGATCGAGGTTGAGCCCGGTCAGCTCGGAAAGACGCAGGCCCGAGGAGTAGAACAGCTCCAGAATGGCCTGATCACGCCGCGCCAGAAAGTCGTCCTCGACCGCACCTTCAAGCAGTTGCAATGCACGGTCGGTGTCGAGGGTTTTCGGCAGGCGACGTTCGCCTTTCGGCGGCGCCAGGCCAGTGGCCGGGTCGTGGTCGCACAGGCCTTCGCGATTGAGGTAGTGATAGAGCCCGCGCACCGCCGAGAGCAATCGGGCCAGGCTGCGCGAAGACTGACCCTGCGCATGCAGACGGGCGATCAGGCTGCGCAGGCGCTGGATGTCCAGCGCGGCCCAACTGTCGATGTTCTGTTTGAGGCACCAGCCGAGGACTTTATCGAGGTCGCGGCGGTAGGCCGAAAGGGTGTGCGGCGACACCTGTCGCTCACTGCGCAGGTGTTCGCAGTAAGCGTCCAGTTGTCGTTCCATGCTCAGCGTACCGAGCGCAGGGAGCTGTTGACCCGTGGCAGCACGCGGCCCATGACTTCGGCGATGTAGCTGAGGAACAGCGTGCCGACCGAACTCTTGTAGTGCTGCGGATCGCGGCTGGCGATCGCCAGAATGCCGTGGATGCCTTGATGGCTGACGGCGACCACTGCGGTGGAACCGATCTGCTTGCGCTGCTCTTCGCCGAACAGGAAGTCCAGCTCATGTTCACGCAGCGTGCCGCTGACGCTTTTGCCTTCGGTGAGCAAGCCGCCGATAGCGGTTTGCGCGTCGGCGTGAGTCACCCAGCGGCCGACCGGTGCCGGGTTGTCGCCGAGCAGGATCAGGCTGACAAAAGGCACCTGGAAGTCCTGGCGCAGGCTGTCTTCGACGCTGATCACCACGTCTTCGAGGCTGGCGGCGTCCATCAGCGCCAGGATCAGGCGGCGGGTCTTGTCGAACAGGCGATCATTATCGCGGGCCACGTCCATCAACTGCGAGAGGCGGTGGCGCATCTCGATATTGCGGTCGCGCAGGATAGTCATCTGTCGTTCGACCAGCGACACGGTGTCGCCGCGTTGATGAGGAATGCGCAGGGCGGGCAGCAGTTCTTCGTGCTCGACGAAGAAGTCCGGATGAGCCTCCAGGTACGCGGCAACCGCTGCCGCCTCCAGGCTCTCGGACGCTGATTCGTCGGACTGTCGGGCGGGTACCTGAGGCTTATCGGTCATGGTTTCTGCTCACTCAAAGACGCACTTGTCCTTCGTATACACGCACTGCCGGACCGGTCATCAGCACCGGTTGGCCAGGGCCTGCCCATTCAATGGACAGACGCCCGCCGGGCAGGTCGATCAACAGCGGCGAATCCATCCACCCCTGGCTGATTGCCGCGACAGCCGCGGCGCAGGCGCCGGTGCCGCAGGCCTGGGTTTCCCCGGCGCCGCGCTCCCACACGCGCAGTTGCGCGCGGTTACGGTCGATGACCTGGATGAAACCGACATTGACCCGCGCCGGGAAGCGCGGATGGTGTTCGATTTTCGGCCCCAGTTCATGTACCGGTGCGTTGTTGATGTCCTGCACGCGCAGCACGGCGTGTGGGTTGCCCATCGACACGGCGGCCAGTTCGACCGTGGTGCCGTCGACTTCCAGCTGGTAGCTGGAAGCCTGCGCTGGTGCTTCGAACGGAATGTCCGCCGGCACCAGGCGCGGGGCGCCCATATTGACGCCGATCTGGCCGTCGTTACGCACGTCCAGCTCGATGATGCCGCCCTTGGTCTCGACGCGGATCTGCCGTTTGGCGGTCAGGCGCTTGTCGAGCACAAAGCGTGCGAAGCAGCGCGCACCGTTGCCGCACTGCTCGACTTCCGAGCCATCGGAATTGAAGATCCGATAACGAAAATCCACGTCCGGGTTGCTTGGCGCTTCGACGATCAGCAACTGGTCGAAACCGATACCGGTGTGCCGGTCGCCCCATTGCTTGGCGTGCTTGGGCTGAATATGCGCGTGCTGGCTGACCAGGTCGAGAACCATGAAGTCATTGCCCAAGCCGTGCATTTTAGTAAAACGCAGCAGCATGGGTTACTCCGGCAGCAGGCTTTCGCCGGCAAACAGCTCGGCCACGGTTTCGCGGCGGCGCACTTCAAATACCTGATCACCGTCTACCAACACTTCAGCGGCACGGCCACGAGTGTTGTAGTTGGAACTCATGACGAAACCGTAGGCACCGGCCGAATGCACGGCCAACAGATCGCCTTCTTCCAGAGCCAGTTCACGGTCCTTGGCCAGGAAATCACCGGTTTCGCAGATCGGGCCAACCACGTCGTACGGGCGCGCTGCGGTGTCGCGCGGTTTGACTGCGGTGACATCCATCCAGGCCTGATAGAGCGCCGGACGGATCAGGTCGTTCATCGCCGCGTCGACGATGGCGAAATCCTTGTGTTCGGTGTGCTTGAGGTACTCGACCTGAGTCAGCAGCACACCGGCGTTGGCGACGATGAAGCGGCCCGGTTCGAACACCAGCGCCAGATCACGCCCGTTCAGACGCTCGCGCACAGCCTTGACGTAGTCGCCGGCCAGTGGCGGCTCTTCATCGCGATAACGCACGCCCAGGCCACCACCGAGATCGATGTGGCGCAGGTGGATGCCGCAATCGCCGAGGCGGTCGACCAGATCCAGCAGGCGGTCGAGGGCATCGAGGAACGGCGGCAGGGTGGTCAGTTGCGAGCCGATGTGGCAGTCGACGCCGATCACTTCCAGGTTCGGCAGGTGCGCGGCACGCACGTACACGTCTTCGGCGTCGGCAATGGCGATGCCGAACTTGTTCTCTTTGAGACCGGTGGAAATGTACGGATGGGTGCCGGCGTCGACGTCCGGGTTCACGCGCAGCGAGATCGGCGCACGAACGCCCAGCTCGGCGGCGACCACTTGCAGGCGCTCCAGCTCGTCGGTGGATTCGACGTTGAAGCAGTGCACGCCGACTTCCAGCGCGCGACGCATGTCGTCACGGGTCTTGCCGACGCCGGAGAACACGATCTTGTCGGCGCCGCCGCCAGCGGCCAGCACACGTTCCAGCTCGCCACGGGACACGATGTCGAAACCGGCGCCGAGACGGGCCAGGACATTCAGCACGCCGAGGTTGGAGTTGGCCTTGACCGCATAGCAGACCAGGTGAGGCATGCCGGCCAAGGCATCGGCGTAGGCCAGATACTGAGCTTCGATGTGCGCGCGCGAGTAGACATAGGTGGGCGTGCCGAAACGGTCGGCGATGGCGGACAGCGCCACACCTTCCGCGAACAGCTCCCCGCCACGGTAGTTAAAAGCGTCCATGGCGATCCCTTATTGGTAAACGTCGTGCTTGTGAGCTTTGGACGGCTGCTTTTGCGAAGACTGGGCTTGCTCGGCCGGGTCCTGATCGTCATCCGGCAGGTACAGCGGGCCTTTTTGACCACAGGCCGAAACGAGGCAGGCAACCGCGACGAGCGCAGCAAGGGAAGAGATCAGGCGCTTCATGGCGAAATCCTTGAAAATGCGTTAATTGCGCCGGAGTATACCGGCCACCCGGCAGCTTGCCTATGCGAGGGGGTTCCCGTCCGGCGGGGCTTGTCCGGATGCGCACAAATCCCCGTGGGAGCGAGCCTGCTCGCGAAGAGGGCGGCAGGTTCAACAGGCTCGCTGCCTGATACACCGCTTTCGCGAGCAGGCTCGCTCCCACAGGGTTCGGTGTTGGATGGGCCAATCGGCCCTTGGTCGTTATCCTTTGCAATCGGCCGGCAGCGTCCGTATCTTGCGGCGCTTGAGCCTGAGCAGACATTTTTTTGAGGTTGCCACAATGAGTTTGTCCGAAGCGCGTTTCCACGATCTGGTCGATGCCACCCAGCAGGCGTTGGAAGAGTTGCTGGAGGATCATGCCGACGATATCGAGATCACGGCCGGCATGATGACCATCAAGTTCGATAACGGCAGCCAGCTGATCATCAGCCGCCAGGAGCCGCTGCGTCAGCTGTGGCTGGCGGCGCGTTCCGGTGGGTTCCATTTTGACTACGACGAAGAGTCGGGCAAGTGGAGCTGCGAGAAGTCCGCAGAATTGCTCGGTGAAGTGTTGGCTCGCTGTGTTCAGGATCAGGCGGACCTCAAGCTGGACTTCGAAGAGATCTGATCGTGACCGAGGTTGCCCCGCGCCCACCCAAGCCGCTTTACAGCAACGTCAGCCCGGCGGTGCCTTCGCCGTGCACCGGCGTGTGCCGGCTGGATGAGCAGAAGGTTTGCCTTGGCTGCGCGCGACATGTCGAAGACATTCGTGAATGGCGCTCGGCGGATGATGAGCGACGGCGGGTGATCGTTGCCCAGGCTACTGCCCGCAGATCCTTGGCCTAGGGATGTTGTGGTGAGGGGATTTATCCCCGATAGACTGCGCAGCAGACTCAAAAGCCTGGGGCCGCTGCGCGACCCATCGGGGATATATCCCCTCGTCACAGAGGTTGCGTGGTGTCGGGGTGGGTGACTTGTATATTTTTTGAGCTGTGATAGTGTCGGAACACGCCTCAACCCATCGAGGCCCGGTGAAAACCCCGTCTTTTTTGGCGGGGTTTTGCTTTTTTTGTGTGCAGAAGAAAGGAGTCTGCCCGGATCATGACCGCACCTTCCATCACCCTTACCCGTCTGGACGTGCAACGTCTGGAGCGCCTGATCGACAACCTGAACGAGAAAGACCAGGCTGCGCCGGGCGTGATCGCGCTGCAAACCGAGCTGGATCGCGCCGACACCGTGGTCGGCCACGATGAGGTGCCCGCCGATGTCGTGACGATGAATTCCCGTGTGCATTGCCGCGAAGAGGGCAGTGGCAAGGATTACCACCTGACGCTGGTGTATCCCAAGGATGCCAACGCCGATGAAGGCAAGATCTCGATCCTGGCGCCGGTCGGCAGCGCATTGTTGGGCCTGAAGGTCGGTCAGCACATCGACTGGCCGGCCCCAGGTGGCAAGACCCTGAAACTGACGTTGCTGGAAGTCGAATCGCAGCCGGCCAACGGCGGTGATTTCCGCGAGTAACCCCGCCTCAGACCTGTTCGAGCGCCTCGTTCAGGGCGCGCTCCAGGTCGGCCTTGTAGCGCAGATACAAATTGCTTGAACTCTGACCATCACCGAGCAGGCCCGACAAGTCCAGGTCGGTGATGTAGCAGCGATAGCGCTCGGTCTCGCGGCGCTGCTCGATGATCTCCCGGGCGACCACATGAAACAGCTGGTCGCCATGTTCCAGCTCGCTGAATTCCCGTTGATTGCAATACAGGGTGACCTGCACCTCTGCCGGTGCGGCCTTGCCGATGATCGCCTGTACGTCGTAGAACGGTTTGTTGACCGGGGTCTGCGGCGCCGGCCGTGCCTCGACCCGGCGCGCGCGTCCCGGTCCTGAGGGCAACAACTGGTAATACAAAGTCTCGAGACTGATCGCCGGGCTGCCGTCCATCGGCAACAGCGCTTCACGCCGGTACTGAATCGATTGCAGGAAGCGTTGCAGCGGCACCAGCAGGCTCTGCTCGTCGTGATACGGCAGACGCTGCTGCCACAGTGCGTTGAACTCATCCAGCACGTACAGCTCGGCCTGTTGCTCGGTAATCCGGTAGAACACCTGAATCGATTCCGGCTGCCCCATCGGCAGGATCAGCGCCAGGTCGTGTTCTTCCAGTGCCATCGGGTCCAGGTGCAGCGGGCTGTAACGTGCCTGTTCTTCGCCGAGGTAATCAAGCAGTGCCGGCAATGTCGCGAGGGCAACGTGATTGACCTGTCCCGGCACCAGTTCCAGCACGTGATAGTGCTGTTGCACCTGAATCAGATAGCGATGGTTCAGCTCACTGAGCAGCAGGTTTTGCGCGGTATCGACGATCTCTTCGACGCGGCGGGCAATGAACTGCGCACGGTTGTGGCAGAAGCAACGTACCTTCAATGATGGTTGCTGCGGGCCGCGTGGCAGGTTGTTAAGGTAGTCGCGCAGGCAGTCGAGCAACGCATGGGGGCCGTCAAAGCGGTTGACCAGAACTTCGTTCCAGCTGTTGAGCGTGACCTGATCGAGGGTCAGCACGAGGTTTTCCCGGACCCCGGCGTAACTCAGCGAGTCGGTGCGCTCGGTGGTCATCAGGATGTTCAGGTCGCGGTGATGCTTGAGCGGGTCGACGCCGACGTTGACCAGCATCAGCACTTCGCTCGGCACGGCGGCGCGCAGCAATGGCTCTTCGGCGACTGTGGGCAAGGGCAGGGCGATGCACTGTTGCAGGCTGCCGAGCAGGTTGAACAGTTCGAACTCGCTCAGGTCGCTGGTGCCCGGATGCAGGGCCAGACGGGTGCTGCTGTCGATCACGCCGTTGCGATGGCACCAGGTGAGCAGTTCGAGCAGCTCACGGCTGCGCTTGATCGGCGCGAAATGCTCCCACTCCAGCGCGGTCAGGCTGCCGTTGTACAGGCCCCAGTGGGTTTGCCCCGGTTCCTTTTTGTTCGGTGACTGCACCAGCGTCAAGGTGTCTTCGGCCAGATCCGGGGCGATCCCGGGATTGATGAACTCGACCTTGTCGGCCTTGCGCTCGAACGCTGCGTACAGGCGGCGGCCAAGCACGTTCAGGTCGCGCTTGTTGATCAGGCTGACGGTCTGTTCGGTGCGGGCGAACTGGGTCAGGAAGCGATAGCTGTAATTCAGCTCGTTGACCAGCGCGCGGCGTTCGGCGCTGACCTGGCGGACTTTCCATTGGCTGCGACTGTCGAGCAGCGCCAGTTGGCGCTGGTCCCAATGCCATTCGCTGGCCAGACGCTCCAGCAGCGAACGCTGCCAGCCCTGACTGCGGCTGTTGCCGGTGAGCTTGCGGTTGACCTTCAGGTACAGCGCGCGGCGCACCAGCTCCAGGCGCTCTGGTTCGTTGCGCGCAGTGAGGTATTCCTCGATGCGCCGGTACACGACCATGTACGGATCAAGCTCATCGAGATCCAGCTGATTGGCGAACACGGCTTTTTTGAAGCGCAGACTCAGGCATTGCACCTGTGGGTGTTCGCTGGCGTAGACCTCGGTCAGGAGCAGCTTGAGCACCGACTTGTAGGGCGACTCGATGCCCTTGAACAGTTGCCACAGTCCGGCGCCGATGAACTCGCCAGGCGGAATCGTTGCCAGGTGGCCGAGGTCGAGGGTTTCGTCGGCGCGGATGAAGCGCTTGGAAATCAGGGTGTGGGTGTAGAGGTTGTAGGCGCCTTCTTCGTAGACCGGCACCAGCCACCAGATCGGCGTGCGTCCGGCCAGCCAGATCGCCGTGCGGTAAAACTCATCGAGCAGCAGGTAATGCTGGGTGGTGCCGCAGTTCTCGGAACTCAACTGGGTGTCGCGCTCACCTTTGACGAAGCGCACCGGATCGATCAGAAAGAAATGTGCCTCGGCACCCTGACTGGCGGCCCAGGTTTCGAGCAACTGACATTTTTTGCGCAGCTCGGCCAGTTCGCTGTCGGTGAGATCCGGCGCGTGGCAGACCCACACATCCATGTCGCTCTGATCGGCCTGGGCCAGCGTGCCAAGGCTGCCCATCAGGAACAGCCCGTGAATCGGCCGTGGCGGATTGCTGCCGTGGCGTGGCTTGTAGGAGAACGAACGGGTCAGCCGCTGAGCTTCGGCAAGCACGTTGGCGTCCGGCTCGTAGTTGGACAGCCCGGCCGGCGTGCTGCCCGAGACATAACCCGGCAGCAGCGGGTGATTGACGTGGAAAAACAGCGGCAGCAGGGTCAGCACGCCTTGCTGGCGGCTCGACAAGCCTTCAAGTGCACGGCCGAGACGGCCTTCATTGAGTTTGAGAAAACGCGCACGCAACTGGCTGAGTACCTTGCGGTCGATGCCTTCGTCCAGGTCGGGGCGGATTTCATGGGTGCGCGTCATGTCAGCTCAAACCGGCTCGCAGGCTCGGACGAAGAGGGTCTCGGATTGGGAGGCAGTTTAGCCTTTGCGCAGCGGGACTTTTAAGCTGAATTTGTTTTTTGACGTCAGATTTTTAGCGCGAGGCAATCAAGTGGGCCCGCGGAAATCCCGTGGCAGGGGTTCCCGTGGGCAAAGACGGGAAGTCAGGCGGTTTCCTGCTCTCTCAGAATGGTCAGCACGGTTTGCACACTTTGCGCGGCATCGCGACCCAGGCTGGTCAGATACCCGCCATCGGGCTGGTCGGTCAGTTCTTTTTCGAAGAGGCGTTTGGCGGCGGCAATGTGTTTCGGGGCAGCGGTCTGATGAATTTTCAAACCTTCCTGGGAACTGTCCAGGTTGAAGAGTGCGAGGACTTCCAGTTCGGCAACCAGCTCAGGGGTAAGCGACATAAGGACTCCAGACTTTCTAGGAATTGGACGACAGCGCCCCTAAGGTGAACCCGCTTCTGCGGCATGTCCAGTGCTCAGATCAGGGATTTTGTCTTGAGGCGGATTCCAGTGTAGTTGGGGCTCGGGAGATGGCCGGATGGATACGTAACAAACATTGTAGGAGTGAGCCTGCTCGCGATAGCGGAGTGCCTGTCGGCATATTCTTCACCGACGGAACGCTATCGCGAGCAGGCTCACTCCTACAGGATCGGAGGTTACTGCTTTTCTGGTGGCAACTCAGGCAATGCACGCAGCGCCGCTTCGTACCATTCGGTATTGAATGCGCGGTCTTCATCGAGCATCGCGTCAATCTCGTAGGCCAGCACGTGCGCCATCAGATTGAGGATCTCTTCGCGCTCGACGCCCACCAGCGTCAGCTTGTTGTAAGTCGCCTTGGCCGCTGGCGGGTTGTCGCTTTCGATCTGGTTCTCGATGGCTTCGATCAACGTCGCCTCGGTGAACTCTTCTTCGTCGTTGTCGATGTCTGTCGGCTCGCTCATGGCAGGCTCCTCAAGGAAAGGCGCCAGTTTACCCGCATTCAGCGGTGTGTTGCTGCTGGCAGGATCGAGTCCGGCGATCTATAAACAGTGACTGCCCACCCCGCACGGCCTGGAGGCTATGTGATGTTCAAGCTTTATGGATTCGCTGTCAGCAACTACTACAACATGGTCAAACTGGCACTGCTGGAAAAAGGCCTGGCGTTCGAAGAGGTCACGTTCTACCCGGCGCAGACCCCGGAATCACTGGCCATCAGTCCGCGCGGCAAAGTGCCGGTGCTGGGCGTCGAGGAGGGTTTCATCAATGAAACCGCGATCATCCTCGAATACCTCGAACAGACCCTGAAAGGTACGCCACTGCTGCCGAGCGATCCGTTCGAGCGTGCACAGGTGCTGGCGATTGCCAAGGAAATCGAGCTCTATATCGAGTTGCCGGGCCGCGCCTGTTATGGCGAAGCATTCTTTGGCGCGGCGGTGCCGGAGGCGATCAAGGAAAAAACCAAGGTCGAGCTGCTGCTGGGTTTCGCTGCGCTGGGTCGGCACGGCAAATTCGCCCCGTACGTGGCGGGCGACAGTCTGAGCATTGCCGATCTGTACTTCCTGTACAGCGTGCCGCTGGCGTGTGCGGTGGGCAAGAAGCTGTTCGATCTGGATTTGTTGGCTGAAATGCCGAAGGCCAAGGCGTTGCTGGAGCGGCTTGAGCAGAATCCTCATGTGCAGAAGATTGCGGCGGATAAAGAGGCGGCGATGCCGGGGTTTTTGGCGATGATCGCGGCGAAGAAGTGAGATTTGTAGCGCTCTGAAGTCAGCATTCGCGAGCAAGCCCGCTCCCACATTGGATCTGTGACGTTCACAGATTTTGTGTTCAGCACAGATCCAATGTGGGAGCGGGCTTGCTCGCGAAGCTTTTGGTTTTTTAGCGGCTGGAGATCAGCGCCTGACCGCGAACCACCGCGGCCTTGACCTGCGCCGGCGCAGTGCCGCCGATATGGTCACGGGCATTCACCGAGCCTTCGAGGGTCAGCACGGCAAACACGTCCTCTTCGATCTGGTCGCTGAACTGGCGCAGTTCTTCCAGGCTCATCTCGGCCAGATCCTTGCCAGTGTCCACGCCGTACTTGACGGCATGGCCAACGATCTCGTGGCAATCACGGAACGGCAGGCCACGGCGCACCAGATAATCCGCCAGATCGGTTGCGGTGGAGAAACCACGCAGCGCCGCTTCACGCATGATCGCGTGCTTGGGTTTGATCGCCGGGATCATGTCGGCAAAGGCCCGCAGCGAGTCGCGCAGAGTGTCGGCGGCGTCGAACAGCGGCTCTTTGTCTTCCTGATTGTCCTTGTTGTAGGCCAGCGGTTGGCCCTTCATCAAAGTCAGCAGGCCCATCAGCGCACCGAACACACGGCCGGTCTTGCCGCGTACCAGTTCTGGCACGTCGGGGTTTTTCTTTTGCGGCATGATCGAGCTGCCGGTGCAGAAACGATCCGGCAGATCGATGAACTGGAACTGCGCGCTGGTCCACAGCACCAGTTCTTCGGAGAAACGCGACAAGTGCATCATCGCGATGCTCGCGGCCGAGCAGAATTCGATGGCGAAGTCGCGATCGGAAACGTTGTCCAGCGAGTTGCCGCCGACGGCGTCGAAGCCCAGCAGTTGCGCGGTGTATTCGCGGTCGATCGGGTAGGTGGTGCCGGCCAGTGCAGCGCTGCCCAGCGGCATGCGGTTGGTGCGCTTGCGGCAGTCGACCAGGCGTTCGTAGTCGCGGCTGAGCATTTCGAACCAGGCCAGCATGTGGTGCCCGAAGGTCACTGGCTGCGCAGTCTGCAGGTGGGTGAAGCCCGGCATGATGCTCGCGGCTTCGCGCTCGGCTTGCTCCAGCAGGCCTTTTTGCAGGCGGGTGATCTCGGCCAGGATCAGGTCGATTTCGTCACGCAGCCACAGGCGGATGTCGGTGGCGACCTGGTCGTTGCGGCTGCGCCCGGTGTGCAGTTTCTTACCGGTGACGCCGATGCGGTCGGTCAGGCGCGCTTCGATGTTCATGTGCACGTCTTCGAGGTCGACGCGCCAGTCGAACTGGCCGGCCTCGATTTCGCCCTGGATGGTCTTCAGGCCATCGATGATGCTGTCGCGCTCGGCATCCGTCAGTACGCCGACCTTGGCCAGCATGGTGGCGTGGGCAATCGAGCCCATGATGTCGTGGCGATACAGGCGCTGGTCGAAAGTGACGGAGGCGGTGAAGCGGGCGACGAAGGCGTCGACGGGTTCACTGAAGCGGCCGCCCCAGGACTGATTGGTCTTGTCAGTGCTCATGAATTCGCTCGTATCGGCTTGGAGAAAGAAGGCGTGAAACGCTGGCACGGATAATAACAGGGTTGCCAATCCTGTCGCTGACACTGGTCGATACGTTTTTTTCTCATCTGCTGGTTCATAGTCGGCGCTGTCCACGGGGGATTTGCGCAAGGATATTTTCCGATTGAGCAATATCGGCTCGGCAAGCGTCTACAGTTGGACATAAGGGTCGGCGCGACTGCGGATCGCACAAAGGTCCGGACGCCGACTATAAGAAGAGGGGGTGGGTGGATTTGTCCTTTGGCAAGCCGCGTGAAAAACGCAGGAAACAGCGGGCTTTGAGCAGTACGACCCGGGCACTGGCAAATATTGCTGGCCGACGTACGGCACTTTTTGGCGCTCGGGCTAGTCTTAGCGTGGATCGCGGTGACGGACGTCACTTCACCTGTCTACGCTATCCTTGTGCGAGACTCACGCAGGAATCCAGCGCAATATGAATGTCCTGATCGTTGATGACGAACCACTGGCTCGCGAGCGCCTAAGCCGAATGGTAAGCGAGCTCGAGGGTTACACAGTCCTGGAGCCCAGCGCCACGAATGGCGAAGAGGCGTTGGCGCTGATCGACAGCCACAAGCCGGATATCGTGCTGCTCGATATCCGCATGCCGGGTCTGGATGGCCTGCAGGTGGCTGCCCGTCTGTGCGAACGCGAAACGCCGCCGGCCGTGGTGTTTTGCACCGGCCCCGATGAATTTGCCGTGGAAGCCCTGCAGGCCAGCGCCGTGGGCTATGTGGTGAAACCCGTGCGAACCGAACATCTGCATGACGCCCTGAAACGGGCTGAACGTCCCAACCGGGCCCAACTCTCGGCCCTGACCCGTCCTGCTGCCGAAAGCGGCAACGGCCCGCGCAGTCATATCAGCGCCCGTACCCGCAAAGGCATCGAGCTGATCCCGCTGGATCAGGTGGTCTACTTCATTGCCGATCACAAGTACGTGACCTTGCGCCATGAGAGCGGCGAAGTGCTGCTGGACGAACCGCTCAAGGCCCTCGAAGACGAATTCGGCGAACGCTTCGTGCGTATCCACCGCAACGCGCTAGTCGCCCGTGACCGCATCGAGCGCCTGCAACGCACGCCACTGGGGCATTTCCAGCTGTTCCTCAAGGGCCTGAACGGCGATGCGTTGATCGTCAGCCGCCGGCATGTGGCCGGTGTGCGCAAAATGATGCAGGGCCTGTAAGCCGGTCATTCCGGGCGGTTCTGCAGTCTTGTTACCAGGCATTGCCGGCCAGGGAGGCCACGCCGTTTCTGATTCAAGTCAAAGTGGATTTGGCTGAGCTGTTATTATCCGCCGTATCTATTCAGTACGGATTGATCCATGTCCTCTCGCGAAATCCGCATCGCCACCCGTAAAAGTGCGCTGGCCCTCTGGCAGGCCGAATACGTCAAAGCCCGTCTGGAAGCGGCCCATCCGGGGCTGCTGGTGACGCTGGTGCCCATGGTCAGTCGCGGCGACAAGCTGCTTGATTCGCCGCTGTCGAAAATTGGCGGCAAGGGCCTGTTCGTCAAGGAACTGGAAACCGCGCTGTTGGAAAACGAAGCCGACATCGCCGTGCACTCGATGAAAGACGTGCCGATGGACTTCCCCGAAGGCCTTGGCCTGTTCTGCATCTGCGAACGCGAAGACCCGCGTGACGCTTTCGTTTCCAATACTTACGCAAGCCTCGACGCGTTGCCGGCCGGCAGCATCGTCGGCACCTCCAGCCTGCGTCGTCAGGCGCAACTGCTGACTCGCCGCCCGGATCTGCAAATCCGTTTCCTGCGCGGTAACGTCAATACCCGTCTGGCCAAGCTCGATGCCGGTGAGTACGACGCGATCATTCTCGCGGCGGCGGGTCTGATCCGTCTCGGTTTCGAAGACCGCATCACTTCGCCGATCAGCGTCGACGACAGTCTGCCGGCTGGTGGCCAGGGCGCCGTCGGCATCGAATGCCGCAGCGCCGACACGCAGATCCACGCCTTGCTCGCACCGTTGCATCACGCCGATACCTCTTCGCGTGTGACTGCCGAACGTGCCCTCAACAAACATCTGAATGGCGGCTGCCAGGTGCCAATCGCCTGCTACGCCGTGCTCGAAGATGGGCAGTTATGGCTGCGTGGTCTGGTCGGCGAGCCGAGCGGTGGCAAGCTGCTCAGCGCCGAGGCTCGCGCCCCGCGTGCCGATGCCGAAGCGCTGGGCGTGAAGGTCGCTGAAGACCTGCTCAGCCAGGGTGCCGACGACATTCTCAAAGCGGTCTATGGCGAGGCAGGTCACGAGTGACCGGCTGGCGCCTGCTGCTGACGCGCCCTGCGGACGACTGTGCGGCGCTGGCCGAGGTGTTGGCCGCAGAAGGTTTTTTCAGCAGTTGCCTGCCGCTTCTGGACATCGTGCCGCTGCCGGTCTCTGAGAAAATACGTCAGGCCATGACCCAGCTGTCGAACTGCAGCGCGGTCATCGTGGTCAGCAAGCCAGCGGCGCGAATCACAGTCGGCCTGCTCGATGCCTTTGGCTTGTCATCGTTGGCGATGCCCTGGTTCAGCGTCGGTGCGGCGACGGCGCAGATTCTTCGCGAGCGCGGCCTGGACGTGCACTTCCCGGCCACCGGCGATGACAGCGAAGCCTTGTTGCAATTGCCGCGTCTGCGCGAAGTGGTTGCGCAGTCTGGCGCGCAGGTGTTGATCCTGCGCGGGGAGGGTGGTCGTGAGCTGCTCGCCGAGCGTCTGCGCGCGCTAGGTGCTAGTGTCGAGTATCTGGAGTTGTATCGGCGTGACCTGCCGACCTACTCGCCGCAAGAGTTGTCGCGGCGGATCGAAGCGGAACGCTTGAACGGGCTGGTGGTCAGCAGTGGACAGGGTTTCGAGCACCTGCGCCAAATGGCCGGCGCTGCCTGGCCTGCGATTGCGCAGTGGCCGTTGTTTGTTCCAAGCCCAAGGGTCGCCGAGCTGGCACGTGCCGCCGGGGCCCAAACAGTTGTGGATTGCCGCGGCGCGAGTGCCGCGGCTTTGCTGACGGCGCTACGGGAGCATCCCGTGCCCGTTCTCTAATGCAAAGGATGGATACGTGAGCGAAACAGCCTTGCCTAAAGATGATGTCCAGCCTGTGATCGATGCCCAGGTTGAAACTCCACCGCCGGCCAAGGAGCCGCGCCGAGGCAACGGACTGGCCATTGTCGCCCTGTTGCTCGGCGCTGCCGGCGTGGCGATCGGTGGCTGGGGTGTCTGGCAGGTGCGTCACCTGCAGACCAACACCGCACAACAGTCGGGCCAGGTGCAGGCGTTGAACGATCAGGCCCAGAGCCTCAAACTCAACGAGCAGCGCCTGACCGAGCGCCTCGCGCAGTTGCCGGGGGCCGACGAACTTGCTGATCGCCAGCGTCTGGTGACGCAGTTGCAGGGTGATCAGCAGCGCCTCAATCAGCGTCTGGAAACCGTCCTCGGCGCCAGCCGCAAGGACTGGCGCCTGGCCGAGGCCGAGCATCTGCTCCGTCTGGCCAGTCTTCGTCTGTCGGCCTTGCAGGACATCAGCAGCGCCCAGGCGCTGGTGCAGGGTGCCGACGAAATCCTCCGTGAACAGAATGACCCGGGCTCGTTCGTAGCACGCGAGCAAGTGGCAAAAACCCTGGTCGCCCTGCGCAGCACCGAGCAGCCGGATCGCACTGGCTTGTTCCTGCGCATTGGCGCCTTGCGTGATCAGGTCATCGAGCTGACCGAACTGGCGCCGGAGTACAAGGATCGTGGCGAATCGCTGCTGGGTCTGACCGCTGACGGCGATGGCGCCAGTCGTTGGGCGCAGTGGTGGGATCAGGTTTCGCGTTACATCCGCATCGATTTCAACGCTGACAAGAACGTGAAGCCACTGCTGGCCGGGCAGAGTCTGAGTCAGGTGCGTCTGGCCCTGAGCCTGGCACTGGAGCAGGCGCAGTGGGCCGCGCTCAATGGTCAGGCGCCGGTTTACACCCAGGCGCTGACCGAAGCGCGGGACGTGCTCAGGGGCAATTTCAATCCGGACAATCCGCAGAGCAAAATCATGCTCGAACAGGTCGCCGAGCTGAGCCAGCAACCGGTCACGGTCAAGACGCCTGATCTGACCGGCACGCTGAGTGCGGTGCAGGGTTATCTGGAGCGACGTAACGTCAACGCTGAAGAATCGGTCAAACCGTTCGCCAAACCTGCCGCCAACACCGCGCAGGAGACCACGCCATGAAACGCCTGTATGTGATCGTGTTTCTGGTGATTGCCGCGACGGCGGCACTGGGCCTGGCGATTGCCGAGCACTCCGGGTACGTGCTGATTGCCTACAAGAGCTTCCGCTACGAGTCGAGCCTGTGGGCCACGCTGGCGCTGATCGCGGTGTTGTGGCTGCTGATCTGGGGTATCAAGGCGCTGGTCGAACTGGTCATGACCTCCAGTGGCGTGGTCAATCCCTGGTCGCGGCGTAACCGCAGTCGTCGGGTGCAGGTGGCGATCGAACACGGTCAGCTGGATCTGGCCGAAGGGCGCTGGGCCAGCGCGCAACGCCATCTGTATCGCGCCGCCGAAGCCGAGCGCCAACCGCTGCTGTACTACCTCGGTGCCGCCCGCGCGGCCAACGAACAAGGCAAGTACGAGGAGTGTGATCAGTTGCTCGAGCGTGCGCTGGAGCGCCAGCCTCAGGCCGAGTTGGCGATTGCCTTGAGTCATGCGCAATTGCAGACCGATCGCGGTGACACCGATGGCGCACTGGTGACCCTGCAAGCGATGCACGAGCGGCATCCGCATAACGTGCAGACCCTGCGTCAGTTGCAGCGCTTGCATCAACAGCGTGGCGACTGGTCGGCGGTCATCCGCCTGCTGCCGGAACTGCGCAAGGACAAGGCTCTGCCGCCGGCTGAACTGGCTGAACTGGAACGTCGCGCCTGGGGCAACAACCTATCCCTGGCTGCGCACCGCGACGAAGACGGCAAGGTCGGTCTGCAGTCACTCAATCTTGCCTGGGAGCAACTGAGTTCCGCCCAACGCCAGGAGCCGGCGCTGGTGCTGGCGTATGCCGAGCAACTGCGTCAGCTGGGTGCTCAGGTCGAAGCCGAGGAAGTGCTGCGCAGCGCTCTCAAGCGCAAGTACGACAGCCATCTGGCGCGACTCTATGGTCTGGTGCGCGGCAGCGACCCGGCGCGTCAGTTGCACACCGCCGAAGGTTGGCTCAAGGAACATCCGGGCGATCCGAGCCTGCTGCTGACCTTGGGACGGCTTTGTCTGCAGGCCAGTTTGTGGGGCAAGGCGCGGGATTATCTGGAGAGCAGCCTGCGGGTGCAACGCAACCCGGAAGCCTGCGCAGAGCTGGCGCGCCTGCTCGCGCAACTGGGTGACACCGAGCGCAGCAATGAGTTGTTCCAGGAAGGTCTCGGACTGCTGGATGAGCGTCTTCTGGCCGCGCCATTGCCGGTGCCGGTTCACGCCTGAAGTCACGAGGGAGGACGCTCCCTCGTTAAGCTCCAGCGAGCGAATAATTACCTTTTGTTGGCGTCCTGGGTGAAGTCCTACAACGGACTACACCTATTCCTCTGGCCCCTGTCGGGTTTTCCCTACACTTCTGTTGAACTGTCGGCAGGGACCCGCCTTGAAAGGCTGACAAGCTTTCCTCTACCGTAACTGCCTGTCTCTACTGTTACGGAAAAGCCATGTCGTTGGCCTGTTCACGCTCCTTGTTTTTCACGGCTTTCACTGCAGGGGCCCTGGCCCTGGGAGCTTCCTATTACCTCGAATATGCGGTCGGGCTGACGCCGTGCAGCCTGTGCCTCGCGCAACGGTTCTTCATGGCGTTGCTGACGGTCTGTTGTGGGCTGGCGGCGGTGCATGGCCCACGGCGTGTTGGCCTGTCGCTCTACTGGATGATCACGTTTTGCGTCAGCCTGGGCGGCACCACCGCCGCCTGGCGGCAGGTGTTGTTGCAGAGCGATCCGCTGGTACAAATGACGAGCTGCGCGCCCGACTCCGAAGCGCTGTTCAGCAACCTGCCGTGGTTGTGTGCAACGGTGCGGATGTTCAAGGGCGGTGTCGATTGCGCAGAAATTTCCTGGACGCTGTTCGATTTGAGTATCCCGGAATGGAGCCTGCTGTTCTTTGTGGCGATGTCGATTCTGGCGGTGTACCAATTGCTGCGGCTGGTCTGGAGCGCTCTGCAACGACCGCTCAGCGGCGAAGCGTCGCAGCGTATGCTGGTCAGGGATTAAACACTTGTATGAACTTTATCTCCTGCGTACCTTGAAGCCATAGGCGTGCGGGCATAATCTGGCCCGCACGTGTCATTGGATTTATGTTGCTCGATGACGCTCTGCCCGGTCGGCCTCCAAGCGATAAAAGCCAGAAGAGGGGCGCGGGTGTAGAGCAGCATGACCCACAAGGGAAGAGAGATCGCCATGCTCGAAAGTTGTCAGAATGCTCAGGAACGCTGGGGTGGAGTTCATCTGCTGATCGACCGCTGGTTGCAAGAGCGTGAAGAACTGATCGGTGCCTACGACAAGCTCGGTGCGCAACCTGAGGCGCTGTCCGAGAACCGCAAGCCCTTGCAGGAGTTCTGCGGTGTGCTGGTCGATTACGTCTCGGCCGGGCACTTCGAGATCTACGAACAGCTGACGGGCGAAGCCAAGGCGTTCGGTGACACGCGTGGTCTGGAACTCGCCGAGACGATCTATCCGCGCATCGACGTCATCACCGAGAAGCTGCTGGCGTTCAACGATTTGTGCGACGAGGGCAAATGCGTCGCCGAGAAGTTCAAGGAACTGGGTGGCCTGCTTCACGAGCGCTTCGAGCTGGAAGACTGTCTGATTGAAGTGCTGCACACGGCACACAAGCAGGAAGATACAGCTCAGGCCTGAATGGTTTTTCGCAGGCAAAAAAACGCGGTGCGCCGAAAGCGCACCGCGTTTTTTATGTCTGCGAGTCGGGGTTTATCAGCTCGTAGCGCCGCGTAACTCGACTTCAAACACCAGCGGCGTAAACGGCGCAATCAGATCCCCTGCACCGTCGGCGCCATACGCTTGATCCGATGGAATCACCAGTCGCCACTTGGCACCCACCGGCATGTTCTGCAACGCGGTACGCCAGCCGGTAATCACGCTGTCGAGGCTGAACCATTGCGGCTGAGTGTTCTGATCGAACACCGTGCCATCCGGTAGTCGACCGACGTACAGCACCTGTACTTTTCCATCCGGACCGGCCTTGGCGCCATTACCCGGAGTCAGCTCAGTCAGCAGGATGCCGTCGGCCAGTTCCTTTACGCCCGGCTTGGCTTTTTCGGCGGTGAGAAAACGTTGCTCGTTTTCCATCGCGGCATCGCTCGAAGGCAGCGCTGAATGTTCGGCGTTTTGCGATTCATGATCGGCCAGGATCTGCTCGATCCGTGCTTCGCTCAGTGCCAGTGGCTTGCCTTGATAGGCCTGCTGCAAACCGTCGACCAGTGCCTGGATCTGCAATTGCGGGACTTCCTGGCGCAGTCGTTCACCGAGGCTGGCGCCAAGGCTGTAGGCCAGGTCGTGGGCATCGTTCGCGGTGGTTTTTTCGTCGGCGTGAGCGGCGGAAAAAATCATGCAGAGGGATAAAAAAAGGTAGCGCGACATGGGCACTCTCCGTCCTGAGATGCGGGCGATTATGCCAGCGCGAACGTCTGCAACGGTGAACTGCTTTTGTCTTTGTGCAGAACATTTTCACTTCGTTGCAACGCAACGGTTTCGTTACTGTCAAGATGACCTAGCGGCGGTAGCAGCAGAGGTCTAGTATGAGCCGCACTCACGTCAGCCAGGAGGTAAACCATGTCGGCCACCAAGAAGCCTGTAAACACTCCGTTGCACTTACTCCAACAACTCTCGGGCAGCCTGCTCGAGCATTTGGAAAACGCTTGCTCCCAAGCCTTGGCTGATGCTGAAAAACTGCTCGCCAAACTGGAAAAACAACGCGGCAAGGCGCAAGAAAAACTGCACAAATCCCGCACCAAATTGCAGGACGCAGCCACTGCCGGTAAAGCCAAGGCACAGAACAAGGCCAAGGCGGCAGTGAAAGAACTTGAAGACCTGCTCGATGCGCTGAAGGATCGTCAGTCCGATACCCGCAGCTACATTCTGCAACTCAAGCGTGATGCCCAGGAAAGCCTGAAACTGGCCCAGGGTGTCGGTCGCGTGCAAGAAGCCGCCGGCAAGGCGCTGACCTCCCGCGCAGCCAAACCTGCTGCAGCGCCTGCGAAGAAAGCGGCAACCAAACCTGCTGCAGCGAAAGCCCCTGCCAAAACCGCTGCTGCCAAGCCAGCGGCCAAACCAGCCGCCAAGGCGCCAGCTAAAGCAGCGGCCAAACCTGCTGCAAAAACCGCGGTGAAAAAACCTGCTGCGGCCAGCGCTGCAAAACCTGCCGCACGTACTGCCGCCGCCAAACCGGCTGCTGCAAAACCAGCTGCCAAGCCAGCCGCAAAACCTGTTGCACGCAAAGCTGCACCGGCAAAAACCGCCGCGGCTAAACCGGCTGCAAAACCGGCTGCCAAAGCTGCAGTAAAACCCGCCGCCAAAACTGCAGCGGCAAAACCGGCAGCCAAGCCTGCGGCCAAACCGGTTGCTGCAAAACCAGCTGCCAAAGCCGTCGCCAAACCTGCCGCCAAGCCTGCCGCTAAAACCGCTGCCAAGCCCGCCGCAAAACCTGCCGCCGCAAAACCGGCGACCGCTGCCGCCAAGCCTGCTGCCAAACCAGTAGCCGCCAAGCCAGCAGCCAAACCAGCTGCCAAACCTGTCGCGAAAAAACCGGTCACTGCCAAACCAGCTGCCGTCAAACCAACTGCCGCGAAACCGGCGACCGCACCTGCCGCCAAGCCAGCCGCTCCAGCGCCGGCCGCTGCACCTGCTTCCGCCGCTTCTACCTCGACCACCACGACTGCGCCAACGCCAGCCGCTGCGTCGAGCGTCACCAGCAACCCGACCAGCGCTTCCTAAGTGCCGGTTGCCGCGACGCGCAGCACTTGCAGCGCGTCGCGGTTCGGGCTGGCGGCCGTTGCCGCCAGACGCTCAAGCCATTGCCCCGACGCGGATGCATCCTGTAACGGCCAGTCCTGAGCGACCTGTTCCAGTTGCCACAACAGATGCCGCTCGGCTTCCAGCTCCAGCGCTTTCATCTGTTCACGCAGGCCCTTGAGTACCGGATCATCTTCGGCCAGGGTTTTCCATTGAGTGCGTAGCGCGCGCAGTGGCTGCACCACCTCCCTATCCCAAGGCCCCACCAGCGTTCTCAGCTGTTCTACGCGCTGTTCGTCACAGGCCACGCCACGTTGCTCCAGCCACGCACCGCACAGCAACAGGCACACATTGGCCCCCGCCGTTTGCAGTTGCAGGCAGGCAGGTTCCACACCCGGGCGGGCGTAGGTGGCAAGGGAAAAGCTCCACAGGTCAGAGGACATCGTGCTACTCGCGCCAGTTGTGAGCGAAGCTGGTAGACTCCGCCGCCATTATGATCCGACTTCAGAACCTGACTTTACAGCGTGGCCCGCAACGTCTGCTAGAAGACGCCGAGCTGACCCTGCACGCCGGCCACAAAGCTGGCCTCATCGGTGCCAACGGTGCCGGCAAATCCAGCCTGTTCGCCTTGTTGCGCGGCGAGTTGCATCCGGACTCGGGCGATTGCCTGTTGCCGGCCGACTGGCGCATCGCGCACATGCGCCAGGAGGTCGACACGCTCGAACGCTTGGCGGTCGACTATGTGCTCGATGGCGACCTGCGTCTACGCGAAGTGCAACGTGACCTCGCCGCCGCAGAAGCGGCCCACGATGGCACGGCTCTGGCGCGTCTGCACGCCGAACTCGACAGCGCCGACGGTTATACCGCCGATGCGCGTGCGCGCAAATTGCTGGCCGGTCTCGGTTTCACCAACGAGCAGATGGATCGGCAGGTCGCAGATTTCTCCGGTGGCTGGCGGATGCGTCTGAACCTGGCGCAGGCCTTGATGTGTCCGTCGGACCTGTTGTTGCTCGACGAGCCGACCAACCACCTGGACCTCGACGCGATCATCTGGCTCGAAGAGTGGCTGAAAAGCTACCCGGGCACCTTGCTGCTGATCTCCCATGACCGCGACTTCCTCGATGAAGTGGTCGATCACGTGGCCCACGTCGATCAGCGCAAACTGACCCTGTACCGGGGCGGCTATACCGCGTTCGAACGTGCTCGTGCCGAACGTCTGGCCCAGCAACAACAGGCCTACGAGAAGCAGCAGGCGCAACGTGCGCACATGGAAAGCTACATTGCTCGCTTCAAGGCCCAGGCCACCAAGGCCCGTCAGGCGCAGAGCCGGATCAAGGCACTGGAGCGCATGGAAGAGCTGTCGGCGGCCCACGTCGATTCGCCATTCGATTTCGTGTTCCGCGAATCGACCAAGATCTCCAGCCCGCTGATCGACCTGTCCGATGCGCGTCTGGGTTACGGCGATAAAACCATCCTGGAGAAGGTCAAGCTGCAACTGACCCCGGGTGCGCGGATCGGCTTGCTCGGGCCGAATGGCGCCGGTAAATCGACCCTGATCAAGAACCTCGCCGGCGAGCTCGAGCCGCTGGCCGGGCGTCTGACCCGTGGCGAAAACACCGTGGTCGGCTACTTTGCCCAGCATCAGCTCGACTCGCTGGATTCCAAGGCCAGCCCGCTGCTGCACTTGCAGCGACTGGCGCCGACCGAGCGCGAGCAGACCCTGCGCGACTTCCTCGGCGGTTTCGACTTCCGTGGCGCGCGCATCGACGAACCGGTGCTGAATTTCTCCGGCGGCGAAAAAGCGCGTCTGGCCCTGGCGTTGATCGCCTGGGAACGGCCGAACCTGTTGCTGCTCGACGAACCGACCAACCACCTCGACCTGGAAATGCGCCTGGCGCTGACCATGGCACTGCAGGAATTCAGCGGCGCGGTACTGGTGGTGTCTCACGATCGGCACCTGCTCAAGAGTACCACCGACAATTTCTACCTGGTCGCTGATGGCAAGGTCGAAGAGTTCGATGGCGACCTCGAAGACTACGCCCGCTGGCTGGTGGAGTACCGTCAGCGCAACGCGCCGGTCAGCAACACCCCGGTCAACCCGGACAAGACTGACAAGAAGGCTCAGCGTCAGGCCGCTGCTGCGTTGCGTCAGCAACTGGCACCGCACAAGCGTGAAGCCGACAAGCTCGAAGCCGAGCTGGGCAAGCTCCACGAAAAACTCGCCAAGGTTGATGCCAGCCTCGGTGACAGCGACATCTACGAGCCAGCGCGCAAGAACGAGCTGCGTGATCTGCTGGCCGAACAGGCCAAGCTGAAAGTGCGCGAAGCCGAACTGGAAGAGGCGTGGATGGAAGCCCTCGAGACGCTGGAAAGCATGCAAGCGGAGCTGGAGGCGCTGTCCTGATGGAAGCGTTCAAGCTGCCGCTGCCGGCGGAGTGGGTCGAGCCGGTCTGGTTTGCGGTGCAGATTCTGCTGATCCTGCTGGCCGGTTATCTGGCCCAGCGCTTCGTTGCCAAAGGCCTGACTCGCCTGGGTGAGCGCTACCCGTTCCCGCCGCAGTTGCTGATGCCGCTGCGCGGCGGGCTGCGCTGGCTGATCATGGGCAGCGCGCTGATCTTTGTGCTGGAACGACTCGGCGTGTCGGCCACGGTGCTGTGGACGGCGCTGTCGGGTTTCGTTGCGGTGGCGGCGGTGGCGTTCTTCGCCATGTGGAGTGTGCTGTCGAACCTGCTCTGCGCGATCCTGATCTTCACCGTCGGCCCGTTCCGTCTGGGAGATGTGGTTGAGCTGGTGGACACCACCGACAAGCCTGGCGTCAAAGGCCGGGTGGTGGCGATCAATCTGCTGTACACCACGTTGATCGAGGCTGAGGAACTGGGTACCGGCAGCGCCATGGTGCAGGTGCCGAACAGTCTGTTCTTCCAGCGCTCGGTGCGGCGCTGGCGCGGTAGCGATGTATTTCCTTCCAGCGGTTTCGAGAAGTAGATTCCCCGGGCGATTGATCTGACGCCTTCGCGAGCAGGCCCGCTCCCACAGTGTCCTGGGTGGAACACACAATGTGTGAACACCAAAGATCCTTGTGGGAGCGGGCTTGCTCGCGAAGGGGCCCTCAGTAGCACCTGCAACATTCAGCAAAAAATCGGTAGTCATCCATTCAAACCCGGATTAGCTTAGGCATTTGTCACGAGCATGAGTCGAGGTGTGCGATGGAGCTACAAACATGGCTGGCGTTTTTCGCCGCCTGCTGGGTGATCAGTCTGTCCCCGGGTGCCGGCGCTATTGCGTCGATGTCCAGCGGTCTGCAATACGGTTTCTGGCGCGGCTACTGGAACGCCCTTGGCCTGCAAATCGGCCTGGCGGTGCAGATTGCGATTGTCGGCGCCGGCGTTGGCGCGATCCTGACTGCTTCGGCCACGGCTTTCCACGCGATCAAATGGTTCGGTGTGGCTTACCTCGTGTATCTGGCGGTCAAGCAATGGCGTGCGCTGCCCATGGACATGAGCGATGACGCGGCGGTACGGCCGATCGGCAAACCTCTGGCGCTGGTGTTCCGCGGTTTTCTGGTGAACATCAGCAACCCCAAGGCGCTGGTGTTCATGCTGGCGGTGCTGCCGCAGTTCATCAATCCGCACGCACCACTGCTGATACAGTACCTGGTGATCGGCGTGACCATGATCTGCGTCGATCTGATCGTCATGGCCGGCTACACCGGTCTGGCGTCGAAAGTGCTGCGGCTGTTGCGCACGCCGAAGCAGCAGAGGCGCATGAACCGCACGTTTGCCGGGCTGTTCATCGGTGCGGCGGCGTTCATGGCGACGTTGCGTAAAGCGGTGGTGTGACGCCTGCGGGCACAAAAAAGGCGACCTGATGAGGTCGCCTTTTTTATTATTACGTATCGCTCTAGTGAACTCAGTTGTAGTGAGGGGATTCATCCCCGATGGACTGCGTAGCAGTCCCAATCTCTTTTTTGCTCAAGAGCGGGGCCGCTTCGCGGCCCATCGGAGATGAATCCCCTCGCCACAGAGTTCCGTGCTCACTCGGTCAGTGCAAGATCACCGGCGCCGTATCACGCGGCAGGTTGTTGCGCTGTTGCGGCTCACGCGGCTGCTCGTAACCGCCACCACCGAGCTGTTGGCTCAGTTGCCCGGCGACGTCCTCGCCCAGTGCCTTGGACACGTCACGCACCACCCGAGGTCGGTTCAGCGAGATCTTGATGTCGCGGCCGTTCACCAGTTTGGTGTCCTGCGCTTCGCCCATCGCCGTGAAGGCCGACGTGATCTCGTAGGTCTTGGTGTTGATCAGACTGAAATCCGCCACCAGCGTCAGGCCCAGCACCGCCGAATAGCTGTCGGTGTGCGCCAGCTCGTTCATGTCCTGGGTGAAGTCGATGTCGGACACGGTGCCGAACAGCACATAGTCGGCGCCTTTGAAGTTGCCGGCCTTGATGCGCTTGATCACGTCATAGACGTCACCCTTGGACGACGCAGTGTACGGCGTGCCTTGCACCAGCTGGAACATGCCGGTACGCAGGATTTCACCCTTGATGTCGCCAGTGAATTTACGCAGCTCACCCTGCTCGATGTAGCTGGTGGTCGCTTCCAGCTCGTTGTAGTTCGAAGAACCACTGGAGCTGTAGTAACCCTCACGGTAATTGTTCTGCGCTGAAACGATGTGGATGTATTGTTCCACGCGCTCCTGATACGCCAGATCCGTCACCGCGACTTTCGGGGCCGCTTGCACGCTGAACGCGCAAGCCAGGGCCATCATGCCAATCCATGTGCGCATTGATTAACGCTCCGTGGTTTTGCGGATCTCTTTTTCGTCCATCCACTCGGCCAGACCGCTTTCAACGTCGATCAGTTGCAGGCTGAATTTGTAGAAGACGTCCTTGTAATCGCTGCTGCGCTTGACGATCGAGCTGATCGAACCTTCGATGCGGTACTTGGCGGCAACCATGTTGCCGGTCTTGGCCACGGTGCTCTTCTTGTACAGGCCGCTCTGGTTTTGCAGCTTGAGCTGGTCAACCTGGCTTTGCATCGCGTTGTTGTCGCTGGCGAAGCGGGCAACACCGGTTTTCATCAGCTGAGTCTTGATGCTGGTGGTGATTTCGCGGGTATCGATGTACTCGCTGGTCTTGTTCTTCACATCGTAGACCTGCACCACCGGGCGGCCCTGCAGGATGCCGGACTGGGCCAGCGAGCGGGTCATCGATTCGGCGATCATTTGCAGGTCGGTCGAACCGAATTCGTTGGTCACGGTTTCAACCGCTTTGGTGTCGCCGTAGCTGATGTTCTTGCTGCCCAGGGTTGGCGAAGTGTTGGCGCAACCGGAAGCCAGCAGGGCGAGGACAGCGATCATGGAAAAGCGTGCAAACATGGGAATGCTCTCTAAAACAGGAATAGGGTGGCGGGCTTAAGGCGTCTTGAGTTCCAGACGGAAATCCACGGCTTTCGGGGTCGGGGCGATGCCCTGGATGAAGCTGGTCTGGGCGCCGTACATCATCTGGCTTTTCCAGACTTCTTCCTCGGCGATCGGGAAACCTTCCGGGCCAAGCCAGGCGAAGCGGTAGTAGAACGTCTTGTTGCTGTTGAGGGTGTTGGTCAACTGCACATTGACGGTCATGAAGCCGTTCTCGCGGGCCACGCGCATGGCGCCGACCGCGATGTGTTTCTGCGGGCCCATGGCCACGACCTTGCTTGCGGCGCTGCCCGGCTCCGGTGGTGGCGGGGTGGCGCAGCCGCTGGCCAGGACGGCGAGGGCGGCAACGGCGATGAGTTTGAAGCGCATGCAAAGACTCCGTTCTTAAGGTTGTTTGTTGCTGGCGACGTTGGTCGCGCCGGCGCTCGGGATGACGTGGGCGGCGACGCCCGCAGCGAACACCTGGTTGCCCACGGCGCGCAGGCTGATCACCTGATAACGCTGATCGACGGTGACCTTGACCACTGAACCGCCGACGGCGCTCGGCAGACTTACTTGGTGCTCGCCTTTCTTCAAGCGCAGACGCACCACCTGGGTGTTGTCCGGTAGGGTGCGCCACGTACGGGTATCGGCACCTTCCAGCACTGCTGAAGAGATACCCACGGCCAGACCGGCCAGCGGGTTGGTTTCGTTGATCTTCTTCTGCGCCACACCTTTGGTGATTGCACGCACAGTGGTGCGCACGATGATCCCCGGCATGTCATCGCGCAGGGCGCGGCGCGACATGGCGGTGGTGCTGTTGAGGGCAGTCAGGTTGACCTGCTGGCCATCGACGCCAATCTGCGCGAACGGCGCGGTGGAGGTGTCAGGCTTGATGATCGGGAACGACAACGGGGTGATCACCACGTTGTTGGAGATCGGCAATGGCAGCGGCACGCGGATCGAGTCGCGCGATGGCGCCAGACCGCTTTGCACCACGATCAGGATGTCGCTGTCGTCGGACTTGGACGGCTTGTCGAGATTGACCAGCGCCTGTTCCAGCAGCGGGGTGTTCGGACGCAGTTCAGCCGCCTTGCGGTAGCCCGGTGCAGCCAGGTCTTTCTCGCCCAGGGCTTCGTAGACGAAGCCGGCCAGGTAATGGCTGAACGCACTCTGGTAGCTGTTTTTCAGGCTGACCACTTCTGGCGCATCGAGGCTGGCAACCGGGTAACCCTGCAGATCCTTGTACTGGGTCTTGATCCCTTCTTTCTCGGCCTCTTCTTCGCTCTTGAGGTATTCCTTGTCGCGCAGGTCGGCGATTACCGCTTCACGTTCGTGAGTCTTCTTGATGGCGGTGCGGGCGCCGTCGAAATCATTGACCGCCAGCAGGTTGAGGGCCATCTGCGTGGTCAGCATGACTTTTTCATAGTCGTAGCCTTCGTAGCGGCGGACCTTGTCGTTGACGATGAAGCTGCCGAACTGGGCCAGGTATTTGCCGGAGTCGAGCTTGACCGCGTCTTCCCACTGACCGACCACCTGGTCGGCGCTGGTCCAGGCGTTCTGGCTGCCGGACAGGTCGCCCTTGGCGCGCAGCAACTCACCTTTCTCGAAGTAATAGAGCAGGTCTTTGTCCGGGCCAGTGTTGTTCTTTTCCAGCAGGGTCAGTGCGGCGTCGACGTTGCCGGTGGCCAGTTGCTGGTTGGTCTGGGCCAGTTCCGAATCGTAGTTGCGAAACGCCGAACAGCCGGACAGCAGAGTGACAGCGCTGAGCGCGATCAAGGTGGGAGCACGGAATGCCATGGGGGTACTTCTTCCCTGAGCTTGAAACTGCAGCAGCCACCTGTGCTGGTCGGGCTGATGTGACCCATCGACAGTGGCGCTGGCCTCCTGCCAATTCCTCATAACCAGAGGAGCTTTTATGCCGTATCGCGATAGCGAGGGCGCGGCATTATAAGCGGGTGCTGCTGGCCATGTAATAGCTTTTTGATCGCACTTGTTAGCTTTGTGCCATTACTTATTTCAGGTCCGATACGCGGGTTTCCAGCACAGGGATGGCCTGAAAAGCGCTGCCATTCGCGTAAATCCGCTCGCCCAGCACCCGCAGACCGATCATCTGGCGGTTCTGGTCGATGCGGATTTTCAGTGGCGCTGTGGCATTCGGCAGACCGATCAGATGTTCGCCCTTTTTCAGGCGCAGGCGCACGACCTGCGTCAGGTTGGGCAGGGTGCGCCAGGTGCGAGTGTCCGCCTGCTCGAAACCGTCCCACTGGGTCACATAGGACGCTTTGCCCGGGTTACGTCGGTTGTCCGTGCCCTGAACGTCCGCTGCAAGAAACGCCCGGTAGGTCGTGCGCTGGATAATCCCGGGCATGTCGTCACGCAGCGTGCGCAAGGACATGTCGGTGATGCTGTTGACCGCGATCAGCTTTTTTTGTCGACCATCGATACTGACCTGACTGATCGGCGGGGTGGTGGTGTCCGGCACCATCACCGGAAACGAAATGTTGGCGACGATGACTTGCCCGTCCGCCAGTTTCACCGGGTAAGGCACGCGTACCGAACTGCGCGCAGGCGCCAGGCCACTTTGCACGATGATCAGAACATCGCTTTCGTCGGTCTTGAGTTCGGGGCTGTCGAGATCGCGCAATGCCTGTTGGAAAAACGCCATGTCCGGGCGTAATTCGATGGCCTGTCGATAGCCGGGCGCAGCGAGGTCCTTTTCACCCAGTGCTTCATAGGTGAAGCCGGCGAGATAGTGACTGAACGCACTTTGGTAACCGTTTTTCAGGGCAATCACTGCAGGCGATTCGAGCATCACCACCGGATACCCCTGCAAATCCTTGTAATGCACGCGTGCGCCCTGAGCCTTGGCTGCTTCCTCGATTCTTTCGTATTCCAGCTCCCGTTGCCGGGCGATCAGCGCTTCGCGTTCGTGGGTTTTCTTGATATCGGCGCGGGCGCCGTCGAAGTCATTCAGCGCCAGTTGGTTGAGGGCCATCTGCGTGGTCAGCATGACTTTTTCATAGTCGTAGCCATCGTAGCGGCGCAGCTTGTCATTGATGATGCTGCCCCAGTGATCGCCCATTGCGGCTAGCAGTTTGTCGCCGGTGGTTTCGATCGTGTCCTGGCGCTCGATGATCATCTGCTCGGCGCTGCGCCAGGTCGTCTGGCTCTGTGCGAATTCGCCGCCGGCACTGAGAATGGCGCCCTTTTCAAAGTAGTAGAGCAGGTCCTTTTCCGGGTCAGGATTGTGCGCTTCGATCACCGAGAGAGCGCCGTCGATGTTGCCGGCCTTGAACTGGTCGGTGGTCTGTTGCAGTTCCAGATCGTAGTTGCGATACGCAGCGCAGCCGCTCAGTTGCACAACGGCGGCGATCAACAGGGGCAGCAGCAAGCGATGGCGCATGAAGAGGGTTCATCCTTGAGCGGAAAATGCGACGAGGTGGCGCATTATAGGGTGCAGTAGTGGCCAAGTGATGTGTCGTTTTTGTTTGCCAGTTGCACCGATCAAGTCTGGCGCGCTGCCGACTTACCGGTGGGATGGTCGACGGGATTGAGCTAGCCTTGCCGGCCTGACGCTTAACGAACTGCAGGACTTCGATGAATCAACTGCAAGCCATGCGCGCGTTTCGTAGCATTGTCGAGTGTCGCGGATTCAGCGCCGCCGCCGAGCGGCTCGACACCACCCACTCGACCATTTCCCGGCAATTGCAACAGCTGGAAAGCGAACTCGGCACGCGTCTGATCAACCGCAATACCCGGCGCTTCAGTCTGACTACGGCGGGGCAACAGTATTACGCGGCGTGCGTGGACATCCTCGAGCGCCTCGATCAGGCCGCGCTGGCGGTGGGGCAGGCCCATGAAAGCCCCAGCGGTGTGTTGCGCGTCAGTGCGCCGATGGTGATCGGCACCCTGGAACTGGCGAGCTGGCTGCCAGCGTTTCACCAGCGCTATCCCGAGATCGAGGTGGACCTGTCCTGCGATGACCGTTTTGTCGATCTGATCGCCGAGGGCTTCGACGTGGCGCTGCGCATCTGCGGGCCATTGGCCGATTCGTCATTGGTGGCGCGCCTGCTGACCGTCTCGGACCTGTTGCTGGTGGCGTCGCCGGCCTATGTCGCCCGCAACGGCCTGGTCCGCCAGGTACGTGAGCTCGCCGAACACCAGTTGCTGGCGTTTGCCGGGGGCAGCGAGTGGGTGCTGACCGATGCGCGCGGGGCGACCACGCCGGTACGGGCAGACGGTCGGTTCAAGGCTGATTCGATCAGTTCGTTACACGCTGCGGCGCTGGCCGGGGTCGGCATTGCGGCGTTTACCCGGGCCACGGTACAGGACGATCTGCTGGCGGGCCGACTGGTGCAGATCCTGCCCAACTGCGGCCTCGGTCAACGGCACTATTACGCGCTTTATCCCCATGCCCGGCATGTGGCGCTCAAGGTGCGGGTCTTTGTCGAATTCATGCTCCAACACTATCTACAGGCATCGGTGCCACTGCGCTAAAGCGGTTCTACGTCGACAAAGCTTGAGCGAAAGGCGTTCGAAGTGAACAATATGTAACTTCGCATTTCCATTTGAGACTCATTCATGACTGCCTCGTCCCGATTCCTGGCCTGGCTGGTGTTCCCGTTGTTTGCCCTGAGCAGCTTCAACCTGCTGGCCGACACCGTGGAAGGCGCCCCGCAGGCGCTGCACCTGCTCGATTACATCAGCGCCGACTACCCACCGACGGTCGCGGCGGGCAAGGTCGTTGACGATGGCGAGTACCGCGAGCAACTGGAATTCACCCAGGTGCTGCAAGGGCTGATCACAGGTCTGCCGGCCAAGCCGGAGAAGGCCGCGCTGGAGCAGGGCGTCGAGGCTCTGCACGCCGCCATCACCGCGAAACAGGACGGCGCCGAAGTCGCCCGGCAGGCCCGGCAACTGGGGGCGAAACTGGCGGTGGCGTATGAAGTCAGCCAGGCACCGATCATCACGCCGGATCCGACCCGGGGTGCGCCGCTGTATGCGCAAAACTGCTCGGTGTGCCACGGTGCCAACGGTGCCGGCGACGGTCCGGCGGGTCTCGGCATGACGCCGCCACCGGCCAATTTGCGCGATGCAGCGCGGATGGACCACCTGAGCCTGTACGCGATCTACAGCACCCTCGGTCAGGGCGTCGAAGGCACCGACATGCCGGCGTTCGCCGATCAACTGGACGACCGTCAGCGCTGGGACCTGGCGACCTACATCGCCGGCTTCAGTGCCGACCCGGCAGCGGCCAGGTCCGACAAGACCTACAACATCGCCGATCTGGCCCGCCAGACCCCGGCCGAAGTGCAGTCCGCCGCAGGCGTGCAAGTCGCCGCAACCTTCCGCGCCCAGCGCGCGCAGCCGCCGCAGGTCAAGCGCGGCCCGGCGCAGTTGCTCGACTACACCGCCGCCACGCTGGACAAGAGCCTGGCCGCGTACCGTGCCGGTGATCACGATCAGGCCTATGACCTGTCGGTAGCGGCGTATCTGGAAGGCTTCGAACTGGTTGAAAGCTCGCTGGATAACGTCGACGCCAACGTGCGCAAGGACACTGAAAAGTCGCTGATGGCCTACCGTCAATCGCTGCAGGACGGTCTGTCGGTGGCACAGGCCGAGCAGCGTCTGGACGCGGCCAAGGAAAAATTGAAGGCGTCTGCCGAACTGCTCGGCAGCGATGGCCTGAGCTGGTCGCTGAGCTTCATTTCCGGCCTGCTGATTCTGCTGCGCGAAGGCCTCGAAGCGATTCTGGTGCTGGCGGCGATCCTCGCCTTCCTGCGTAACACCGGCCAGCAGTCGGCGGTGCGCAGCGTCAACATCGGTTGGGGCCTGGCGCTGTTGGCTGGTCTCGGCACCTGGGCGCTGGCGGCATACGTGATCGACGTCAGCGGCTCGCAGCGTGAACTGCTTGAAGGCGCGACCGCGCTGTTCGCCAGTGTCATGGTGTTGTGGCTCGGCGTGTGGATGCACGATCGGCGCCACGCGGCGGCCTGGCAGGATTACATCAAACAGAGTCTGGTGGGCGGCGGCGGGCGTTTCGGCTTCGCGATCCTTGCCTTCTTCTCGGTGTACCGCGAGCTGTTCGAAGTGATCCTGTTCTACGAAACCCTGTGGTTGCAGGCAGGCCCGGCCGGGCATGACGCGGTGCTGGCCGGTGGCGCCACGGCGCTGGTGCTGTTGGTCGGTCTGGCCTGGGTGATCCTGCGCGGCTCGGCGAAACTGCCGCTGGCGCTGTTCTTCAGCATCAACGCCGGCCTGCTGTGTGCGTTGTCGGTGGTGTTCGCCGGGCATGGCGTGAAGGCGTTGCAGGAAGCCGGGATCTTCGGCACGCGGCCGGTGGCGTTCTTCGACTTCGACTGGCTGGGGATTCATGCCGACGCCTATTCGCTGACGGCGCAGGCGGTGGCGATTCTGGCGATTGCCGTGTTGTATGGGCGTAGCCGGATGGCCGAGAAGAAGCGGGTGACTGCTTAAGAGCATTCGCTGCGCTCATATTCGCGGGCAAGCCCGCTCCCACAGGTTTAGCGTTAACCTTGCGGGAGTGGCCTTGCCCGCGATGCTTTTAAAAGAGGAAAAGAACATGCGTGTATGGATCGATGCCGACGCCTGCCCTCGGGCTGCCAAGGATCTGGTGGTGAAGTTCGCCCTCAAGCGCAAGTTCGAAGTGGTGCTGGTGGCGGGGCAGCCGCAGATCAAACCGGGGCTGGCGATCGTCAAACTGATCGTGGTGCCGAGTGGCCCGGATGCGGCGGACGATTATCTGGTCGAGCACGCGGTGCCCGGTGAACTGGTGATCTGCAGCGATATTCCGCTGGCTGATCGTCTGGTGAAAAAAAGCGTGGCGGCGCTGGACCCGCGCGGCAAGGAGTTCGACGCGCAGAACATGGGCGAGCGCCTGGCGGTGCGCAACCTGTTCACTGACCTGCGCGAACAGGGCCAGATCAGCGGCGGCCCGGCGCCGTTCGGCGAGCGCGAGAAGCAGGCGTTTGCCAATGCGCTGGACCGCATCCTCACCCGGCTCACCCGCAAACCCTGAACATTACACAAATCCCTTGTGGGAGCGGGCTTGCTCGCGAAGGCGTCGTATCAGACAACATTGATTTGAATGACGCACCGCTTTCGCGAGCAAGCCCGCTCCCACATTTTTGTTCTGCATGCCGTCAGAGATCAGGCATCGTTTTCGTGGGTCAATTCCAGAACGCGGTCGACCAGTTTATTGATCCCCGAAGCCGCCTCACTGATGTTCTGCGCCAGCATGTACGCCGGGGTCGTCACCAGTTTGCGTGCCTTGTCTTCGATGATGTCGCTCACCGCGCAGTTTTCGTGGGTGGCGCCCATCTTGTTCATGGCGGTCGCGGTGTCGGCGTCATTGCCGATGGTGCAGGTCACGCCCGGGCCGTAGATCTTCGCTGCCAGCGCCGGCGAGATGCACATCAGGCCTACCGGTTTACCCGCTTCGGCAAACGCCTCGGCCAGTTCCAGCACCTGCGGCTGCACGCTGCAACCGGCGCCTTCGACGGCGAAGTTAGAGAGGTTCTTCGCTGCGCCAAAACCGCCGGGCACGATCAGCGCGTCGAAGTCGTCGACGTCGGCTTCGCGGATGTCCTTGATGTTGCCGCGGGCAATGCGCGCCGACTCCACCAGGACGTTACGCGTCTCGGGCATTTCTTCACCGGTCAGGTGATTGATCACATGCAATTGCGCAATGTTCGGGGCGAAGCACTGCACCTGCGCGCCGCGTTGATCCAGGCGCAGCAGGGTGATGACGCTTTCGTGGATCTCGGCGCCGTCGTACACGCCGCTGCCGGACAGGATCACTGCAACTTTTTTGCTCATGGGTTTCTCTCCAGATTCATGGCGCTAAATGTCCACTAATTTGTCGCGCGTTGCCATAGGGTGATTGGGCGGCTACACCTAGGATCTGTCCATAGAATCCGACCGGGGCGCGCCATGGACTTCATTCTGTATGCAGTGCCGTTTTTCTTCGTGCTGATCGCCGCTGAACTGATCGCCGACCGCTGGCGCGGGGTGAGCCACTATCGCCTCGCCGACTCGGTGAACAGCCTCAGCGCCGGGGTGTTGTCGACCACCACCGGGCTGTTGACCAAAGGCGTGGGGCTGCTGACGTATGCGTTTGCCCTGGAACACCTGGCGCTGCTCAGGCTGCCGGCGGACAGTGTCTGGGTCTGGGTGTTGGCCTTTGTGTTCTATGACTTCTGCTATTACTGGCTGCACCGCCTGGGCCACGAGCGCAACATCCTCTGGGCCGCGCACTCGGTGCATCACCAGAGCGAGGAGTACAACCTCTCCACCGCGTTGCGACAGACCAGTACCGGGTTCCTGCTGGGCTGGATCTTCTACCTGCCGATGGCCGTGTTTGGGGTGCCACTGCTGGTGTTCGTCAGCGTCGCGGCGATGAATCTGCTGTATCAGTTCTGGGTTCACACCCGGCACATTCCCAAGCTTGGCTGGTTCGAGTGGTTCTTCGTCACGCCATCCAATCATCGGGCCCACCATGCACAGAACGCTCTCTACATGGATCGCAACTACGGCGGGGTGTTCATTCTTTGGGATCGGCTGTTCGGTACATTCCAGGAAGAGGACGACAGCGAACCGGTAATTTTCGGCGTGACCACGCCGCTGGCGAGTTGGAACCCGCTGTGGGCCAATGTGCAGTTCTACGCGCAATTGTGGGACGACGCGCGCCGCGCCGAAAACCCGTGGGACAAGCTGCGGATCTGGTTCATGCGCACCGGTTGGCGTCCGGCGGACGTGGCGGCGAAGTACCCGCTGAGCAAGCCGGACCTGAGCTGCTTTCGTAAATTCGAGGTGCCGCTCGACAGCCGTCGAAAGGGCTACGTGGCGCTGCAGTTCTGCGTCTATATCGCGCTGGGCAGTTACCTGATGGGGCAGGCGCCGCATCTGCCGATCGCCGCGCTGGTGCTCGGCTGGGGCGCTGTCGCATCGGGTTTGTTTGCGCTGGGCGTGGCCCTGGAGAACCGCCCGTGGGCGTTGAAGGTGGAGCTGCTGCGGCTGGGGTCAAACGTGCCGCTGGTGTGGTTGGCGCCGCTGGTCGGGCTATGGCCGGCCAGCCCGTTGGCCTGGGCTGGCCTGCTCGGTTACAGCCTGCTCAGTGGCATCGGGCGGTATGGCTGTCGCCAGCGCGTTACTCGGCTGGCGTCTTAGGTTCGGGTTTGGCTGTTTCTGTCTGATGCAGATGCGCGGTTTTTGCGGCTTGCTCGTCGGCGTAAACCTGCTTGGCCAGTCGCGCATTCTTGAACCGGCGACGCAGCCACAGGCCTACACCCAGCACCAGCAGCGCGCCGAGCACCCACAGTTCGTACTTCTTGATGCTGCCGAGCATGCCTTCGAGTACCGCGCCGAAGTGGTAGGCGGCAGCTGCCAGGGCCGTGGCCCAGATCGCCGCACCAATACCGTTGAGCAGCAGATAACGTCCCGGCGGATAACCCGACAGGCCGATCGCCACCGGCATCACCGTGCGCAGACCATAAACGAAGCGGAAGCTCAGCACCCAAATGTCCGGGTGCTTGCGGATGTGTTCCAGCGCGCGGTCGCCCATCATCTGCCAGCGCGGTTTGCGCGCGAGTAATTTGCGCCCGTGCTTGCGCCCCAGGAAGTACCACAGCTGATCGCCGGCATAGCTGCCGAAGAACGCCACGACCACCACCAGGTTGATGTCCATGTATCCACGGAACGCGAGGAAGCCTGCGAGTACCAGGATGGTTTCGCCTTCGAAGAACGTGCCGAGAAACAGGGCAAAGTAGCCGAAGTCATGCAAAAATTGTTGGAGCATTGTCTGGGTGCTGGCGAAATGAACGCGCAGCCTAACCCTTCGGACACATTCATGAAAGTGTCGAAATGTGTCTCGACGTGAACATTTCCTACAATGACAATGGATTGCGACTACCTGTCACAGGGGTGCACATAACTGTAATACGACCGTCATAATGGCCGCTTATAACTGTCACGCTCGCCCGTTTGCGCGGGCTCAGGAGTCTGCCGTGAGCTTTACCCCTGCCAACCGTTTGTTCCCCGCCACCCGTTTGCGCCGCAATCGCCGCGATGATTTTTCGCGTCGGCTGGTACGGGAAAACGTGCTGACGGTCGATGATCTGATCCTGCCGGTGTTCGTGCTTGACGGTGAAAACCGTCGCGAAGCCGTGGCCTCGATGCCCGGTGTCGAGCGCCTGACCATCGATCTGCTGCTCGAAGAAGCGGCCAAGTGGGTCGATCTGGGGATTCCGGCGCTGGCGCTGTTCCCGGTCACTCCTGTCGAATTGAAATCCCTCGACGCCGCCGAGGCCTGGAACCCGCAGGGCATCGCCCAGCGCGCCACTCGTGCCTTGCGCGAGCGTTTCCCGGAGCTGGGGGTGATCACCGACGTCGCGCTTGACCCGTTCACCACCCACGGACAGGACGGCATTCTCGACGAAGAAGGTTATGTGCAGAACGACATCACTGTCGACGCACTGGTGCGTCAGGCGCTGTCCCATGCCGAAGCCGGCGCTCAGGTTGTGGCACCGTCGGACATGATGGACGGGCGCATTCAGGCGATCCGCGAAGCGCTGGAGATTGCCGGTCACGTCAATGTGCGGATCATGGCCTACTCCGCCAAGTACGCCAGCGCCTATTACGGACCGTTCCGCGATGCAGTGGGGTCGGCGGCGAATCTGGGCAAGGCCAACAAGGCCTCGTATCAGATGGACCCGGCCAACAGCGACGAAGCGCTGCACGAAGTCGGCGCGGACTTGTCTGAAGGCGCGGACATGGTCATGGTCAAACCCGGCATGCCGTACCTGGACATTCTTTTGCGGGTAAAAGATGCCTTCAAAGTGCCGACCTTCGTCTATCAGGTTAGCGGCGAATACGCCATGCACATGGCGGCGATCCAGAATGGCTGGTTGAGCGAGGCGGTGATTCTCGAATCACTGACCGCCTTTAAACGTGCCGGCGCTGATGGCATCCTGACTTACTTTGCTGTCCGCGCCGCTCAATTGTTACGAGAGCAGAAATAGCCCTCCCAGGAACATTCGATGAATACCGAAGGACTCACAGAAGTTGCAGTAAAAGAAGCTCAGCCGGTGGTGGAACAAATCACCGAAACGCCGCCGGAACTGGAGCCAGCGCCACCCGCGCCGGTTGCCGAACCTGCAGCAGCGGCACCGGTGATCGCGATTCCCGGCCTGGATGACAGCAGCCTGTACATCCATCGCGAGCTCTCGCAACTGCAATTCAATATCCGCGTGCTGGAACAGGCGCTGGACGAGTCCTATCCGTTGCTGGAGCGACTGAAGTTCCTGCTGATCTTCTCCAGCAACCTCGACGAATTCTTCGAGATTCGCGTCGCCGGCCTGAAGAAACAGATCACCTTCGCTCGGGAACAGGCGGGTGCTGACGGTCTGCAACCGCATCAAGCGTTGGCGCGGATCAGCGAGCTGGTACACGGTCACGTTGACCGCCAGTACGCGATCCTCAACGACATCCTGTTGCCGGAGCTGGAAAAGCACCAGGTGCGTTTCATCCGTCGCCGTTACTGGACGACCAAGCTCAAGACCTGGGTGCGCCGTTATTTCCGCGACGAGATCGCGCCGATCATCACCCCGATCGGCCTCGACCCGACGCACCCGTTCCCGTTGCTGGTGAACAAGAGCCTGAACTTCATCGTCGAGCTGGAAGGCATCGACGCCTTTGGCCGCGATTCCGGTCTGGCGATCATCCCGGCACCGCGCCTGCTGCCACGGATCATCAAGGTCCCGGAAGAAGTCGGCGGCCCGGGCGACAACTATGTGTTCCTGTCGTCGATGATCCACGCCCACGCCGATGACCTGTTCCAGGGCATGAAGGTCAAGGGCTGCTATCAGTTCCGCCTGACCCGAAACGCCGATCTGGCGCTCGATTCCGAAGACGTCGAAGACCTTGCGCGTGCCCTGCGTGGCGAGTTGTTCTCGCGTCGTTACGGCGATGCGGTGCGCCTGGAAGTCGCTGACACTTGCCCGAAACACCTCTCGGACTATCTGCTCAAGCAGTTCAACCTGAGCGAGAGCGAGCTGTATCAGGTCAACGGCCCGGTCAACCTGACGCGGTTGTTCAGCATCACCGGTCTGGACAGTCATCCGGAGCTGCAATACACGCCGTTCACTCCGCAGATCCCGAAACTGCTGCAGAACAGTGAAAACATTTTCAGCGTGGTCAGCAAGCAGGACATCCTGTTGCTGCACCCGTTCGAGTCGTTCACCCCGGTGGTCGACCTGCTGCGCCAGGCGGCGAAAGACCCGCACGTGCTCGCTGTGCGCCAGACCCTGTACCGCTCTGGCGCCAACTCCGAGATCGTCGATGCGCTGGTCGATGCCGCGCGTAACGGCAAGGAAGTCACGGCGGTCATCGAGCTGCGTGCGCGCTTCGACGAAGAGTCCAACCTGCAACTGGCCAGCCGTCTGCAAGCGGCCGGTGCGGTGGTGATCTACGGCGTGGTCGGCTTCAAGACCCACGCCAAGATGATGCTGATCCTGCGTCGCGAGGCCGGCGAGATTGTGCGTTACGCGCACCTCGGCACCGGTAACTACCACGCCGGCAACGCCCGTCTGTACACCGACTACAGCCTGCTGACTTCCGACGACGCGTTGTGTGAAGACGTCGGCAAGCTATTCAGTCAGTTGATCGGCATGGGCAAGACGCTGCGCATGAAGAAGCTGCTGCATGCGCCGTTCACCCTGAAGAAGGGCATGCTCGACATGATTGCCCGCGAGACCCAGTTCGCCCTCGACGGCAAACCGGCGCACATCATCGCCAAGTTCAACTCGCTGACCGATCCGAAGATCATCCGCGCGCTGTACAAGGCCAGCCAGTCCGGTGTGCGCATTGATCTGGTGGTGCGTGGCATGTGCTGCCTGCGTCCGGGCATTGCCGGGGTTTCGCACAACATCCACGTGCGCTCGATCATCGGCCGCTTCCTCGAGCACACCCGGGTGTTCTACTTCCTCAACGGTGGCGAGGAGCAGATGTTCCTCTCCAGCGCCGACTGGATGGAGCGCAACCTCGACAAGCGCGTCGAGACTTGCTTCCCGGTGGAAGGCAAGAAGCTGCTGACCCGTGTGAAGAAAGAGCTGGAGCTGTACCTGACCGACAACACCCACAGCTGGAGCCTGCAGTCGGATGGCCGCTACATCCGCAACACGCCAACCGGCAATCAGAACCCGCGCAGTGCGCAGGCGACGTTGCTGGAACGCCTGGGTAGCCCGATTCTTCCGGTGAGCAGCTAAAGCCAAGAGCAAGAGCCCCTCACCCTAACCCTCTCCCGGAGGGAGAGGGGACTGACCGAGGTGTCTTACGCTATACGCCGACGTGAGATATCGAGTCGAGCTCAGGCTTCGAAGCCAATGGAGATCGGCTCCCTCGGGAGAGGGCTGGGCGGACGGCGTTCCGATGAGGGGCAGGCCCACCCCCAATCTCAAACCGAACCCAATAAAAAAGGCGATCCCTGCGGATCGCCTTTTTTGTGTCTGCCCGTCTCAGTGGACGGTAAGGACGATGCCAACCCGCGTCAGCCAATCCGCCTCAAGCCCGAAATCCGCCTGAGTCAGCTGATTCTCATCCAGCCAGTTCTCCGGAAACTCCACATCCAGGTTGTCACCCTTCGCATGCAGCACCACCTGCGGCATCGCCTGAGTCCCGCGAATGTGGTGGAACAGGATCGCGAAGCGCAGCAGCACGCAAAGGCGGATCAGCTTGTCGCCGTCGTCACCGAACTCGGCGAACTTGTCCTTGGGGATGTTGCGGCGATGGCCACGCACCAGCAAGGCGAGCATCTGCTGGTCTTCGCGGGAGAATCCGGCGAGGTCCGAGTGTTCGATCAGATAGGCGCCATGTTTGTGGTAGTGGTAGTGCGCGATGTCGAGCCCGACTTCGTGGACTTTCGCCGCCCAGCCCAGCAGTTCGCGCCAGATACCGTCATCCAGCTCCCAGTCTGCGGCGACCTGATCGAAGGCGTGCAGCGCCTTGCGCTCGACTCGCGCCGCTTGTTCCAGATCGACGTGGTAACGCTCCATCAGCGAGGTCAGGGTGCGTTCGCGCACGTCTTCGTGATGATGGCGGCCCAGCAGGTCGTAGAGCACGCCTTCACGCAGCGCGCCTTCACAGTGATCCATGCGTTGCAGTTCGAGGGCGTCGAAGATCGCTTCGAGAATCGCCAGACCCGCCGGGAAAATCGCCCGACGGTCAGGCTTGATGCCTTCGAAATCGATCTTGTCGACGTCACCCAGCTTGAACAGGCGGCGCTTGAGCCAGGCCAGGCCTTCGGCGTTGACTTCGCCGGTGCCATGCCCGCCGGCCTTCAGCGCCAGGCCGATGGCGCGGATGGTGCCCGAGGAGCCGATGGCTTCATCCCAGGTCAGGCGGTGCAGGGCGTGCTCGATGCTCATGATCTCCAGCCGTGCCGCGGTATACGCCTGGGCGTAACGGGCCGGGGTGATCTTGCCGTCCTTGAAGTAACGCTGGGTGAAGCTGACGCAGCCCATTTGCAGGCTTTCGCGCAACAAAGGCTCGAAGCGCTGGCCAATGATGAATTCGGTACTGCCGCCGCCGATGTCGGCCACCAGACGTTTGCCCGGGGTGTCGGCGAGGGTGTGCGAGACGCCCAGATAGATCAGGCGCGCTTCTTCACGGCCGGAGATGACTTCCACCGGGTGACCGAGGATTTCTTCGGCGCGGTGGATGAATTCCAGGCGGTTGCGCGCTTCGCGCAGGGCGTTGGTGCCAACGATCCGCACGGCGCCCAGGGGCATGCCGTTGATCAGTTGGGCGAAGCGCTTGAGGCAATCAAGCCCGCGCTGCATGGATTCTTCGTTGAGATGGCGCTCATCGTCGATGCCGGCGGCAAGCTGAACCTTCTCTCCGAGGCGCTCCAGAATACGGATTTCACCGTTCTGGGCCTTGGCCACGACCATGTGAAAGCTGTTGGAGCCCAGGTCGATTGCGGCGATCAGGGACAGATTCTTGGCTTTGGATTGCGGCATGGTCTGGGGGTCTCGGTCGATAACCCCGACATCGTGCCACGATCAAACGCTGACGCCAACGCGCATGGTTCAAACCGCCGGAGCGAGCACCCCGAACCTGATCGTTCCCAGGCTCTGCGTGGGAATGCCTCACCGGACGCTCTGCGTCCGCTTTTGGGACGCAGAGCGTCCCTGGCTGCATTCCCACGCGGAGCGTGGGAACGATCAGGGTGAGTCAGATTCAGGCTGTCGCTTCCACCGTACCAATGAAATTCGCCAGCTCCGCCGTCTGCGGATTGGCAAACAACACCTTCGGATCCCCCACCTCATGCACCTTGCCATGGTGCATGAACACCAGTTTGTCCCCGACCTCCCGGGCGAAGCGCATTTCGTGGGTGACCATGATCAGCGTCATGCCTTCCCTGGCCAATTGGCGCACCACGCTGAGCACTTCATTGACCAGCTCCGGGTCCAGCGCCGAGGTGATTTCGTCGCATAGCAGCACTTTCGGCGACATCGCCAAGGCCCGGGCAATTGCCACACGCTGCTGCTGGCCGCCGGAGAGTCGGTCCGGAAACGCATCGAATTTCTCCCCCAGGCCGACGCGCTCGAGCATCTTGCGCGCCAGTTCGGCCGCCTTGGCCTTGGGCACTTTCTGCACCACTTGCGGGGCGAGCATCACGTTCTCGCCCACGGTCAGGTGCGGGAACAGGTTGAACTGCTGGAACACCATGCCGACTTTCTGCCGCAGGCTGCGCAGATCGGCGCGGGCGGCGTCGAGGTATTCGCCGTCGACTTCGATCACCCCGTCGTTGATCGACTCCAGACCGTTGAGGGTGCGCAGCAGGGTCGATTTGCCCGAGCCGCTGCGGCCGATGATCGCCACCACCTGGCCTTCCTCGACGCTCAGGTCGATGCCTTTGAGCACATGATGGTCGCCGTAGTATTTATGCAGGGCGGAAATTCTAAGCAGAGGCATGCAGTCTCCTTTCCAGGTAGCGCGCACTGAGCGACAAGGGGTAGCAGAGCAGGAAGTAGCCGAGGGCGACGAGGCCGTAGACCATGAACGGTTCGAAGGTGACGTTGGCGAGCATGCCGCCGGTTTTGGTCAGCTCGGTGAAGCCGATGATTGAGGTCACCGCGGTGCCTTTGACCACTTGCACCGAGAAGCCCACGGTCGGCGCCACGGCAATCCGCAGCGCTTGCGGCAGGATCACGTAGCGCAATTGCTCCAGCGGATTCAGCGCCAGACTCGCCGAGGCTTCCCACTGGCCATTCGGGATCGCTTCGACGCAACCGCGCCAGATCTCCGCCAGGTAGGCGCTGGTAAACAGCGTCAGGGCAATCGCCGCCGCCATCCACGGCGAGATTTCGATCCCGGCCAGCGCCACGCCGAAGAACACCAGAAACAGTTGCATCAGCAGCGGCGTGCCCTGGAACAGTTCGATCCAGGTGCGGGCGATGTTGCTCGGCAAAGGGTTTTTCGAGATGCGCATGACCAGAATCAGCAGCCCGACGACCCCGCCACCGATGAAGGCCACCAGCGACAACGCCAGCGTCCACTGCAGACCGGTGAGCAGATTGCGCAGGATGTCCCAGAAGGTGAAGTCGCTCATCGGCTGCTCCTCGCGATATAGCGGCGGCCGACCCAGTTCAGCAGTTGCCGGATCAGCAGCGCCATGCACAGGTAAATCAGCGTGGTCAGCGCATAGGTTTCGAAGGCGCGGAAGTTGCGCGACTGAATGAAGTTGGCGGCGAAGCTCAACTCCTCGGTGGCGATCTGCGAACACACCGCCGACCCGAGCATGACGATGATGATCTGGCTGCTCAGGGCCGGCCAGACCTTGCCCAGCGCCGGCAGCAGCACCACGTGGCGGAACGCTTCGAACCGGCTCATCGCCAGCGCGGCCGCGGCTTCCAGTTGCCCGCGCGGGATCGCCTGGATGCCGGCGCGAATGATCTCGGTCGAATACGCACCGAGGTTGATCACCATCGCCAGTACCGCCGCCTGCCATTCGGAAATCTGCACCCCGAGCGAGGGCAGGCCGAAGAATATGAAGAACAGCTGCACCAGAAATGGCGTGTTGCGGATCAACTCGACGTAGACGCCGAAGATTGCCGAGAACGGGCGGATGTTCCACGCCCGCACCAGCGCGCCGATGATGCCCACGCCGACCCCGAGCACTGCGCCAATGGCCGTCAGCTCCAGGGTAAACAGTGCGCCGCGCAGCAACAGGTCGGTGTTTTGCACCACCGGCATGAAATCGAACTGATAAGCCATCGATTGTCTCCCGCGCGACCGATCAGAGATCGGCCGGCAGCGGCTCTTTGAGCCAGGTCTGCGAATTTTTCTCCAGCGCGCCGTCGGCCTTGGCGGTGGCGAGGATCTCGTTGACCTTGCCCAGCAGCGCCGGCTCGTTCTTGTTCACGCCGACGTAGACCGGCGAATCCTTGAGCTTCACTTTCAATGCCGGCACGCGTTTCGGGTTCTTCTCGCTGATTGCGACCATCACCACGTTGCCGCTGGCGATCAGGTCGACTTGCCCGGCGAGGTAGGCGGCAATGGTCGAGTTGTTGTCTTCGAAGCGCTTGATGGTCACGCCTTCGGGGGCGACCTTGGTCAGCTCGATGTCTTCGATGGCGCCACGGGTGACGCTGATGGTTTTGCCCTTGAGGTCGTCGAGCGTGGTGATTGCGGCATCAGGCGGGCCAAATACCGCGAGGTAGAACGGCGCGTAGGCGTGGGAGAAGTCGATGACTTTTTCGCGCTCAGGGTTCTTGCCCAGGCTTGAGATCACCAGATCGACTTTGCCGGTGGTCAGGAACGGGATGCGGTTGGTGCTGTTGACCGGAGTCAGTTCGAGTTTGACCTTGAGCTGCTCGGCCAGCAGTTTCGCCGTGTCGATGTCCAGGCCGCGAGGCTTCATGTCCGGGCCGACCGAGCCGAATGGCGGGAAGTCCTGAGGCACCGCGACTTTCAGTGTGCCGCGTTTGACCACGTCGTCCAGGCCGTCGGCGTGAGCGGGGATATGGCTGAGCATCAGGCTGGAAAACAGCGCGGCGAGGAGGGCTCGGTAACGCAGGGTCATGGCAAATCTCCGGATCGGCGGGAAGTTAAATCTGCGTTCGGACAGAGCATGTGCCGTGCCAATACGTGGCTTTCGCCACGGCAGACCACGGTTTCAGCGGGTTTGTTCGGTCTTACTGGTCTGAACAGTCAGGTCGTTTTTCGCACTGCCATGGCGCATCGGCCTCGATCACCGAACCCCGCTGGGGCATGACTTGCCGGACTCGGCGAATAGCTTTACAACTAGCCGCACATTGGCCTGACGCATCTGAAAAACCATGAATTCGATTTCCCGTGCGGTACCCGAAGTGGCGCTGCAAGCGATCCGCAAACTGATCACCGACCAGGGTTTCGGCGCGGGCGACGCCTTGCCGTCACAGCGCGATCTGGCGCTGCAACTTGGCGTGAGTCGGGCGTCATTGCGCGAGGCGCTGTCATCGCTGAGTGCGCTGGGTGTGGTCAGCATTCAGCCGGGCAAGGGTGTTTTCGTGCAGGCTCCGGTGGAGTTGTCGCGCGGCGACAGCGCACCGGGCTGGTCGTTTGCGGCGCAGGCCTCGCCGCTCGATATTTTTCAGCTGCGCTATGCGCTGGAAGGGTTTGCGGCCGGGTTGGCGGCGGTAACCTTGAGCACGTTCGATCTGGATGCGCTGGAGGACAACGTTGCGGCGATGCGTGAGCAGTTGAAGGCGGGTGACTTCGAGGCGGCAGCGACGCTCGACTTTGAATTCCACCAGCGCATTCTGTTGGCCAGCGGCAATCAGGCGATGCTGAGCATCCTTACCGCCAGTGCCGAGATCTTTCTCGAGAGCCAGAAGCTACCGTTCATCCGCGCCGAACGGGCCATGGAAACCTGGCAGGAGCACCGCAAGATTCTCCGCGCACTGGCGCGCCGGGCGTCCGCCGCTGCCCAGAAAGCCATGCAGGAGCACGTGCGCAACGCGGCACTGCGTACCGGGATTGCCTTCATCGCCCCCGCCACCGCCTGACTTGAGCTATACCCAGACTCATGGGGCGCCATAGCAAGACTCAATCATCTGCGGCTTCCTGAACAAGGGAAGGGCGGATATGATGGGCCACGTTTTTTTGCTTACAACCTGGAGAATTCCATGAGCAGCGATCTTATCAAACACGTTAGCGACGCTAGCTTCGAAGCCGACGTACTCAAGGCCGAAGGCGCTGTCCTGGTCGATTACTGGGCTGAATGGTGCGGTCCTTGCAAAATGATCGCTCCGGTTCTGGACGAGATTGCTGGTGAATACCAAGGCAAGCTGACCGTTGCCAAACTGAACATCGACGAGAATCAGGAAACCCCGGCCAAGCATGGCGTGCGTGGTATCCCGACGCTGATGTTGTTCAAGAACGGCAACGTTGAAGCGACCAAAGTCGGCGCGCTGTCGAAGTCTCAGTTGAAAGCTTTCCTCGACGCCAACATCTAAGCGTCGCTGTAAATCGCCGAAAAAAAAGCCTCGCAAATTGCGGGGCTTTTTGCGTATTCAGGGCTAGACGCTCCGAAACTCAGGTGGTACATTCGGCCCCGCACTGGTTTCTCCACTGCCCCCTGCTAGCCGTCGCCGACGCACTCCTTTTCGAACAAGTTCGCGATCCTGTCGCCTTCTCCGCGGCGCGGCCTCATTAAGCCAAAAGCTTAATTTCCCCCCCTCCATAAATGATTACGTCATTCCTATATGAATCTGACTGAACTCAAGCAAAAGCCGATTACCGAACTGCTCGAATTGGCCGAACAGATGGGCATAGAAAATATGGCCCGTTCGCGCAAGCAGGACGTGATTTTCTCCCTGCTCAAAAAGCACGCGAAAAGCGGCGAGGAAATCTCCGGTGATGGCGTGCTGGAGATTCTCCAGGACGGCTTCGGCTTCCTGCGCTCCGCTGACGCTTCCTACCTGGCCGGTCCGGACGATATCTACGTCTCGCCAAGCCAGATCCGTCGTTTCAACTTGCGCACCGGTGACACCATCGTTGGCAAGATCCGCCCTCCAAAGGAAGGCGAGCGTTATTTCGCCCTGCTCAAGGTCGACACGATCAACTTCGATCGTCCCGAGAACGCGAAAAACAAGATTCTCTTCGAGAACCTGACCCCGCTGTTCCCGACTGTGCGCATGAAGATGGAAGCCGGCAACGGTTCCACTGAAGACTTGACCGGTCGTGTGATCGACCTGTGCGCCCCGATTGGCAAAGGCCAGCGTGGTCTGATCGTTGCACCGCCCAAAGCCGGTAAAACGATCATGCTGCAGAACATCGCAGCGAATATCGCCCGTAATAACCCTGAAGTTCACCTGATTGTGCTGCTGATCGACGAACGTCCGGAAGAAGTAACCGAAATGCAGCGCACCGTGCGCGGCGAAGTGGTTGCCTCGACTTTCGACGAGCCGCCGACCCGCCACGTTCAGGTTGCCGAAATGGTGATCGAGAAGGCCAAGCGCCTGGTCGAACACAAGAAGGACGTGGTGATCCTGCTCGACTCCATCACCCGTCTGGCCCGTGCCTACAACACCGTGATCCCGAGCTCCGGCAAGGTCCTGACCGGTGGTGTCGATGCTCACGCCCTGGAGAAGCCAAAGCGTTTCTTCGGTGCTGCGCGCAACATCGAAGAAGGCGGCTCGCTGACCATTATCGCCACCGCACTGGTTGAAACCGGTTCGAAAATGGACGAAGTGATCTACGAAGAGTTCAAGGGTACCGGCAACATGGAACTGCCGCTGGACCGCAAGATTGCGGAAAAGCGCGTGTTCCCGGCCATCAACATCAACCGTTCCGGCACCCGCCGCGAAGAGTTGCTGACCGCCGACGACGAACTGCAGCGCATGTGGATTCTGCGCAAGCTGCTGCACCCGATGGACGAAGTCGCAGCGATCGAGTTCCTGGTCGACAAGCTGAAAACGACCAAGACCAACGACGAGTTCTTCCTGTCGATGAAGCGCAAGTAACATCGCAGGTAGTACCCGAAAATGGCATCCCGTACGGGATGCCATTTTTTTTGCCTGAATTATGGGAGGTTCGTGATCTGTTAAGGTCTGTCACTGGGCAAAAACAACAAGCAGCATTCGTGAGCCTCTTCGAGTCAGAGGCTCAAGCTGTACAAAAAACAACCATCTGATTGGCATTAAAGATTTATGAGCACACTCGCTTATCGAAGGGATATCGACGGCCTGCGCGCAGTCGCGGTGATCGCCGTGGTGCTGTTCCACTTTGGCGTCCCGGGGTTTACCGGCGGTTTTGTCGGCGTGGACGTGTTCTTCGTGATTTCCGGCTACCTCATTACTTCGATCATCTGGAACCAGCGTCAGGCGGGTCGTTTCAGTTTCGTCGAGTTCTGGGCGCGGCGTGCGCGGCGGATTCTGCCGGCGCTGTTCGCGATGATCATTGCGGTGCTGGCGGTGGGCTGGTTCCTGCTGGCTCCCAAGGACTATGAAGAGCTAGGGCGCTCGGTGCGTTACCAGGTGACGTTCGTCTCGAACATCCTGTTCATGCGCCAGGACGGCTACTTCGATGTCGCCTCTGACCTGAAACCGCTGCTGCACACCTGGTCGCTGGCGGTGGAAGAGCAGTTCTACATTGTCTTTCCGCTGCTGCTGACGTTGCTCTCGAGCCGGCTGAAACACTGGCGGCTGGCGCTGTTCGGCGTGCTGCTGGTGTCGTTCGGGCTGAGTGTGTGGGCAATCAATCATCACCCGGAAAAAGCCTTCTTCCTGCTGCCGATGCGGGCCTGGGAGTTGCTGGCCGGGGCGATGCTGGCGATTGCGCCGAAACACGCCTGGCGCTTGAAACCGCTGGCCGCCCAGGCCTTGAGCCTGCTGGGCATGGGGCTGATCCTGCTGGCGGTGTTCGTCTACGACAAGTCGACGCCGTTCCCGGGGGCCACCGCATTGTTGCCGGTGCTGGGCGTAGTGCTGCTGATTCTGGCCAATGGTCATCGTGAAACAGTGGTTGGTCAATTGTTGAGCAGTCGGGTGATGGTCGGCCTCGGTCTGATTTCCTATTCCTGGTATTTGTGGCATTGGCCGGTGTTCGTTTTTTCCAGCTACGCCAGTGTCGATGAACCGGGCGTGCTCGATACGGCTGGCTTGATCCTGTTGACGCTGGTACTCGGTTATCTGTCGTGGAAACTCGTCGAAACCCCGTTCCGTGAGCGGCGTTTGCTGGCCGGGCGTCGCCAGGTATTGCTCGCGGGTTTATGCGGCATTCTGGTGCTCGGTCTGGCCGGGCAATCCCTGCGCTGGACCGATGGCCTGCCATGGCGCCTGTCCGAGCAGGCTCTGCAATACGCCAAGGGCCGCGAGTGGCGACCGGAGTTGATGGCGTGTCTGGCGGACGACAAGACCCCTGACGACAAGCTGTTCTGCCATTACGGCGTGACGGATCTGCCGACCCGCGCGATGGTCTGGGGCGACAGTCACGCCACCGCGTTGATCCCGGTGTTCGATGACGGTGCCAAGGCCCATGGCGTTAGCGTGATCCTGGCCAGTTCCCCGGGGTGTATCCCGGTCGATGGGCTGGAACATGACGGTGTTTGTGCGCGCTTCAACAAGCGGGTCGAGCAGGGGCTGAAGGCGCAGTCGGTCAGCGATGTGGTGCTGGTCGCGCGGTGGAGCCTGTATCTGTACGGCGATGCCAAAGGCGATCTGGGCCACGTATTGAGAACACCTGATGGCCGTTACGACCGCGCCGACGCCGAGCGGCGTCTGGCTGAAGGTCTGCGGGCACGGGTGGCGCAATTGCGCGCTGGCGGGCATCGCGTGTGGCTGGTGAAAGAGGCGCCGTTGCAAGCCTTCAGCCCGCCGTATCGGCTGACGCGTCTGGCGATGCTCGATCGTCCGGTCGATGACGTCGGTCTGGACGTCGAGGTGCACCACAAGCGCCAGGTGTTCATCAGTCAGTTGTTCGCGCTGCTGGCGCAGGTTGACCCGGCCGTGCATGTAGTCGATCCGGCGCCGCGCCTGTGTGATGACAAGGGCCTGTGCCACGCTGAACTCGGCGGTTATTCGCTGTACACCGATGACAATCATCTGTCCGAAGTCGGTGCGCGCTTCGTGGCGCCGCTCCTCGAGCCGCTGTTTATCGGCCTGCAAGCCCGGGAAAACCTTGGAAAAGCACAGACGAATGCAGCCAAGTAGGCAGCGACAGGCTGCCACAGGCCGGCATAGCAGGTAGGATGTACGCCTATTTTGAGGGTGCCATCGTCAATGAAATTCAAGGATCTTCGGGATTTCGTGCAGCAGCTTGAGCAGCGCGGAGAGTTGAAACGCATCCAGATTCCCGTCTCGCCGGTGCTGGAGATGACCGAGGTGTGCGACCGCACACTGCGGGCCAAGGGCCCGGCGCTGCTGTTCGAAAAGCCCACCGGCTATGACATCCCGGTGCTCGGCAACCTGTTCGGCACCCCCGAGCGGGTCGCCATGGGCATGGGCGCCGAGTCGGTCAGCGAGCTGCGCGAAATCGGCAAGCTGCTGGCCTTCCTCAAGGAGCCGGAGCCGCCGAAGGGCTTGAAGGATGCGTGGTCGAAACTGCCGATCTTCCGCAAGATCATCGCGATGGCACCGAAAGTCGTCAAAGACGCGGTGTGCCAGGAAGTGGTTATCGAAGGCGACGACGTCGACCTGGCGATGCTGCCGGTGCAGACCTGCTGGCCCGGCGATGTCGGCCCGCTGATCACCTGGGGCCTGACCGTCACCAAAGGCCCGAACAAGGACCGTCAGAACCTCGGCATCTACCGTCAGCAAGTGATCGGCCGCAACAAGGTGATCATGCGCTGGCTCAGCCACCGTGGCGGCGCGCTGGATTTTCGCGAGTGGTGTGAGAAGCACCCGGGTCAGCCGTTCCCGGTGTCTGTAGCGTTGGGCGCTGACCCGGCGACCATCCTCGGCGCCGTGACGCCGGTGCCGGACAGCCTTTCCGAATACGCCTTCGCCGGTCTGCTGCGCGGTAACCGCACCGAACTGGTCAAGTGCCGTGGCAACGACCTGCAAGTGCCGGCCACTGCCGAGATCATCCTCGAAGGCGTGATCCACCCGGGCGAGATGGCCGACGAAGGCCCGTACGGCGACCACACCGGTTACTACAACGAAGTCGACAGCTTCCCGGTGTTCACCGTCGAACGCATCACCCACCGGATCAAACCGATCTACCACAGCACCTATACCGGTCGTCCGCCGGATGAGCCGGCGATCCTCGGCGTGGCGCTGAACGAAGTGTTCGTGCCGATCCTGCAGAAGCAGTTCCCGGAGATCACCGACTTCTACCTGCCGCCAGAAGGCTGCTCGTACCGCATGGCCATCGTGACCATGAAGAAGTCGTATCCGGGGCATGCCAAGCGCGTGATGCTCGGTGTCTGGTCGTTTTTGCGACAGTTCATGTACACCAAGTTCGTTATCGTCACTGACGACGATATCAACGCCCGGGACTGGAACGACGTGATCTGGGCCATTACCACGCGCATGGACCCCAAGCGCGACACGGTGATGATCGACAACACGCCGATCGACTACCTCGACTTCGCCTCGCCGGTTTCCGGCCTGGGCTCGAAAATGGGCCTGGATGCCACCCACAAGTGGCCGGGCGAAACCACTCGCGAGTGGGGTCGCGTGATCGTCAAGGACGACGCCGTCACCCAGCGGATCGATGCCATCTGGAATCAGTTAGGAATAGATTGATGCGTGTAACCCTGCAGCCCTCCGGAGCGGTGCTTGAGATACGGCCCGGCGAGCGGATTCTCGATGGCGCTCGGCGCCTGGGCTACGAATGCCCGCAAAGCTGTCGCAACGGCAATTGCCATGTATGTGCGGCGCTGCTGGTGGAAGGCCGGGTCGAGCAGGCCGGCAAGGTGCACGACCACGGCGAGTTCTACACTTGCATAGCCGAGCCGCTGGAAGACTGCATCCTGCTGTGGGATGGCGTGCTCGCGCTGGGAGAACTGCCGGTGCGCAGCCTGTCGTGTCAGGTCATCGAATGCCGGGACGTCGGCGGCGACACCTGGCGCGTGCGCTTGCGGGCGCCGGCCGGCAAGTCGCCGCGCTATCACGCCGGGCAGTACCTGATGATCGAGCGCGAAAGCGGCGAGAAGTCGGCGTTCTCCATGGCCTCGGCACCGCACGGCGGGCGTGACCTGGAAATCCACGTACTGGCGCGCGAGGCCAGTGCGTTGAGCCTGATCGAGCAACTGCAACGCAACCCGCTGGTGCGCGTCGAGCTACCATTCGGCGACACTCATCTCGCCGAACTGCCCGACGGTCCGCTGGTGCTGATCGCCGCCGGTACTGGCATGGGCCAGATCCACAGCCTGATCGAACACTGCCGCGCCAACGGCTTCAAACACCCGGTGCATTTGTACTGGGGTGTACGTCGTCCGGAGGATTTCTACGAAATCGAACACTGGGATGAGTGGCTGAGGCTGCCCAACCTGTTCCTGCACAAAGTGGTCAGCGACCAGTGCGGTTGGGAAGGGCGCTGCGGGATGTTGCACCAGGCCGTGTGCGAAGACTTCGCGGATCTGAAGTCCCTGCATGTCTACGCCAGCGGCTCGCCGGCAATGGTCTACGGCACGCTGGATGCGCTGGTGGAAGCCGGGATGGATGCGCACCAGATGCGCGCCGATGTATTTGCCTACGCGCCACGCTCTTGAGCCGCGCGAATTGAGCCGAGCCTGAGCCCCACCCCTAGAAACGTACGCCGGTAGTCACCATCGCCGCGTTGGCGCCGAGGAATACCAACTCGGCGGCCAATGGGCCGTAGTGAGTACCGATGGACGGAATGATCACCGGCGCAACGCCGTAGCGATTCAACGGGATCTTGTCCTTGTAATCACCGCGATAACCCTGCAACAGCCCACCGGTGACTTTCAGATAAACCGGATACTCGCTGCTGTCATAGCGTTTGCCGACATACGCATAGTTCGAGCGCTGGCGGAACGAATTGCGGAAAGTTGCCCCGCCCCATACCCAGCCGGAAGCCTGATTGCGTTCGATGCCGATCAAGTCCTGATGATTATTGTGTTCGGGGTCGGGCGAGTAATGTCGGGTATAGACACTGGTCTGTGCGTACCAGAAGCCCTTGTCCTTCTGTGAGTCATCCTCGGCCAAAGCCTGGCCGGTCTGAATCAACAACAATGCGGCCAACAGCCTTGGTTTTTTCATGATGCAGCCTCGGTCAAACGGGATGGCTTGCGCCAGAGGAAGGCCGTTATACGTAGGCGTTCAGCGACGGGAAAGACAGAAAGTCCGACATTTTAGTAGGAAGTTTCCTGCATTTTCTTGAACCGATCCTGAACAAGCGAAGGCTTATGCATATTTCATTCGGGTATTTAAGATATTTTGGCAATGGTATTAGGCTATATAAAACCCGTTAGCCGAGGCTGATAATTGCGCTTTAGTGCTATCGGGCAGGTCATACATCCTTTAGCACTTTTCGTTTTACAGTTACTGCTATATGTTCTATCAAGCGAATTGTGCTTACATCTTGTAATACTTGCGGGGCCGAACACTTCCTTCATGACAGCCATTGAATCTGCTTTTGTGAATCTGGCTTACCCTCCGCGGCTCGATCTGGGGCCGCAGCTGACACACGAACAACTTCTCGTCTCGATGCAATCGACCATGGCGCGCCACAAGGGCGGGCCGGTGTGGCTGTTTGCCTACGGTTCGCTGATCTGGCGCCCGGAATGTACGGCGGTGGAGCGGGTGCGCGGGCGAGTCCATGGCTACCATCGCGGCCTGTACCTGTGGTCGCACGAGCATCGCGGGACGCCGGAAATGCCCGGGCTGGTGTTTGGTCTGGATCGCGGTGGTTCGTGCAGCGGCTTCGCCTATCGGCTGCCGGAAGAAAATCTCGACGGTGCGCTGTACGCGCTATGGAAACGCGAAATGCCGTTCCCGTCCTATCGCCCACACTGGCTCAACTGCCGGCTCGAAGATGGCAGTCAGGTGCAGGCTTTAGGATTTGTCTTGGAGCGACACCTGCCCAGCTATGCCGGTAACTTGCCGGATCATGTGCTGAGCCAGGTGTTTGAAAGCGCTTGCGGGCGGTATGGCACGACTCGCGATTATGTCGAGCAGACCGCCCACGCCCTGCGCAGCCACGCCATGCCGGATCGAAATCTGGAGGCGCGTCTCAAGCGCTGCAAGTCAAAGGTCGATCAGGCGAGCGCCTCACGGCTCTGACTGGCGACGTTCTTGTGCCACAAGGTCGGAGCCAGGCAAACCATCGCCATGATGCAGCCGCCCACCAGCAGCACGAAGCCGCCGTCCCAGCCGAAATGGTCCACGGTGTAGCCCATCGCTGCACTGGCCGCGACCGACCCACCCAGATAACCAAACAGACCGGTGAAGCCTGCTGCAGTACCGGCGGCTTTCTTCGGTGCAAGTTCCAGTGCCTGCAAACCGGTCAACATCACCGGGCCATAGATCAGGAAGCCAATGGAGAACAGCGCGATCATGTCGATGGTCGGGTTGCCAGGCGGGTTGAGCCAGTAGACCAGCGTCGCCACGGTGACCAGCGCCATGAATACCATGCCGGTCAGGCCACGATTGCCACGGAAGATCTTGTCTGACATCCAGCCACACAGCAGCGTGCCTGGAATACCGGCCCACTCGTAGAAGAAGTACGCCCACGACGTGGTGTCCACGGTGAAGTGCTTGGCTTCCTTCAGATACGTCGGGGCCCAGTCCAGTACGCCATAGCGCAGCAGGTAGACGAAGACGTTGGCCATGGCCACGTACCAGAGCATTTTGTTGCGCAGCACGTACTTGACGAAGATTTCCTTGGTGCTGAATTCGTCTTCGTGGCTGGCATCGTAGCCTTCGGGGTAATCGTTCTTGTACTGTTCGATTGGCGGCAGGCCAACCGATTGCGGGGTGTCGCGCATGGTCATGAACGCGAACGCCGCCACACCCAGGGCCACTGCAGCCGGCACGTAGAATGCCGCATGCCAGTCATTGAACAGGCCCATGCCGAGCAGGAACAACGGACCGATCAGGCCACCACCCACGTTGTGCGCCACGTTCCATACCGACACCACGCCGCCGCGCTCTTTCTGCGACCACCAGTGCACCATGGTCCGACCGCTCGGCGGCCAACCCATGCCCTGAGCCCAGCCGTTGATGAACAACAGAATGAACATCATGGTCACGCTGGACGTGGCCCACGGTGCAAAACCGAAGACGAACATCACGCCTGCCGAGATCAGCAAGCCGAACGGCAGGAAGTAACGTGGGTTGGAACGATCGGACACCAGGCCCATCAAGAACTTCGACAAGCCGTAAGCGATCGCGATGGCTGACATTGCCACACCTAACTGACCCCGGGTGTAGCCCTCGTCGATCAGGTACGGCATGGCCAGCGAGAAGTTTTTGCGCAGCAGGTAGTAACCGGCGTAACCAAAGAAGATACCGGCGAAGATCTGCCAGCGCAGGCGTCGGTAAGTACTGTCTATTTTTTCTTCAGGCAATGGAGCCTGATGTGCGGCAGGTCGAAAGAAAGCAAACATTCAAGGGCTCCAGATTTCTTGTTTTGACTGCGGATGCGAATGTTACAGTTTCGTTACCGAAAATAGCACCGGTTCGCATCGGCAAAACAGCGGAAAATGTTGGAAGTCGCATGTTCTTTTACGAACCTGTCGCTCAGCTGTAAGAACGGGGCGTTTTCACCACTTTTGAACATGGTGTGGCATAGACTCGCGGCCAGTTCAGCCGATTGATCAGCAGAGATAAGAAATGCCACTGAAGGTTCGCAGATTGATGCCGAGGTTTTTGGTGGCGGCGGGGCTCGCCCTTGTCATGCTGGGCTTGATTGTCGTCGATCATCCTTCCCATTCCGGCCTGCGCAACGCGACGGTGCTGATCATTCGGCATGCGGAAAAACCGGATGTGGGATCAGTGCTCAATGCTCGAGGCGAACAGCGTGCGGCCGCCTACGTCGACTATTTCAACCCGCTGAAACTCGACGGCCAGACTCTTGTTCCCCAGCGCTTGATCGCTGCTGGCGACACCCCGGAGAGTGCACGCTCACGGTTGACCCTGACGCCATTGGCCCAGCGTCTGAACCTTGCAATTGAGCAGCCCTACGTCAATGGTGATCTTCATCAACTGGTCAAACTGTTGCGCAAGAGCAATCAGGCGCAAACGGTTCTGATCGCCTGGCACCACGGCCATATCAACAAACTGATCAAAGCCTTTGGCGGCGATGCCACCGCATTGATGGGGCAGGAAAAATGGCCGGATGATGTCTTCGACTGGCTGATTGTCCTGCGCTTCGATGACAAGGGACGGCTTATCCCATCTCGCAGCCTGAAGGTGCAAGAGCATCTGTTGCCGGGTGACGTTGCCGGGCCGAGCGGCGGCTAAACGTCCGTCAGAAAATTTACCTGCTGCCATTTGCCCAGCGGTTTCGTCAGGTTTCCCATCGGGATCAGGAAATGTCCTGCACCCAAAAGCGAAGCTGCGCCATTCAGTTAAAAGGCCGCGCTCCGTAACCTTTGTGCTGTTGCCGGATAAGGCATCTCACTAGGGAAGGGGCGCGAACATGCGGTGGTTTTTTGCTGGGCTTTTGTTGACGATCTTCAGTCTGGCGCTGGCGGCAGAAGGGTTGCTCATCCCTGAACACAACCCCAAGCCGATTTACCCCAGAGCGTTGCACAGGGCCGGGATCGATGGCGAGGTCAAGGTCAGCTTCATCGTCAAGGCGGATGGTTCGGTCAACGGGATCAGCATTGTGCACAGTGATCATCCAGAACTGGCGGAAGCAGCCCGGGAGGCGATAGCGCAGTGGCGATTCAAGCCCTGGACGGTCGATGAAGGTCGGCCGGCGGAACAGCCGGTGCTGGCGCCAATGCTCTTCCGGCTTCATCAGGATCAGCCGATCCACCTCAACCAGTGGCTGCAGACAGTGAAATGTCGAGTAATCAACGATAGCTTCAGGAACCTGCCAGAGTACGCGTGGGTTGATGCGCAGATATTCAATGACACCCGCGCATACGTCTCCAACGTCATCCACCAGAGCCAGTTGGCGAATGAACAGCGTCTGGCGATCATTGCAAAGATCAACCGGCGCGTCCCCATGATCGTCAGAGGTTGCCGGGAAAACCCGATGCGCAAATACATGAGTTTTTTGCCGCGGGAGGTTCGTGAGTTGCTATGAGAGGCAGCAACGCAGCGCCGCTGTGGGTGACGCTGCGTTAGTGGCTTTCGGGCTCGAGCCGGTTCTTGGGGGAAATATCCGGCCTGAACAACAACTCAGCGCACCTGCACCACCACCTTGCCCACCGCCTTGCGCTGCCCCAGATCATTGATCGCCTGCGCCGCGTTGCTCAGTGGATACACCTGCGACACGAAGGGTTTGAGCTTGCCTTCGGCGAACCAGCCGAACAGTTGCTGGAAGTTCGCCGCGTTGTCCTGCGGCTGGCGTTGGGCGAAGGAACCCCAGAACACACCGAGTACCGCCGCGCCTTTGAGCAGGGCGAGGTTGACCGGCAGTTCCGGGATGCGCCCGCTGGCGAAGCCGACCACCAGCAGCCGACCATTCCAGGCGATGGCGCGGATGGCCTGGTCAAACAGGTCGCCGCCGACCGGATCGTAGATCACGTCGGCGCCCTGGCCGTCGGTAAGGCGTTTGATTTCATCCTTGAGATTGGCTTCGCTGTAGTTGATCAGTTCGTCGGCGCCGGCTGCCTTGGCCACGGCGAGTTTCTCCGCGCTGCTGGCGGCAGCGATGACGCGGGCGCCCATGGCTTTGCCGATTTCCACTGCCGCGAGGCCGACGCCACCGGAAGCGCCGAGCACCAGCAGGGTTTCGCCCGGTTGCAGGTTGGCCCGTTGTTTAAGAGCGTGCATCGAGGTGCCATAGGTCATGCTGAACGCGGCGGCGGTGTTGAAGTCCATCGACGGCGGGATCGGCAGGACGTTGTAGCCCGGCACCGCGACCTGTTCGGCAAAGCTGCCCCAACCGGTCAGGGCCATGACCCGGTCGCCGACCTTCAGGTGGCTGACCTTTTCGCCCACGGCGCTGACCACACCAGCCGCTTCGCCCCCTGGGGAAAACGGGAAGGGCGGCTTGAACTGGTATTTGCCCTCGATGATCAGCGTGTCCGGGAAGTTGACCCCGGCGGCGTGCACCTCCAGCAAGATTTCGTTCTTCTTCAGGGCAGGACTGGCGACGTCTTCCAGCACCAGCGATTCGGCAGGGCCGAAGGCTTTGCACAGCACGGCTTTCATCAGGGCTATTCCTTTGGGAGTGATGGCCGATAAGTGTAGGTGTGTCAGTCAACGGGTCAACGAGCATGCCCGACCCTGATAGTCAGCCATAAGCTTGTGCTTGCGCGGCGGGTCGTTATGCTAGGCCGCAAACCGGATAAGGAGCGAATTGTGAAAGCGTGGATCATGTTGTTGCTGGCCCTGTCTCTGCCTGTGGCAGCGCTGGCCGAAGAAGCCAAAGAAGGCGAGGCGCCGAAGGTCAACTACATCACCTTGAGTCCGCCGTTCGTGGGCAACTACGGGCTGGACGGCACGCCGAAGCTGAAGGTCTACAAGGCCGACGTGGCGCTGCGTGTGACCGGCGAAGAGGCGACCAAACTGGTCAAGGCCAACGAGCCGATGATCCGCAATCAACTGGTGGCGCTGTTCACTCAGCAGACGACCGAGGCGATGGGCAGCATCGAAGGCAAGGAAAAGCTGCGTCAGGAAGCCCTGAAGCAGACCCAGCAAGTCATGAATGACGAGACCGGCAAGCCGGTGGTTGAAGACCTGTTGTTCAACAACCTGATCATTCAGTAACCACGCTGGCTGCTGTTCAGGACGCCAGGCTTTTGCGAAAGCGCGCCAGCGCGATGAGGAAGAACAGCAGGCCGATGGCCGTCAGCGCCAGCAAGTCTGGCCAGACCACGCTCAGCCCGGCGTCGCGAAACAAAATCGCGGCGCTGAGGCTGACAAAATGCGTGGACGGTGAGCCCTGCATGACCCACTGCAGCCATTGCGGCATGCTGTCCAATGGCGTGCTGCCGCCCGACAGCAGCAACATCGGGATGATCACCGGAATCGCCAGCAGGCCGAACTGCGGCGTCGAGCGCGCCAGTGTCGCCAGAAAGATGCCCAACGCGGTACTGGCAAACAGGTAAACCGCGGTCACCAGCAAAAACAGGCTCATCGAGCCGGCCAGCGGCACACCCAACAGGCCTTTGACCACCACCTCCAGCGACAGCCAGGTGCATAGCGCCACCACCAGCAGGTTGCTCCAGATCTTCGCCAGCATGATTTCCAGCGCCGTCAGCGGCAGCACCAGCAAATGGTCGAGTGTGCCATGTTCGCGTTCGCGCAGCAGCGCCGTGCCGGTCAGGATGATCGCCAGAATGGTGATGTTGTTGACGATCTGAATCACCGCGAGAAACCAGCCGCCCTCCAGGTTGGTGTTGAACAGCGCGCGGGTGGTCAGTTGAATCGGTGTCTTGGTCGCGGCATCGTTCTGGCCGCCATAGGCCTGCAGCTCACGCTGGAAGATCCGGCCGATGTAACCGGCGCCCATGAACGCCTGGCTCATGGCAGTGGCGTCGACGTTGACCTGAATGGCCGGTTGCCGCGCCGCCAGCAGATCGGTTTGAAAACCTGCCGGAATGTTGATCACGAAGGTGTACTGGCCGCTGTCCATGACCTGATCCAGTTGCGGGTAGGGCAGCAGCACCGGCGTCTGGAACTCCGGAGGTTGCAGGGCCTGGGCCAACTGGCGCGAGAGGGCGCTGTGATCTTCGTCGACGATGGCCACGCTGGCATTGTGCACGCCGATCACCGATCCGGCGGCGGGCATGTAGATCGCCACGGTGAAGGCGTAGAACAGGAACAGCAGCAACACGCTGTCGTGGCGCAGGCTGGTCAGTTCCTTGAGTCCCAGGCGCAGGATGTGCGTGAACTTGTGCATCAGGCCTCCTGCTTTTTCAGCATGATCAGGCTCAGCCCGGTGAACCCGACAAAGAACCCGAACAGCGCCAGGCACTGCGGCCACAGTTGCCGCAAGTCCAGCGCTTTGGTGAACGTGCCCACCGCAATGTCGAGGAAGTGGCCCGCCGGAAACAGCATGCCCATCACCGCTGCCGCCCCCTCCAGCGAAGAGCGCGGCACGATCAGCCCGGAGAACTGGATGGTCGGCAGGCTGGTGATGATCATGGTGCCGAGGATCGCCGCGATTTGCGTGCGGGTGAACGCCGAGATCAGCAGGCCCATGCTAGTGGTCGCCAGCACATACAGCAGGCCGCCGAACGTCAGGGTCAGCAGGCTGCCCTTGAACGGCACGCCGAACAGCCAGCGGTTCATCGCCACCAGCAGCGCGAGATTGACCAGGCTGATCAGCAGGTACGGCGCCTGTTTGCCCAGCAGAAACTCCAGGCGGGTCAGGGGCGTGGCGTAGAAGTTGGTGATCGAGCCCAGTTCTTTTTCGCGCACGATGCCGAGCGCGGTCAACATCGCCGGAATGAACGCCAGAATCAGCGCCATGACCCCGGGGCCGATGGCGTTGACGCTGACCACATCCTGGTTGTAGCGAAAGCGGGTTTCCAGGTTGGCAGCCGCTGGGTGACTCATTGCAGGGCTGCTCTGCTCGGCAAGTTGTTGCAGATTGGCCAAGTGCACGGCTTCGACATAATTGCGGCTGGTCTCGGCGCGAAACGGCATGCCGCCATCCAGCCACGCCGCCACCGCAGGCTGGCGTCTGGCGTACAGGTCGCGGCCAAATCCGGGCGGGATTTCCAGCGCCAGTTTGATTTCCGAGCGTTGCAGGCGGCGGTGCAGCTCTTGAGCGTTGTGGATGGTCGGCCGTTCATCGAAGTAACGCGAGCCACGAAAGGCTTCCAGATAGGTTCGGCTCTGCGGTGTCTGATCCTGGTCGTACACGGCGAACGCGAGGTTTTCCACGTCCAGGGAAATCCCGTAGCCGAAAATCACCATCATGAAAATCGCCCCCGCCAGCGCAAACGCCATGCGTACCTTGTCGCGCAGCAGTTCCTTGCCTTCGCGGCTGGCTACCGCCAGCAGGCGACCGAGGCTGAAACCGCGCTGCTTGAGCGGGGGCGCCGCGCCCGTTGGTGCTGTTGGCGATTCACTCGCGGGAGGCGACTGGGCAGTGTCCTGAGCCTGTTCCAGGCACGTTACGAAAGCCGCTTCCAGCGTCTCTCCGGCGAACTGCCGTTGCAGCGCCGCCGGGGTGTCGCAAGCGAGGACTTTGCCGGCGTGCATCAGCGAGATGCGGTCGCAGCGCTGGGCTTCGTTCATGAAGTGAGTGGAGAGGAAAATCGTCACGCCTTGCTCGCGGGACAGTTCAATCAACAGTCGCCAAAAGTCATCACGGGCTGCCGGGTCGACGCCGGAAGTCGGCTCATCGAGGATCAGCACTTCCGGGCGATGCAAGACGGCCACTGCCAGCGACAGGCGTTGGCGCAGCCCCAGAGGCAGGGCGCCGGACGGTTGATCGGCGACGCTGAGCAGGTTGAAGCGTTGAATCAATGCGTCGATGCGTTGCGCGCTTTCGGTCTTGGGCAAGTCGAACAGTCGAGCGTGCAGGTCAAGGTTCTGCCGCACGCTGAGTTCGCCATACAGCGAAAAGCTCTGGGACATGAACCCGACCCGCTTGCGCGTGGCCAGATCCTTGGCGTCCACCGGATTGCCTAGCAGTGTCGCGCTGCCCTCGCTGGCCGGCATCAGTCCGGTCAGGACTTTCATGGTGGTGGTCTTGCCGCAGCCGTTGGAGCCAAGAAAGCCGAAAATCTCGCCGCGACCGATGGCGAAGCTGACGTGATCCACCGCCGTGAAATCGCCGAAACGCAGTGTCAGGTCATGGGCCTCGATGGCAATGTCGCTGGTGCCGCCAGTACGTGGCGGAATCACCAGCGGCTGAGCGTCATGTTGGCTGTCGCCCTGGAAATGTGTGAAAGCTTCATCGAGTTTGCCGCTGGGGGTGACAGCTGCCAGCTCGCGGCTCAGGCCGGTGGCAATCAACTGGCCGTTGTCGAGCATCAGGCAATGCTCGAACTGTTCGGCTTCTTCCATATAAGCCGTGGCGACCAGCAGGGTCAGTTGCGGGCGCTCGCGCCGCACGTCGTCGATCAACTCCCAGAAGCGCCGGCGTGACAGTGGGTCGACGCCGGTGGTCGGTTCATCGAGGATCAACAGGTCTGGCTCATGGATCAGCGCGCAGCACAGGCCCAGTTTCTGTTTCATGCCGCCGGATAACTTGCCGGCGGGACGCTCGGCGAATTTCAACAGGTCAGTGGCCAGCAGCAGGTTGTGCATGCGCTGCTCGCTGTCGCCTTTCGACAGGCCGAACAGCGTGGCAAAGAACTGGATGTTTTCGCGGATCGACAGTTCGGGATACAGGTTGCCGCCCAGCCCCTGGGGCATGAAGGCGATGCGTGCATACAGCGTGTCGCGGTGGCGGCGCTGCTGAATCGGCCCGCCGAGGACGTCCAGTTGCCCCTGTTGCAAGGCCTTCACCCCGGCGATCAGCCCCAGCAGGCTGGACTTGCCCGCGCCATCGGGACCGATCAGCCCGCAACGGGTGCCGGCGGGCAGGCTGAACGTGATATCGCTCAGGGCTTGCTGCTTGCCGTAGCGGTGCGCGATAGCGTTCGCCTGAACCGCGAGGCTGTTCATTGCAAATTGGCCGGCCAGACGATCGGCGCGGTGCGTACATAACCGGCGCCGGGCATGCCCGGTTTGGCTTGCGGCACGGCGCTGGGTTGCAACAGGCGCAGCTTGACGCGGAACACCAGTTTTTGCCGCTCGTCGCGGGTCTCGACCTCTTTCGGAGTGAACTGCGACTTGCCGGCGACGAAACTGATCTTCGCCGGCAACGGCTTGTCGGGCAGGGCGTCGAGCAGCACCCGGGCTTCATCGCCCACCGCCAGACGTCCGGCCACGGAGGCTGACAGGTAGAGGTTCATGTACTGGTCGTTGGGGTCGATCAACAGCAACACCCGGCCGCCTGCCCCCAGCACTTCGCCGGGTTCGGCCATGCGCAACTGGATCACCCCGTCAATCGGCGCGCGTAACTGACTGTCGTCGATCTCACTGGTCAGCTGCGCGACCTGGGCCTGTGCCGCACCGATCGCCGCACTGACTGCCGATACCTGGGCGCGGGCCGCCGTCACCGCAGCGTTGCCGGTGCCGATGCGCGACTGCAATTGATCGATGATCTGGGCGCTGACGTAACCGTGCTTGAACAGCGATTGCGAACGCCCCAGCTCTTGCTGGGCCAACAGCAATTCACTCTGGCGCAATTGCACATTGGCCTGGGCGGCGTTGAGGTTTTCCCGGGCGCGCAAGACTTCGGCTTCGGCCTGAATGCGCTGGGCTTCGAGGGTGCGGGTGTCCATGCGGGCGAGCAGTTGGCCCTTGTTGACCTTGTCACCTTCATCCACCAGCACCTCGGCCAGGCGCCCGGGTGTCTTGCTGGCGATCTGCACCTCGGTGGCTTCCAGCCGCCCGTTGCCCATCGACAGACCCTCGACCAGTCTGCTGCTGATCGACATCCAGTAACCGACCCCGCCGGCGGCGGCGAGTAACACCAGAAGCGAACCGGCGTATAAAAATGAAGAGCGGCTGTGCGTCGACATGGGGGCATCCTGCGGCTGTGGCGTCCAGTCTGACTGCTCAAGCGTTCCATTCGCTTGATGTCAGTCAAATGAGCGTCAGCCTAGCCCCTTTTGCCGGTAAAAAAACCGTGACCGGGGAGTTCTCAGCGCAAGCCGAGTACGGTGGCCCACTGTTCGGCCGTCACGGGCATAACCGACAGGCGACTGCCTTTTTGCACCAGCGGCATTTCGGCCAGCGCGGTCTGCTGCTTCAGATAATCGAGCTTCAATACCTGGGCAAACGTTTCGACGTGCGCAACATCGATCGCGCTCCAGGCATTTTTCTCGGGTGTGGCCTTGGGGTCGAAGTAATGGCTCTCTGGCTCCAGTGCGGTGGGATCCGGGTACGCCGCCTGAATAATCTTGCCGATTCCGGCGATCCCTGGCTCCGGGCAGCTGGAATGGTAGAAAAAGAATTCATCCCCCACCGCCATCGCCCGCAGGAAATTACGCGCCTGATAGTTGCGAACCCCATCCCAGCGCGCTGTGCCGAGTTTCTCCAGACCTTTGATCGAGAGTTCGTCGGGCTCGGATTTCATCAGCCAATAGGCCATGTCTTGTGCTCCTCAAGCGGTCATTGGGCAGGTTGTCGGGCAATTTTATGACAAACCGACGGTCGGTTGACGTCAGCATTTGCGCCCGGGTTCACGTTGTCGCAAAATGCCGGCCTTTAAAGCTTGACGCTGCTGCACGGCCTACGAATGGAAACCGCTGCTGTCATCGTGATGATGTGCCTTGAGGGGGGCAATCGATGAAACGCAAACCGGATTTGCTTTGGACTTTGGTTATTTTGTTCGGCCTGGGCGTCGTGACCACCGGTTATGCGCAAAGTCTGTGGACAAGCAAGACCGATGCTCCGGTTGAAGTCGCGCAACAGGTCCAACAGTCGACCGCCTTCAAACGCTGAAACTGCCTCTGCGACGCCGCTGATCTGCGCGGCGTCTAGTCTGCGAAATACCACGCCTTGTCTGTCACCGTGCCCTGCAACGGTACGTCCCAGCTTGCCTGCGCCAGGCGCTCGACCTTCTGACATTCATGGGCCAGCCCCAGCAGCGTCGGCTTGCGCCAGTTTTTGCGCCGGGCCAGATACGCCAGGCTGCGGTCGTAGAACCCGCCGCCCATCCCCAGGCGTCCGCCGACATCGTCAAACCCCACCAGTGGCAGCAACACCAGGTCCAGCGTCCAGATCTTGCGTTGCCGGGCCAGATTGGCGCGCGGTTCGAGAATGCGGAAGCGATTGGGCTTGAGTTTGTCGCCGGGGCGAATGCGCTGGAAGACCATTTTGGTTCGCGGCCAGGCGCTGAGCACCGGCAGGTAGGTGGCCTTGCCACGACGCTGGGCTTCGCGCAGCAGCAGGCGCGGGTTGATTTCACCGTCGGTGGGCAGATACAGAGAAATGTGTTTCGCCCGGCGGAAGTGCGGGTTTTGTGCCAGTTGGCGGAACAGGCCTTTGGCGGCCTGACGTTGCTCGCTCGGCGTCAGCGCGCGGCGCGCCTTGCGCAGCAGGCGGCGGAGTTGCGGGCGGGGCAGCAGCGCAGGTTCGGTCATGGTTCGGCTTCGGCAGTTGAGGGCGAAAACGCACGCATAAAAAATCCGACGCGGGCAAAAACCGGCATCGGATTCGAATCAGGCTCCCCGGATGAACCGCTGTCAACTTAGCCCTTGAACCCGAAAGTTCAAGGTGGAGGATGCAGTAGACTTTAAGGCTTTCCGTCTGGCGGACATGCACACCAGCCCAACGTGCAACCTCCAGGGTAGTGCGAATCGGCTCAGGGACATCGTCAACTGGCAAGCACCCCAGGGAGTGCCGCGAGTATACCTCAAGCGGCCTGGCGAATCAGCCCTTGGTGACGTCCGGATCGGTGGCCAGCACCAGATCGACACGATCGAGCAAGTCGCGCACCTGTTCACGGGTCGAGCCGCTGGCCTGGATGTCCGGGCGCTCTTCTTTGTGCAAGAGGTCGTGGGTGATGTTCAGCGCGGCCATCACGGCGATACGGTCGGCGCCGATGACTTTGCCGCTGCTGCGGATCTCGCGCATCTTGCCGTCCAGGTAGCGTGCGGCACTGACCAGATTGCTGCGTTCTTCCTGCGGGCAGATGATCGAATATTCTTTGTCGAGGATCTGCACGGTGACGCTATTGCTTGAACTCATGAGTCTTGCTCCAGGGCCTTGAGGCGCGAAATCATCGATTCGACCTTACGCCGGGCGATTTCGTTTTTTTCAATGAGGTGAGCGCGTTCCTCGCGCCAGGTCTTTTCCTGAGCTAGTAAGAGTGCGTTTTGACTCTTAAGTTGCTCCACTCGACCAATCAGCAGTTCGAGTCTGGCCATCAGCGCTTGCAGGTCGGTGTCTTCCATTGTGTCCACGTGTTCGTCTGATGGGTGGTAGCTGGCGGACAGCCTTTAATAGTCTTGGCGAGTCTGTCGATGTAGGATACAAGGCCTTCATTCTAGACATAGCGCCGTCTGGCGCCTAGCTGCCCATGACCATTGCGAATTCCCCGTACCAAGCCTTTGCCACGCTGCTGACTTCCAGCGGCCATAACGTCTCGCCTGCCGAACTGCACGGCGTGCTGCTCGGGCGCAGTTGCGCCGGTGCCGGCTTCGATAACGAAGGCTGGCTGATCGACGCCGCCGAACTGCTCGAAGGCGACATTCAGGACAACGTCCGCAACGCCCTGATCGGCCTGCAAGAGATGGTCAAAGGCGAGCTGACCGGCGACGACGTCACCGTCGTTCTGCTGCTGCCGACCGATGATGCACCGCTGACCGACCGTGCCGCTGCACTGGGCCAATGGTGCCAGGGCTTCCTCAGCGGTTTCGGCCTGAACTGCCGCGACAGCAGCATGCTCAGCACTGAAGCCACCGAAGTGCTGCAGGATCTCGCAGCGATTTCTCAGGTGCAAGATGCTCTTGAAGAGTCCGATGACGGCGAAAACGACTACATGGAAGTCATGGAGTACCTGCGCGTCGCGCCGCTGCTGCTGTTCTCGGAAACCAAGAAAGCCGACGTGCCGCCAGCCGCCAAACCGTCGCTGCATTAATCGCGTGCCAGGGAAAGCCATCTGCCCATGACCCATATCCCCAAAGCGGAATACAGCCGTCGCCGCAAGGCCCTGATGGCGCAGATGGAACCCAACAGCATCGCGATCCTGCCCGCCGCCGCGGTAGCGATCCGCAACCGCGACGTCGAGCACGTCTACCGTCAGGACAGCGACTTCCAGTACCTCAGCGGATTCCCCGAGCCGCAAGCCGTCATCGTCTTGATGCCGGGGCGCGAGCATGGTGAGTACGTGCTGTTTTGCCGTGAACGCAACGCCGAACGCGAGTTGTGGGACGGCCTGCGTGCAGGGCAGGAAGGCGCGATCCGTGATTACGGCGCTGACGACGCATTCCCCATCACCGACATCGACGACATCCTGCCGGGCCTGATCGAAGGCCGAGACCGGGTGTATTCGGCGATGGGCAGCAACCCTGAATTCGACCGCCACCTGATGGACTGGATCAACGTGATCCGCTCCAAGGCGCATCTCGGTGCCCAGCCGCCGAACGAATTCGTTGCCCTGGATCATCTGTTGCACGACATGCGTCTGTATAAGTCGGCGGCAGAAGTGAAGGTGATGCGCGAAGCCGCACGGATTTCGGCTCAGGCCCATATCCGCGCGATGCAGGCCAGTCGGGCCGGGCTCTACGAGTACAGCCTCGAAGCCGAGCTCGATTACGAATTCCGCAAGGGCGGGGCGAAGATGCCGGCCTACGGCTCGATCGTCGCCGCCGGGCGCAACAGCTGCATTCTGCATTATCAGCAGAATGACGCGCTGCTCAAGGACGGCGATCTGGTGTTGATCGACGCCGGTTGCGAAATCGACTGCTACGCCAGCGACATCACCCGCACCTGGCCGGTCAATGGCAAGTTTTCCGCCGAGCAGAAAGCGATTTACGAGTTGGTGCTGGCCTCGCAGGAAGCTGCATTTGCCGAAATCGCCCCGAACAAAAACTGGAATCAGGCGCACGAAGCCACGGTCAGGGTCATTACCACCGGCCTGGTGCAGCTCGGGATCCTGCAAGGCGAGGTCGACGAGTTGATCGCGACCGAAGCCTATAAAGCGTTTTACATGCACCGTGCCGGCCACTGGCTGGGCATGGATGTACACGACGTCGGCGAATACAAGGTCGGCGGCGAATGGCGCGTGCTGGAGGTCGGCATGGCGTTGACCGTGGAGCCTGGCATCTACATTGCGCCGGGCAACCAGAACGTAGCGAAGAAATGGCGCGGCATTGGCGTGCGCATCGAGGATGACGTGGTAGTGACCAAGACCGGTTGTGAAATCCTGACCAGCGGCGTACCGAAAACCGTCGCCGAGATCGAAGCGCTGATGACGCAAGCACGGACACACGCGGCATGAGTCGAGTCAATCTGGCAATCATCGGTGGCGGCCTGGTCGGCGCCAGTCTGGCGTTGGCCTTGCAGGCCGGGGCCAAGGCTCGCGGCTGGAAAATCGTGCTGATCGAGCCGTTCGCTCCCGGTGACAGCTGGCAGCCTAGCTACGACGCCCGTTCGTCGGCGCTGTCCTTCGGTTCGCGACAGATCTATCAGCGCTTGGGCGTGTGGCAGGAGATTTCCCGCCGAGCCGAGCCGATCAAACAGATCCACGTGTCCGACCGTGGCCGCTTCTCCACCGCCCGTTTGTCGGCGATGGAAGAGGGCGTGCCGGCGCTCGGTTATGTAGTGGAAAACGCCTGGCTTGGCCAGTGCCTGTGGCAGCACCTTGATAAAGAGGTGATCAGCTGGCGCTGCCCGGCGGAAGTCACGCGCATGGAGCCGCTGACCGACGGCTATCGCCTGACCCTCAACGATGAAACCACGCTTGAATGCGACCTCGCGGTACTCGCCGATGGCGGCCGTTCCGGTCTGCGCGAGCAGTTGGGCATCAACGTGCGCAAGCGTCCGTACAACCAGAGCGCACTGATCGCCAACATCACCCCGAGCGAAGCGCACAACGGCATGGCCTTTGAGCGCTTCACCGACGAAGGGCCGATGGCTTTGCTGCCGCTGCCGGAAAACCGCTGCGCGCTGGTCTGGACCCGTCTGGGGATGGACGCGCAACGCCTGGCCGACCTCAGTGAACGCGATTTCCTCAGTGAACTGCAAGGCGTGTTTGGCTACCGTCTCGGTACCTTGAAACAGGTTGGCGCGCGACACTTGTATCCGCTGACGTTGGTCGAGGCCGAGGAACAGGTACGTTCGCATCTGGCCGTGCTCGGTAACGCCGCCCATAGCCTGCACCCGATTGCCGGGCAGGGCTTCAACCTGTCGCTGCGCGACGCCGATGCCTTGGCCGCCGCGTTGCTCGCCAGTGACAAGCCGCTGGGCGACTTCGCCACGTTGCAGGCGTATCGCGAGCGTCAGCGTCTGGATCAGGACCTCACCGTGGGCTTCTCCGATCAAGTCACGCGGCTGTTCGGCAGCACCCAGCCGTTGGTCTCGCTGGGACGCAACATCGGCCTGCTCGGCCTTGATCTGCTGCCACCGGCCAAACGCTGGTTCGCCCGTCAGGCCATGGGGCTGGGGACGCGACCGGATGCTTGAGTGGCGGGCCGGCACTTTCACTTTCAGGATCGCGCCGCCAACTGGCGCGCTCGGTAAAACCCTTTACGGGCGGCGCACGCCGCCAGCGAGACAGGCTTAAAGCATGGAAATGCGCGCAGATCTGCTGATTGTCGGAGCCGGAATGGTCGGCAGCGCCCTCGCGTTGGCGTTGCAGGACAGCGGGCTTGAAGTGTTGCTGCTCGACGGTAGCCCACTGAGCGTCAAACCGTTCGATGCCGCCGCGCCGTTTGAGCCACGGGTGAGCGCCTTGTCGGCGGCCAGCCAGCGAATTCTCGAACGCCTCGGCGTGTGGGACGGCATCGCCAAACGCCGCAGCAGTCCGTACACCGACATGCATGTGTGGGACGGCAGCGGCACTGGCCAGATTCATTTCTCGGCGAGCAGTGTGCACGCCGAGGTGCTGGGGCATATCGTCGAGAACCGTGTGGTTCAGGATGCCTTGCTCGATCGTTTGCACGACTGCGATCTGGGCATGCTGGCCAATGCGCGGCTGGAGCAGATGCGTCGCTCCGGCGACGACTGGCTGCTGACCCTGGCCGATGGTCGCCAGTTGCGCGCGCCGCTGGTGATCGCGGCGGACGGTGCCAACTCGGCCGTGCGTCGCCTGACCGGCGTTGCCACCCGTGAGTGGGATTACCTGCATCACGCCATCGTCACCAGCGTGCGCAGCAGCAAACCGCACCGGATGACCGCCTGGCAGCGTTTCACCGATCACGGGCCGTTGGCGTTCCTGCCGCTGGAGCATGACGGGCAGCAGGACTGGTGCTCGATCGTCTGGTCGACCACCCCGAGTGAAGCTGAACGCCTGATGGCGCTGGATGAAGCGGCGTTCTGCCGTGAGCTGGAGCGTGCGTTCGAAGGCTGCCTGGGCGATGTCATCAGTGCTGATCCACGGCTCTGCGTGCCGTTGCGTCAACGGCATGCCAAGCGTTATGTGGCCGAAGGGCTGGCGTTGATTGGTGATGCGGCGCACACCATTCACCCGTTGGCGGGGCAGGGCGTGAACCTCGGTTTTCTCGATGCGGCGGTGCTGGCTCAAGTGCTGCTGCAGGCTGCAGAGCGCGGCGAGCGACTGGCGGACGTGAAGGTGCTGAGCCGTTACGAGCGTCGGCGCATGCCGCACAACCTGGCGCTGATGGTGGCGATGGAGGGCTTCGAGCGTTTGTTCCAGGCCGATCCGCTGCCGGTGCGCTGGTTGCGCAATGCCGGGTTGAAGCTGGTGGAGCAGCTGCCGGAGGCCAAGGCTCTTTTTGTTCGTGAAGCACTTGGCCTCACAGGCGACCTTCCGGCGCTCGCCAAACCCTGACATTTTCATTGAGGCTGATGACCTCATAGCGAGCAGGCTCACTCCTACATGGGAACGCATTCCAACTGTAGGAGTGAGCCTGCTCGCGATGGCATCAGTCCATTCACCGCAGTTTCGGAGCTGTGCAACATCTGGTAACTCCTTGGAAAAGTGATCGATTGAGAACCTAAATGTGAGTCCTTATCATTTGGCCCACATTTTCCGACCGAGAGATCACTCCCATGTTGGCACCCAAGCGTCTTCTGACTGCACTGGCCCTGACCCTGATCGGCAGCACCACCGCCCAGGCCGCCGACGAGGTGGTGGTCTACTCCTCGCGTATCGATGAACTGATCAAACCGGTGTTCTATGCCTACACCGCGAAAACCGGGGTGAAGATCAAGTTCATCACCGACAAGGAAGCGCCGCTGATGCAGCGCATCAAGGCCGAGGGCGAAAACGCCACCGCCGACCTGCTGCTCACCGTCGATGCCGGCAACCTCTGGCAGGCCGAGCAGATGGGCATCCTGCAGCCATTCACCTCCAAGACCATCGACGCCAACATACCACTGCAATATCGTTCCTCGACCCACGCCTGGACCGGCCTGAGCCTGCGCGCGCGGACCATCGCCTATTCCACCGAGCGGGTGAAACCGGGTGAGCTGACCACCTACGAAGCGTTGGCCGACAAGAACTGGGAAGGGCGCCTGTGCCTGCGCACGGCGAAGAAGGTCTACAACCAGTCGCTGACCGCGACCATGATCGAAGTGCACGGTGCCGAGAAGACCGAGAAGATCCTCAAGGGCTGGGTCAACAACCTGTCCACCGACGTGTTCTCCGACGATGTTGCGGTGCTGGAGGCGATCAATGCCGGCCAGTGCGATGTCGGTATCGTCAACACCTACTACTACGGTCGCCTGCACAAGCAGAAACCGGATCTTCCGGTGAAACTGTTCTGGCCGAACCAGGCCGATCGCGGCGTGCACGTGAACCTGTCGGGCATCGGCCTGACCAAGCATGCACCGCACCCGGAAGCGGCCAAGGCGCTGGTGGAGTGGATGACCACGCCTGAGGCGCAGAAGATCTTCGCCGACGTGAACCAGGAATTTCCGGCCAACCCGGCGGTGAAACCATCCGACGAAGTGGCGGCGTGGGGCAAGTTCATTGCGGACACCTTGCCGGTGGAAGTGGCGGGCAAGCGCCAGGCTGAGGCGATCCGCATGATGGATCGGGCGGGCTGGAACTGAGTCTGCTTTGATAGCGCTATGATCGTTCCCACGCTCTGCGTGGGAATGCAGCCCCCGACGCTCTGCGTCGAATCACCGAAAGCGTGACGCGGAGCGTCACAGGATGTGTGCCCACGCAGAGCGTGGGCACAATCATTTGAGCGAGACTGTTTCCTTGGCCCACCCCGCCCAACGCCGCTGGTACCCCATCGTCTTCGCCATCGCCGCGTTGGTGCTGTTGCCCCTGAGTGTTCTGCTGCTCTCCTGGCAAACCATCGATCAACAAATCTGGTCGCACCTGTGGCAAACCCAGATGCCGCGCCTGCTCGGCAACACGCTGACACTGGTACTCGGCGTTGGTGTCGGCGTGACGCTGCTCGGCGTCAGTCTGGCGTGGCTTACCAGTCTCTGCGAGTTCCCCGGACGCCGCTGGCTCGACTGGGCGTTGATGCTGCCGTTCGCCATTCCGGCCTATGTGCTGGCGTTTGTCTTCGTCGGTCTGCTGGACTTCGCCGGCCCCGTGCAAACCCTGTTGCGTGAGTGGTTCGGCAGCGGCCTGCGCCTGCCGCGAGTGCGCTCCACCGGCGGGGTGATTATCGTGCTGGTGCTGGTTTTCTATCCCTACGTCTACCTGCTGGCGCGCACCGCGTTTCTTGCGCAGGGCAAAGGCCTGATGGAGGCGGCGCGAGTGCTCGGGCAATCGCCATGGCAGGCGTTCTGGCGGGTGGCGTTGCCGATGGCGCGTCCGGCGATTGGCGCCGGTGTGGCGCTGGCGCTGATGGAAACCCTGGCCGACTTCGGTGCGGTGTCGGTGTTCAACTTCGACACCTTCACCACCGCGATCTACAAGACCTGGTACGGCTTCTTCAGCCTGCCCAGCGCGGCGCAACTGGCCAGCCTGTTGCTGTTGGTGGTGATGCTGGTGTTGTACGGCGAACGTCGCGCACGCGGCTCCAACCGGGCGAGCAACGAACGACCACGGGTCAAGGCGCTGTATCACCTGCGCGGGCTCAAGGCGTTCGCGGCGACGGGCTGGTGCTCGTTGGTGTTCGCCTGCGCTTTCGTGATTCCGCTGTTGCAGTTGATCGTGTGGTTCTGGCAGCGCGGGCGCTTCGATCTCGATGAGCGTTACGCCGGGCTGATCCTGCACACCCTCTACCTGGGCGGCATGGCGGCGTTGATCACCGTCAGCGTCGCGTTGCTGCTGGCCTTCGCCCGACGACTGGCGCCGACCCGGGCGATCCGTTCCGGCGTCAGCCTGGCCAATCTCGGATACGCATTGCCGGGCTCGGTGCTGGCGGTGTCGATCATGCTCGCCTTCAGCTACCTCGACCGCGAACTGGTGATTCCGCTGTCGGGCTGGCTCGGGGGCGCCGACAAACCGCTGCTGCTCGGCAGTCTGGCGGCGTTGCTGATGGCCTATCTGGTGCGCTTCATTGCCGTGGCCTACGGGCCGCTGGAAAACAGTCTGGCGCGTATACGGCCGTCTTTGCCTGAAGCGGCACGTAGCCTGGGTGTCAGTGGGCCGCGACTGTTTTTCAAAGTGTATCTGCCGCTTTTGCTGCCCGGCACGCTGAGCGCAGCGTTGCTGGTGTTCGTCGATGTGCTCAAGGAAATGCCCGCGACCCTGCTGATGCGCCCGTTTGGCTGGGACACGCTGGCGGTGCGGATCTTTGAAATGACCAGCGAGGGCGAGTGGGCGCGGGCGTCGCTGCCGGCGCTGACGCTGGTTCTGGTCGGCCTGTTGCCGGTCATTGGCCTGATCCGGCGCTCGGCGCACCGAAACACTTAGTCGTCAGTCCTGAATCATGCGGCTACAATGCGCGGCATTCGGTGCGGTTCGTCTGACAGACCCGTTCGCTGAAATCGGCTGAAAGCCTTCTATTTCGCGGCTTTCACCCCGTACAGCGGCTGTCCGCACCTTCGCCACGCCCGGAAGGAGAAACCCATGGGACAGCGTACGCCTCTGTATGACCTGCATCTCGCCCTCGGCGCGAAGATGGTCGATTTTGGCGGTTGGGACATGCCACTGCATTACGGCTCGCAGGTCGAGGAGCACCACGAGGTGCGCCGCGATTGCGGGGTCTTCGATGTTTCCCACATGACCGTGATCGATATCACCGGTGCCCAGGCCAAAGCCTGGCTTCAGCATTTGCTGGCCAATGACGTCGAGCGCTTGCACCGCCCCGGCCGCGCGCTTTACAGCACGATGCTCAACGAGCGCGGCGGCATCGTCGACGACATGATCGTCTATCGCCTCGAAGACCGTTATCGGCTGGTGTTCAACGCCTCCACCCGCGATCAGGATCTGGCGTGGATGCAGGCGCAACTGGCCGGGTTCGACGTGCAATTGCACGAGCGCTCCGAGCTGGCGATGCTCGCCATCCAAGGCCCGCAGGCCCGGCACAAGATTGCCGAGCTGGTGACCCAGTCCCGCGCGACACTGATCCAGCACCTCAAACCGTTCGAAGCTGAAGTCGATGGCGACTGGTTCATTGCGCGCACCGGTTACACCGGTGAGGACGGTCTGGAAATCGCCTTGCCGGCCGATCAGGCCCCAGGGTTTTTCAACGATCTGGTGGGTGCGGGCATTTCGCCGATCGGCCTCGGCGCCCGCGACACGTTGCGGGTGGAAGCCGGGATGAACCTCTACGGCCAGGACATTCATCAAGATGTCTCGCCGCTGGCTTCCAATATGGCCTGGAGCATTGCCTGGGAGCCGGCCTCGCGGCAGTTCATCGGTCGTGCAGCGCTGGAAGCGGAAAAAGCCACCGGTGTTGCGCACAAACTGGTGGGCCTGGTGCTTGAGGAACGCGGTGTTTTACGCGCCCATCAAGTGGTTCGTATCGCCGATGTTGGCGAAGGAGAGATCACCAGTGGTAGTTTCTCTCCTACGCTAAGCAAATCGATTGCCCTGGCGCGTGTACCGATGGCCACAGCCGACCGCGCCGAAGTGGAAATCCGTGGCAAGTGGTACCCGGTACGCGTGGTCAAACCGACCTTCGTCCGCCATGGCAAAACTTTGATCTAACCTTTTCCGGCGGGTACGACCGCTGACAATTTCTCGAGGACACCGAGCATGAGCAATATCCCCGCTGAACTGCGTTTTGCCGAAAGTCATGAGTGGGCGCGTCTGGAAGCTGACGGCACCGTTACCGTGGGCATCAGCGATCACGCGCAGGAAGCGCTGGGCGATGTGGTGTTCGTCGAGCTGACTGAGGTGGGCAAGGTGTTCGAGGCCGGTGACGCGGCCGGTGTGGTCGAGTCCGTGAAAGCGGCTTCCGACATCTACTCGCCGATCAGCGGCGAAGTGATTGCAATCAACGAAGTGCTGGCTGACGCGCCGGAAGAGCTGAACAACGATCCTTACGAGTCCTGGATCTTCAAGCTCAAGCCAAGCGACAAGGCCGAGCTGGATAAGTTGCTCGACGCCGCCGCCTACAAGGCTGCCATCGGCGAGTAATTGCCCGCTACACAAAAAAGCCCCGATCTCTCGGGGCTTTTTTGTGGGCGTCGATCAGGCGTCGCGCAACACCGCTTTCACTGCCGCGACCGAACGCTCGACATCGTCCTTGGTCATGGTAGTGAACATCGGCAACGACACGATCAGGCGTCCAACGCGCTCGGCCACCGGCAGCATGCCTTCCTTGAAACCGCGCTCGCGGTACAGGCTGAGCAAGTGGATCGGCGGATAGTGATAGCCGATGCCGATGCCTTTGGCCTGCATCTGCTCCATAAACGTGGCCCGCGCTGGCAAGCCGTCCTTGCGCTCCGGCAGCACCAGCTGGAACAGGTGCCAGTTGCTGTTGGTGAAATCCGCGGGCGGCAGTTGGGCGCCATAGGTCGCTTCAAAGTCATCGCCAAAACATTTGAAGTAGTGACGGGCCAGTGCCTGGCGATGGGCGGTCAGCGCTTCGATGTGGGCAAACTGTCCCAGACCGATGGTGGCGGCAACGTCGGTCATGTTGAACTTGCCGCCGAGCACATCGACGTCGAGGCCGTCGAAGCCGTTGCGGGTCACGCCTTGCAGGCGGTATTTCTCCGCCAGCCGTGCTTCTTCCGGGGTGTTCAGCACCAGGCAGCCGCCCTCGGAGCAGGTCACGTTCTTGTTCGCCTGGAAGCTGAACGACACGAAATCGCCGCTGACACCGATGCGCTGGCCGTTCCAGCTCGAACCCAGGGCCTGGGCGGCGTCTTCGACGATGCGCAGATTGTGTTTGCGGGCGATGGCGTACAGCCGATCCATGTCCACCGGCAGGCCGGCGAGGTACACCGGGATCACCGCTTTGGTGCGCGGGGTGATTGCCGCTTCCAGCTGGTCCAGGTCGATGTTGCGGGTCACCGGGTCGATATCGGCGAACACCGGGGTGGCGCCGACTTCGAGGATCACGTTGGCGGTGGCGACCCAGGAGATCGGCGTGGTGATCACTTCATCACCCGGCCCGATGCCGGCGATGCGCAGGGCGATTTCCATGGTGCAGGTGCCGGAGTTGAACGTGCGCACCGGGCGCCCGCCAAAATATTCCGACAGCTGTGCTTCGAAGGCCTGGACCTTCGGCCCGCTGGTGATCCAGCCGGAGCGCAGCACATCGCCGACGGCGGCAATCGTGGCTTCATCAATGACAGGTTTGGAAAACGGCAGGAACGGCAGTTGGCTCATGGGGATTGGATCATCCGAAAGTTGGACGCCTGATGCAGGCGCTACAGCATGCCCCGGAACGCCCTGTGCCGCCAAGCCGTGCGCGTCGGTATCGGCTGCTATGCTGGTTTGACCGTGTTGCATTGACGCCGAGCGCCAGTCAAGAGAGAGCCCGTCATGTCCCAGTTGCCATCCTTGAGCCAGTTACGCGACCCTGAAGCCTTCCTGCGCCGCCATTTGGGCCCCGACGCCGCCGAACAGCAGGCGATGCTCGACAGCCTCGGTCTCGGCAGCCGGGTCGAACTGATCGAGCAGACGGTGCCGCCGGGCATTCGTCTGAACCGGGCGCTGGATTTGCCACCGGCCCTCGACGAACAGGCAGCGCTGGCCAAGCTGCGTGGCTATGCCGAGCAGAACCAGGTGTGGACCAGCCTGATCGGCATGGGCTACCACGGCACGCTCACGCCGACCGTCATCCTGCGCAACGTGCTGGAAAATCCCGGCTGGTACACCGCTTACACCCCGTATCAACCGGAGATCGCTCAAGGCCGACTCGAAGCGCTGCTGAATTTCCAGCAACTGACCATCGACCTCACCGGGCTTGAACTGGCCAACGCCTCTTTGCTCGACGAAGCCACTGCTGCGGCGGAAGCCATGGCACTGGCCAAGCGTGTGGCGAAGTCCAGGAGCAATCTGTTTTTCGTCGACGAGAACTGTCATCCGCAGACCATCTCCGTGGTGCAGACCCGCGCCGAAGGTTTCGGCTTTGAACTGATCATCGACGCTGTGGATAACCTGAAACAGCACCAGGTGTTTGGCGCACTGCTGCAGTATCCCGACACCCACGGCGAGATCCGCGATCTGCGCCCGGTCATCGATCAACTGCATGCGCAGCAGGCGCTGGCCTGTGTGGCGGCGGATCTGCTGAGCCTGTTGCTGCTGACACCACCGGGTGAGCTGGGCGCCGATGTGGTGTTCGGCTCGTCCCAGCGCTTTGGTGTGCCGATGGGCTACGGCGGCCCGCATGCGGCGTTTTTCGCCAGCCGCGAAGAATACAAACGGGCGATTCCCGGGCGGATCATTGGTGTCTCGAAGGACGCCCGGGGCAACGTCGCGTTGCGCATGGCCTTGCAAACCCGTGAGCAACACATTCGCCGGGAGAAGGCCAATTCGAACATCTGCACCGCGCAGGTGCTGCTGGCCAACATCGCCAGTTTCTACGCGGTCTATCACGGGCCCGAAGGCTTGAAACGGATCGCCCAGCGGGTGCATCGGCTGACCTGCATTCTGGCGGCGGGGCTGGAGCGCCATGGTCTTTCTCGGGTCAACGGGCAGTTTTTCGACACCCTGACCCTCGACGTGGGTGGCGCGCAAAGCGCGATCATCGACAGCGCCAAGGCAGCGCAGATCAACCTGCGGATTCTCGGGCGCGGTCGTGTGGGGCTGAGCCTTGATGAGACCAGCGACGAAAGCACGGTGGCCAGGCTGTTCGATGTGCTGCTGGGTGCCGATCATGGCTTGAACGTCGAGCAACTCGATGCAGAAGCACTGGTTTCAGGCATCCCCGACAGCCTCCAGCGCAAGACGCCTTACCTGCGCCATCCGGTGTTCAACGCTCACCACAGCGAAACCGAGATGCTGCGCTACCTCAAACAACTGGAGAACAAGGATCTGGCGCTCAACCAGTCGATGATCCCGCTGGGCTCCTGCACCATGAAACTCAACGCCACCAGCGAGATGATCCCGGTCACCTGGCCGCAGTTCGCCAACCTGCATCCGTTCGCGCCTCGGGAGCAGGCGCTCGGGTACACCTTGATGATCGAAGAGCTGGAGCGCTGGTTGTGCGCGATCACCGGGTTCGATGCGATCTGCATGCAGCCCAACTCCGGGGCGCAGGGCGAGTACGCCGGGCTGCTGGCGATTCGCAAATATCACGAGAGCCGGCATCAGGGCGCACGGGACATCTGCCTGATTCCGTCTTCGGCCCACGGCACCAACCCGGCTTCGGCACAGATGGCCGGGATGCGCGTGGTGATTGTCGAGTGCGACGAGGCCGGCAACGTCGATCTGGATGACCTGAAAACCAAGGCTGCCGAGGCAGGGGACAAGTTGTCGTGCCTGATGGCGACCTATCCTTCGACCCACGGCGTGTACGAGGAAGGCATCAGCGAGATCTGCGAAGTGATCCACAAGCATGGCGGGCAGGTGTACATGGACGGCGCCAACCTCAATGCGCAGGTCGGGCTGGCGCGCCCGGCGGACATCGGCGCCGACGTGTCGCACATGAACCTGCACAAGACTTTCTGCATCCCGCATGGAGGCGGCGGGCCGGGCATGGGGCCGATCGGCATTCGTGCGCATCTGGCACCGTTCGTCGCCAATCACCCGGTGGTACCGATTGACGGCCCGTTGCCGCAGAACGGCGCGGTCAGCGCGGCGCCGTGGGGCAGTGCGAGCATTTTGCCGATCAGCTGGATGTACATCGCGATGATGGGGCCGCAGTTGGCGGATGCCAGCGAAGTGGCGATTCTCGCGGCGAATTATCTGGCGCAACACTTATCCGGCGCTTTCCCGGTGTTGTACACCGGGCGCAACGGGCGGGTGGCCCATGAGTGCATTCTCGATTTGCGGCCGTTGAAGGCGCAGACCGGGATCAGTGAAGAGGACGTCGCCAAGCGTCTGATGGACTACGGCTTCCACGCGCCGACCATGTCATTCCCGGTGCCGGGGACGTTGATGGTCGAGCCGACCGAGAGCGAGTCCAAGGCCGAACTGGACCGCTTTATCGGCGCCATGTTGAGCATTCGTGCGGAAATCACCGAGGTGCAGAACGGCAACTGGCCGGCGGAAGACAATCCGCTCAAGCGTGCTCCGCATACCCTGGCGGATGTTACCGGGGTCTGGGAACGGCCCTACAGCATCGAACAGGGCATCACCCCGGATGCGCACACCAAGGCGCATAAATACTGGCCGGCGGTGAACCGGGTGGATAACGTCTATGGGGATCGCAATCTGTTTTGTGCCTGTGTTCCTGTGGACGATTACCGCTGATGTCCCCGTGCGACCCGATTCATTGTAGGAGTGAGCCTGCTCGCGATAGCGGTGCATCAGTCGCCGAATCCATTGCCTGGAGTACAGCTATCGCGAGCAGGCTCACTCCTACAGGGGGGGAGTGAAGCGGGAAATGCAGGCAAAAAAATGCCGCTCGATCGAGCGGCATTTTTCTCGGCGCCAGGCTTACTCGGTTTCCACCGCGTTTTTCGCCAGAATCGCATTCGCCAGTTCCATGTCCGTGGCCTGCAGGCCCGGGTTGTCGGCGCGGACTTTCTGCATTGCCGCTTCCAGGTACGGCCCACGGATGCCGCCATCGCTGGCGACGAAGCTGCCGGCATCGTCCTGCGCGGCAACGATCAGCTTGTGATCCTTGAAGGTCAGGTAGGTCGAACCGGTGGTGGCGCCGGACGAAATGACGTTACGCCAAAAGCTGTCGGCCATCGCTGAACCAACGGGAAGGGACAGCAAGGCAAGGGTGGCGACAGCAAGTTTGAGACGCATGATTGAGTGACTCCTGGGGGTTAACTACGGCCTTGGATCGTCATTTACCCGATCCAGTTCCATGACTGTCCAGTCATGGGCGCTGTTGTGCTGGAGGCGAGGCGACTTGTTTGTCACCATGTGCCTTTGTTTCTCAAGCATGGACGCAACCTTGGGTTTGATCGGTCTGTTTTACGCGCTGTTCTGGTGGCTGCTCCTCGTCAGTTTCATCGGGCTGCCGGTGCTGTTGATCATGCTGAGTGTGCCGGCGTGGCGCCGGTCGCTGCTGCTGCATCCGCGCAAGCTTGCAGCCATTGCCCTGGTATGTGTGCCCGTGGTTGGCCTGACCGTTTATCAAATGGTGAGCAGTGCCCAGGACAGTCGCGCGCGTAATCCCAGGCTCGATCATGACGTTCAGATCGGCAACATGGCCCTGCCGGCGGGTACTCGATTGCATCTGAGTACGCTTGAGCCGCTGGATGAGAATGGTCAGCCACAAGTCCATGGCCTGGCAAGTCTCGATCGCGCTGATTTTGCCGGCCCGCATAGCCTTGCCGGGATGCAGGTTTCGGCAATCAAAATGTATCGCCTGCCGGAAACCGAGTTGCTGCTGGTGGGTGATCAGGTCATCGATGGCTGGCCCTGCGCAGGCGGCAGCTGGTTGACCATGACGGTCACCGAACAGACGCGATTGCAACCTGAACGCTGGGCGTTCGGCGCTTGTACGTTGGTCGGCGGGACGCGGATTGTCGGCGAAACCTGGCCCGCCGAGAGCAGGGTCTATCGCGAAGACGACCACTACAGCGTCAGCGACTGGATGGCGAAGGAGCCGGTTTCAATGCGTGGCATTGTGCTGTCGAGCGTCACCGTGAAACTGGACAAGCAGCGCAGGCTGCTGCGTTGGGACGGTCAGTTGCAAAACCCGATGACCCTGGGTGAATGGCAGTACCCGCACGGCATGCGCGTGGGGCAAAGCCATCCGGGTACGTTGATGTTCAGCCCGAGCCAGTCTTACGCCGCACGAAACCTGCGAACCGGGGAGGGGCTCAAGCTCAATCACTCGATTCTGCAACGCAGGTCGGATGGCTCGGTGCTGTGGATCAAGCCGAATGCCGAGGTCAATGTCGCCGACTGGTAACCTCGCTAGCGCTGCTCGCTCTGCGGTGTCACTCGCAGCACTTCTTCAAGGGTTGTCAGCCCTGCCGCGACCTTCTGCGCCCCCGACAGGCGCAGGCTGCGCATGCCTTCCTTGAAGGCTTGCCGGCGAATGGCGGTGAGGTCGGTGTCGGGGGTGATGAAAGCTTTGAGGCTGTCGCTCAGTTGCATGATTTCGTAGACCCCGGCACGCCCGCGATAACCGGTGTCGCGGCACTCCAGGCAACCGATCGCCCGCTGCGCGTTGCCCGGCAGTGGCGCTTGCCACGGTCGGGTCAGGGTCTGCCAGTCTTCCTCTTCCAGCGTCAGCGGCGCCTTGCAGTGCGGGCACAAGGTGCGCACCAGACGCTGGGCCATGACCCCGAGCACCGTGGCCTTGATCAGATAATGCGGCACACCGAGTTCGAGCAGACGGCTGATGGCGCTCGGCGCATCATTGGTGTGCAGGGTCGACAGCACCAGGTGTCCGGTGAGCGCGGCCTGGATCGCCATTTCGGCGGTTTCCAGGTCGCGGATCTCGCCGATCATGATGATGTCCGGGTCCTGTCGCATCAATGCGCGCACCCCGGCGGCGAAGCTCAGGTCAATGTTGTGCTGCACCTGCATCTGGTTGAACGCCGGTTCGACCATCTCGATCGGGTCTTCGATGGTGCAGAGGTTGATCTCCGGCGTCGCCAGCTTCTTCAGCGTGGTGTAGAGCGTGGTGGTCTTGCCCGAACCGGTCGGCCCGGTGACCAGAATGATGCCGTTGGGCTGGCGGGTCATGTCCTGCCAGCGGCGCAGGTCGTCGGCGGAAAAGCCCAACTGATCGAAGTCCTTGAGCAGCACTTCCGGGTCAAAAATGCGCATGACCATTTTTTCGCCGAATGCGGTGGGCAGCGTTGAGAGCCGCAGCTCGACTTCGCCGCCGTCCGGGGTCTTGGTCTTGACCCGGCCGTCCTGGGGTTTGCGCTTTTCGGCGACGTTCATCCGCCCGAGGCTTTTCAGGCGGCTGACGATCGCCATGGTCACCTGCGGCGGGAATTGATAGACGTTGTGCAGCACGCCGTCGATGCGAAAACGCACCGTGCCCTGTTCGCGGCGCGGTTCGATGTGGATATCGCTGGCGCGCTGCTGAAAGGCGTACTGGAACAGCCAGTCGACGATGTTGACGATGTGCGCATCGTTGGCGTCCGGCTCCTGATCACTGGCGCCGAGGTTGAGCAGTTGTTCGAAGTTGCCGAGGTTGCCGTTCTGCGGGTCGGCGTTGTTGGCGCCGCTGACCGATTTGGCGAGGCGGAAGAACTCGACGCTGAAGCGCTGGATGTCCACCGGGTTGGCAACCACCCGTTTGATCGGCAGCTTCAGCACGTGGGTCAGGTCGGCTTCCCAGCCGGTGACGTAGGGCTGGGCGCTGGCGACGACCACGGCGTCGCAGTCGACCGCCACCGCGAGAATCTTGTGCCGCTGGGCAAACGCATAGGACATCAGCGGGGTGATCGCGGCGACGTTGATCTTCAACGGGTCGATGCGCAGATACGGTTGGCCGGCCTGCTGGGCCAGCCACAGGGTCAGGCTTTCCAGGTCCAGGTGTTTGCCCGGACGGCTGAGGTCGTCCAGTTGCTGGCTGGCGATGAATTCCAGTGGATGCTGCTGGCCGCGGGTCGCGTGGCGGCGACGGGCATTGAGCGCCTGCTCCGCCGAGTCCTGGCTGATAAAGCCTTGGGCGACCAGTTCACGCAATACATCGTTGAGATCCAGCCAGCGGTCCTGAGTGGCGAGTTGAACGGACATGCGGGCTTCCTTTTGAACGACAGTTCGCAAAGGATAGTCGTGGCCCCGCAGACCGCTGGGCCACTACCCGACAAAGCCGTTGCCGGATTCGTCAGGCGCTGGCCTGTGCCGGCGCATCCCAAGCCGTGTCGGCGTTTTGCAGGTTCACCGAGCAGACGCTGATCAGGTTACGAAGTTTTTCCGCAATCACTTGCGCGCGATGCCAACTGCAACCGCCCATGACGATGTCGATCGACATCAAGTCGTCCATCCGCTGCACGTTGACCTGTTCGGGTGTGAGGAATTGCAGGGCGAACAGGTTGAGCACCCGCACCAGCAAATCCGGCTCGGCCTCGGCGAGGATCTGATACTGCGCCAGGCAATGGCTGTTGTTGACGTTCCAGACATCGGCTCGGGTTGGGGTGGCGTTCACGGCTTCAAGGTGCGGCATGGCAAGTCTCCAGAATCACTGGAGAAATTTTTACATTCGGTGCCGGGCATTTCTTGGCTAAGATCGGTGTTATTGGCGAGTGATCGACTGGATCAATTCGCAGGATCCTGTATTTGAGGTTTTTCTATGCACTGTGAGCTGGACGCCTACGACCGCAAGATACTCGCCCTGCTGCAAGAGGACGCTTCATTGTCCAGCGCACAGATCGCCGAGCAGGTGGGTTTGTCGCAGTCGCCTTGCTGGCGGCGGATTCAGCGGATGAAGGAGGAGGGGATCATTCGCGGCCAGGTGACTTTGCTCGATCGCAAGAAGATCGGCCTGAACACGCAGATCTTCGCCGAGATCAAACTCAACGCCCACGGGCGTTCGAACTTCACCGAATTCACCGAGGCGATTCGTGGCTTTCCGGAAGTGCTGGAATGTTATGTGCTGATGGGCGCGGTGGATTTTCTGTTGCGCATTGTCGCGGCGGACATCGAGGCGTATGAGCGGTTCTTCTTCGAGAAGCTGTCGCTGGTGCCGGGGATTCAGGAAGTGAACTCGATTGTGGCGTTGTCGGAGATCAAATCCACAACCAGCCTCCCGGTTTAGCGCGAATAACCTCGGGGCTAGGGGGATTTACTGTGGCGAGGGGATTTATCCCCGATGGACTGCGCAGCAGTCCCCGCTTTTTTTAAGAGCGGGGCCGCTTCGCGACCCATCGGGGATAAATCCCCTCACCACACAGTCATCACATGCGCAGAAGCATTTTCCACGCGCGATTCTGGTAAACCGCGATCGCTTGCTGCTTGCGTGCATCGAGCAGTTCGTCAGTGATCGTCGGTTCGTTGGCCAGTTGCGCCAGTTTGTTCAGCTCGCCGTACAGGCGATCCATTTCCGGGATCTCCAGCACGTTACGCGCGTGGTGCAGCCAGGCCTGGATGCGCTCGATACGCGGCAGTTGCTCGGCCAGATCTTCCGGCTGTTGCTGATAGCGCTGCAATTGCAGGGAGGTGGCTTCTTCGCCCAGCATGCGCGGCAGCCAGCTGTGCAGTTGCGCGGCGCCTTGGCGGTTACCGCGAGTGTTGCGCTCGGCGGTCCAGGTGCGGGCCAGCAGCCAGCGCGACGCGGTCAGCGAGAACAGGCCCCAGCGCGGGTCTTCCAGCTCTTCGAGGAATTGCTCTGGCGCCGCCTTGCGCACGTCTTCGTCTTCGATGCCGACCTGAACCAGCGGGCGCCAGTCTTCGAGCAAGGCATCGAGTGCCACGCGCAAGTCGTGCGTCGCCGGACGCGGTGCGGCCTGGCCGAGGCTGCTGAGCAGGGCGCGCATTTCCGCGAGGTTTTCGACCCAGTCCAGCAGCAGGCGCCAGTGGCCGTTGAAACGGTACTGTTCAGCCAGACGCTGGCTGCTGCCGAGCAGGTGCCAGCAGAGCGCGGCGAAGGCGTCGTCGAGTTGGGTTTCCGGCGTCAGTTGCGGCGCCGGCAGGCTCAGCGAGTAGCTGTTGGCGTCATACAGACGGTAGCCGCGTTCGGCCTTGCTGATGTCGCATGGCATCAGGGCCAGGGTTTCCGCCAGTTCGGCGGCCAGTTCCAGTAGCGCGGCCGGCTCGCCTTCGCGCAGTTCCAGTTCCAGCTCGCAGATTTCTTCTTTCTGCTTGCCGACCACCACGTGACCGAGGTCCAGTGCGGCTTCAATGACCACTTTGGCCTTGCCGCGGCCCCAGGCGATTTCCGCGCGCTCGCGGACGAAATCGGTGGTGAAGATTGGCTTCAGGGTTTTCTTGTCCAGCTCGGCCAGCGACTCGGGCCAGCATTCGCCGTCGAGTTTCTTTACGTCGAGCTTGGCTTTGGGCAACTTCCAGTCGTACTCGTTACGCTCGGACAGACCGGCCACGCTCTGGCCGCGGGTCTTGAGGGTCTGAATCACTTCGTCACCGTCCTTGCGCAGGCGCAGGGCGACTTTGGCCTGGGCCAGGTCGCGCTCGGGGGTGTCGAAATACTGGTTCATCAGCTCACGGCGTTCCCAGCCATTTTTGTTGCGTTTTTTCAGTAACGGGTGCTCGCGCAGGGCGGCGAGGGTTTCGCGGCTGACGCGGAGTTTGATTTCGGTTTCTTTCTGCATGGCCGGAAAATCCAGGATCGGGAGCGCAGCCGGGGGAATGTGTGGCTGCCAAGGCCGTGCAGTGTACAGGACTGATACGTCCTACGCCCTGCGGCGGTTTATTCCTGGCGCCGGATGGCTCTATGATGGACTTCAAATCGGGAGTTGGAGCCAGCGATGCCTTTGCCGTCCATGCAAGACCAGTTCGCTGCACTGATCGCCGCACCGTCGGTCAGTTGCACCCAACCGAGCCTGGATCAGTCCAACCGGGCGGTGATCGATTTGCTCGCCGGATGGCTGGGGGATCTGGGCTTCAGCTGCGATATCCAGCAGGTTAGCCCCGGTAAATTCAACCTGCTCGCCAGTTTCGGCAGCGGCCCCGGCGGCCTGGTCCTGGCCGGGCACAGCGATACCGTTCCTTATGACGATGCGCTGTGGCAGACCGATCCGCTGAAGCTCACCGAAGTCGACGGCCGCTGGGTCGGGCTGGGCAGCTGCGACATGAAGGGCTTTTTTGCCCTGATCATCGAAGCCGTGCAGCCACTGCTTGACCAGCCATTCAAGCAACCGCTGCTGATCCTCGCCACCTGTGATGAAGAAAGCTCGATGTCCGGTGCCCGAGCGCTGGCCGAGGCCGGTCGTCCGATTGGGCGCGCGGCGGTGATCGGCGAGCCGACCGGGCTCAAGCCGATCCGCATGCACAAAGGCATCATGATGGAGCGCATCGACATCCTCGGGCAGAGCGGCCATTCGTCGGATCCGCGCCTGGGCCACAGCGCCCTCGAAGCGATGCACGACGCCATCGGCGAACTGCGCGGCCTGCGCCTGTTGTGGCAGCGTGAATTCAACAACCCGCAGTTCAGCGTGCCGCAACCGACCCTGAATTTCGGCTGCATCCATGGTGGTGATAACCCGAACCGCATTTGCGGCCAGTGTTCGCTGGAATTCGACCTGCGCCCGTTGCCGGGCATGGACCCTAAAGTCCTGCGCGCGGAGATTCTGCGCAAGCTCAATCCGGTCGCTGAACGGCATCAGGTGAAGATCGATTACAAACCGTTGTTCCCGGAAGTGCCATCGTTCGAGCAGGCCGAAGACGCCGAATTGGTGCGCATCGCCGAAAAGCTCACCGGTCACCGTGCCGAAGCAGTAGCGTTCGGCACCGAAGCGCCTTATCTTCAGCGCCTTGGCTGCGAAACCATCGTGCTCGGCCCCGGCGACATCGCCTGTGCACATCAGCCCGGCGAGTACCTTGAAATGTCACGTTTACAGCCTACCGTGCATCTACTACGGCAGTTGATTGAACATTACTGCCTGAGCACTGATCAACGGTGATGTTCCCTTTGTAGGAGTGAGCCTGCTCGCGATAGCGGTGAACCAGTCACCGAAGATATTGACTGACACTGCGCTATCGCGAGCAGGCTCACTCCTAAAAGGGACTGTGTCCTGTCTGACCAAACGCTGTAAATTGCCAGCATCCCAACCCGTATTCATGAGGAGAGCGCGCGTGTCGCCAAGCCTGTTCCGACGATAACCATCAGCCCGCTGTGCGTTTTCCGTTTCGCCCTTTTTTCGGCTGCTATTTATTACAGGCCCAGGTTCATGCCCGAATACGTCAATTGGCTTCGTCACGCGTCCCCTTACATCAATGCCCACCGCGATTGCACCTTCGTCGTCATGCTGCCCGGCGACGGCGTGGAACATCCGAACTTCGGCAACATCGTCCACGACCTCGTGCTGCTGCACAGCCTTGGTGTGCGTCTGGTGCTGGTCCATGGTTCGCGCCCGCAGATTGAAACCCGCCTTGCCGCCCGCGGCCTGACCCCCCACTACCACCACGGCATGCGCATCACCGATGCGGCGACCCTGGAGTGCGTGATCGACGCTGTCGGCCAGTTGCGCATCGCCATCGAAGCGCGCTTGTCGATGGACATGGCGTCGTCGCCGATGCAGGGCTCGCGCCTGCGGGTGGCCAGCGGCAACCTCGTTACCGCGCGGCCGATCGGCGTGCTGGAAGGTGTCGACTATCACCACACCGGCGAAGTGCGTCGGGTCGACCGCAAAGGCATCAATCGTCTGCTCGACGAACGCTCGATCGTGCTGCTGTCGCCGTTGGGCTACTCCCCGACCGGTGAAATCTTCAACCTCGCCTGTGAAGACGTCGCCACCCGCGCCGCCATCGACCTCGGTGCCGACAAACTGCTGCTGTTCGGCGCCGACCTTGGCCTGATCGACGAAAACGGCAGGCTGGTGCGCGAACTGCGCCCACAGCAAGTGCCGGCGCATCTGCAGCGTCTTGGCAGCAGCAACTATCAGGCGGAACTGCTGGATGCCGCCGCCGAGGCCTGCCGTGGCGGTGTCGCGCGCAGCCATATCGTCAGTTATGCCGAGGACGGCGCGCTGCTGACCGAGCTGTTCACCCGTGACGGTGGCGGTACGCTGGTGGCCCAGGAGCAATTCGAGCTGGTGCGCGAGGCGGCGATTGAGGACGTCGGCGGTTTGCTCGACCTGATCAGTCCGCTGGAAGAACAGGGGATTCTGGTGCGCCGCTCGCGTGAAGTGCTGGAGCGCGAGATCGAGCAGTTCAGCGTGGTCGAGCGTGAAGGCATGATCATCGCCTGTGCGGCGCTGTACCAGATCGCCGATTCGGATGCCGGTGAGCTGGCGTGCCTGGCGGTGAACCCGGAGTACCGCCACGGTGGTCGCGGCGACGAGTTGCTGGAGCGCATCGAAACCCGGGCCCGGGCACAAGGCCTGAAAACCCTGTTCGTCCTCACCACCCGTACCGCGCACTGGTTCCGCGAACGTGGTTTCGAGCCTAGCAGCGTCGAGCGCCTGCCAGCGGCGCGGGCCTCGCTGTACAACTATCAGCGCAACTCGAAGATCTTCGAAAAGACCCTCTGAAGATTAGCGAAGGACTCTTGTGGCGAGGGGATTCATCCCCGATGGGCCGCGCAGCGGCCCCCTTCACCAAAAGCAGGGGACTGCTGCGCAGTCCATCGGGGATGAATCCCCTCACCACATATTCAATTGTTTTCGCTTACAAACTTCGCGCTGACATACGGTGAATAGTCCGGCAGCACCGTTTCAACCTTGCCTTGCTCCTTCAAAAACTTCGCCGTTTCAGCAATCGCCTTGGCCGTGCCGCCATCCAGCAGCGCAGTGGTTTGCTGTGCCTTGGCATCCGGGAACGCAGAACCAGCCAGCAGTTGGGGAACATCGGCGGCATTGGCACCGGTCAATTTGGCGATTTTCTGCACCGGCGCCGAGTCAGCCGTCCAGTTGTCTTTATGGCTGGCGTAATCGGCAAACGCGTCTAGAGTGACCTTGGCAAATTTGGCGATCACTTCAGGATGTTTTTCGGCGTAGTCCTTGCGCGCGACCCAGACTTCGAAGGTCGGCGCACCCCATTGGCCGACTTGTGCAGCATCGGTCAGGGTCTTGCCAGTCTTGCGAATTTCCCCCAGCGCCGGCGACCAGACAAACGCGCCGTCGATGTCACCGCGCTTCCACGCTGCGGCGATTTCCGCGGGCTGCAGGTTCACCACTTTGACTTTGCTGGTGTCCAGCTCCCAGTGCTTGAGTGCGCCGAGCAAGCTGTAATGAGAGGTGGAAACGAAGGGGGTGGCGATGGTCTTTCCGACCAGATCCTGGGGGCTGTTAATCCCGCTGCCATTGCGTACCACCAACGCTTCGGCGGCATTGATCTGCGCTGAAACAATGAATGCGACGATCGGCAGATTGCGCGAAGCGGCCGCTGCCAAAGGGCTGGAGCCGAGGTTGCCGATTTGTACGTCGCCCGATGCAATGGCTGTCACAACTTGCGGGCCACTATTGAAGCGTCGCCAGTCGATCTTCTGGCCGATGGTTTTCTCGTAGGTACCGTCGGCTTGAGGGACTTTGCTTGGGTCGATACCGGTTTGATAACCGATGGTGAGGTTGGCGGCGTGGGCGGAGAAAGAAATTATTACCGACACACAAACTGTAACAATTTGACTAGATAGTGCACGTTTGACCATGATGGCGTCGCCTTTTAGATAGGGATTGACGTGTTTCAGATGAGTCAACGCTAATCGATCTAAAAATAGGCGAATAAATACCATTTAGTAATTAGCTTAGTAGCCGATATCCTGTGTTGCGCTGCAGGTGGCCATTACTGGGCCATATATCTGAATGGCATAAAAAAGAATGAAATAATTCTTTTTGGGGTTATCAGGAAAGTCAGTACTGTGCAGGGACCCAAATACCGCGATTAGACCTTGGTCGTAGACATACAAGGTTACGATTGACTTGTCAGTCACGCTCTGGCGCTAATCGCGAACCTACGGATCCGGGCATTCGACCAGGACCAGGAACACAAGAATTAGAAACGAGAGGAGCTTTACATGAACAAGTCCACCTTGGCCCTGGCTGTGGCCGTAGGGGTTTTGGCGCAGCAGGCAGGCGCCGCCGGTTTCATCGAAGACAGCAAGGCCACTCTGGGCCTGCGCAACTTCTACATCAACACCGACAACCGTGACGGCACTGGCCCGAACAAGAACGAAGAGTGGGGCCAAGGCTTCGATCTGCGTTTCATCTCGGGTTACACCCAAGGCACCGTGCAGTTCGGTGTTGACGCGATCGGCCTGTACGGCGTGCGTCTGGATTCCAGCCCGGCCACCAGCGGCAACTCCGCCGGTACCGCTTCCGGCGGCACCGTGTTCCCAAGCGATGGCAATCGCGCTGTGAATGACTTCGCCAGCCTGGGCGTGACCGGCAAGGTCAAGATTTCCCAGACCGAGCTGAAGGTCGGTACCCTGATGCCGAACAACCCGGTCATCAAGTACAACGACGGTCGTCTGCTGCCGCAAACCTTCCAGGGCGAAGCGATTACCTCGAACGAATTCAAGGACCTGACCCTGACTGCCGGTCAGGTTGAGGCCGTGAAAGGTCGTAACTCCAGCAACAACGAGAACATGTCGATTGCCGGTGCGAACGCTGGTTCGAACTATGACAAAGGCGTGTTCAGCAACAAGTTCTACTACGGTGGTGCTGACTACAAGATCAACAAAGACCTGACCGCTTCGTACTACTACGGTGAGCTGAAGGATTTCTACTCGCAGAACTTCCTGGGTCTGGTACACAACTGGGGCATCGGCCCGGGCGTGCTGAAAAGCGACCTGCGTTACTACCGCAGCCGTGACAACGGTGCCAACGGCGATACCGCTGCCTACTACACCAGCGGTTACTACGGTGGCAAAACCGTCAAGGGCAAGGTCGACAACGACCTGTACAGCTACCTGGCGCTGTACTCGGTTGAAGGTCACACCTTCGGTGCCGGCTACCAGTACACCAAAGGCGACAGCGACTTCCCTTGGCTGAACCAGGGTGACGGCTCGTCCAACAGCACCATCACCGACATGCAGATCCAGAAGTTCGCCCGTGCTGGCGAGCGTACCTGGCAGGCTCGCTACGGCTACGATTTCGCCAAGATCGGCGTTCCTGGTCTGACCGCCAACCTGATCTACCTGCGTGGCAACAACATCGACACTCCGCTGGGCGAAAAAACCGAGTGGGAACGTGACCTGACCGTAGGTTACGTGATCCCTGAAGGTCCGCTGAAAAACCTCGGCGTAGCCTGGAAAAACGCTATGTGGCGCACCGACCTGGCGAACACCCGTTCCCAGGACGAAAACCGCCTGATCGTCAGCTACTCGATCCCGCTGCTGTAATAGCGCGTTCAAGCTGCTGATATAAAAAAGCCCCGTCCGGCACCGTGCCGGACGGGGCTTTTGCATTTTCGAGTCAGACTCACCCCCGTAAGCCCTTCCCGAAATTCCCCTCTTTTGCAGCTACTCAAGGCCTTCTCGAACCTTGAGGGCGATGTTCGTCGCGATGCCGGCGAGCGTCCAGTGAACGATGTTTAATATTCCTTTAGATTCTAGATATCTAGTTATTTATTCTTTTTAATAATGGCGAATCCCGAGCTACAGTTGAGTTCTCCAACAACTCATCAGGAGCAGCACCATGAGCCTCAGACTCGGCGACATCGCCCCCGACTTCGAACAGGATTCCAGCGCCGGCAAGATTCGTTTCCACGAGTGGCTGGGCGATAGCTGGGGCGTGCTGTTCTCCCATCCGGCCGACTTCACCCCGGTGTGCACCACCGAACTGGGCTTCACCGCCAAGCTCAAGGATGAGTTCAGCAAGCGCGGCGTCAAAGCCATCGCGCTGTCGGTCGACCCGGTGGACTCGCATCACAAGTGGATCGAAGACATCAACGAAACCCAGAACACGATCGTCAACTTCCCGATCCTGGCCGATGCCGATCGCAAGGTCTCCGATCTCTATGACCTGATCCATCCGAACGCCAACGACACGCTGACCGTGCGTTCGCTGTTCGTGATCGATCCGAACAAGAAGATCCGCCTGACCATCACTTATCCGGCGAGCACCGGGCGCAACTTCCACGAGATCCTGCGGGTGATCGATTCGCTGCAGCTCACCGACAACTACAAGGTGGCGACCCCGGCCAACTGGCAAGACGGTGAAGAAGTGGTGATCGTGCCGTCGCTCAAGGATGAGGAAGAGATCAAGCGACGCTTCCCGAAAGGCTATCGCGCAGTGAAGCCGTACCTGCGTCTGACGCCGCAGCCGAACAAGTGATCTTCTTGGGCAGATCGTTCCCACGCTCTGCGTGGGAATGCCGCCCGTGACGCTCCGCGTCACAGTGGACGCGGAGCGTCCATGGATTCATTCCCACGCAGAGCGTGGGAACGATCAGCGTGTAGCCACAAAGCAGGGGATTTCAGGCCGTTTCGACGGCCTTTTTTTTCGCCCGAAGAAAGCTGAAATTTATATCTCCAAAACGCATAACCAAATGAATAAATATGATTTATGGATATATTAATCAGCTGGTAAGGTCACTCCCATCGAAGCGAGATCGCAACCCGCGAATCGCCTGTAACGCGCAAGGAATCGTCTGAATGCTGGTCGTCTCACTCGGTGGTAGCCCCAGCCAACGCTCCCGTTCCGGAGTGTTGCTGGAGCGCTCGCAACGCTGGTTGCAGGAGCAGGGAGTGGAAGTGGTGAGTTATCAGGTGCGGGACTTCCCGGCCGAAGACCTGCTCCACGCCCGCTTCGACAGCCCGAAGGTGCTCGACCTGCTGGCGCAGATTGAAAACGCCGACGGCCTGCTGATCGCCACCCCGGTCTACAAAGCGTCATTTTCAGGCGCGCTGAAGACCGTGCTCGACCTGCTGCCGGAGCGCGCCCTGAACCACAAGATTGTTCTGCCGATGGCCACCGGCGGCAGCATCGCCCACATGCTGGTGGTCGATTACGCCCTCAAGCCCGTGCTGTCGGCGTTGAAAGCCCAGGAAATGCTGCAAGGCATCTTCGCCGAGGACAGCCAGATCGCGTACGGCGAAGGCAGTGCCCAGGCGCAATTGGCACCAGCAATGGAGCAGCGTCTGCATGAAGCGCTGGATCAGTTTGTCAGCGCCATGGCCCGCCGGCCGAAACCGCTGGAGCCGGGCTTGTTGAATGAACGTTTGTTGAGTGCTCGCTGGAGCATTTAAGCCTCACCGAAACTTGAAGTACTCACCTTACTCAGCCGTCAACGGCCAAGCAGGTGCAGCCAAAACCCAACAGCAAAAAGGAGAGCGCTATGCGCACTGTATTTTTGCGTCGTGGTCTGGTCGCTCTGTTTGCTGCGGCTGTCACCTTCGGCGCCATCACTCAAGCTCAGGCCGAGACGCTACGAATCGGTTATCAGAAGTACGGCACGCTGGTGCTGCTCAAAGCCAAAGGCACGCTGGAAAAACGTCTGGCCGCCCAAGGCGTCGACGTGCAATGGACTGAGTTCCCCGGTGGCCCGCAATTGCTTGAAGGCCTGAACGTCGGCTCGATCGACTTCGGTGTCACCGGCGAAACCCCACCGGTGTTCGCTCAGGCAGCCGGTGCCGATCTGCTCTACGTCGCCTACGAACCGCCGGCGCCGAACAGCGAAGCGATCCTCGTGCCGAAAGACTCGCCGATCAAATCGGTGGCCGATCTCAAAGGCAAGAAAGTCGCCCTGAACAAAGGTTCCAACGTGCACTACCTGCTGGTGCGTGCGCTGGAAGACGCCGGTCTCAAGTACTCCGACATCCAAACCGTGTTCCTGCCGCCCGCCGATGCTCGCGCCGCGTTCGAACGTGGCAGCGTCGACGCCTGGGTCATCTGGGATCCGTACCAGGCCGCTGCCGAGAAACAACTGCAAGCGCACACCCTGCGTGACGGCAAAGGCATCGTCGACAACCACCAGTTCTACCTCGCCACCAAGCCCTACGCCCAGAAAAACCCCGAGGTGATCAAGACCCTCGTCGAGGAAGTGCGCGCGGTGGGCGAGTGGTCCAAGGCCAACCCGCAGGACGTGACCCAACAGGTTGCGCCACTGCTCGGCCTGCCGGCGGACATCATCCTGACCTCGGTGAAACGCCAGGGCTACGGCGCGCTGTTCCTGACCCCGGAAGTGGTCGCCGCGCAGCAGAAAATCGCTGACACGTTCTTCCAGCTCAAGCTGATTCCCAAGCCGTTGAGCATCAAGGACGTGATCTGGACACCACCGGCCGCTGTGGCCCAAAGCTCGGCCACCCAAGCCCAGTAACTCGAATTCCCAAGGAGACCACTCCATGAGCCTCAATATCTTCTGGTTCCTGCCTACCCACGGCGACGGCCATTACCTTGGCACCGCCGAAGGCGCTCGCACCGTCGACCACGGTTATCTGCAACAAGTCGCGCAAGCGGCGGATCGTCTGGGTTTCGGCGGCGTGCTGATTCCCACTGGCCGCTCCTGCGAAGACTCGTGGCTAGTGGCGGCGTCGCTGATCCCGGTGACCCAGCGTTTGAAGTTCCTCGTTGCCCTGCGCCCCGGGATCATTTCCCCGACGGTCGCGGCGCGGCAGGCAGCCACGCTCGATCGTCTGTCCGGCGGCCGTGCGCTGTTCAACCTGGTGACCGGTGGCGACCCGGAAGAGTTGGCCGGCGACGGTCTGTTCCTCAGCCACGAGGAGCGCTATCAGGCTTCGGTGGAATTCACTCGCATCTGGCGTCGTGTGCTGGAAGGCGAAACGGTTGATTACGACGGCCAGCACATCAGCGTGAAGGGCGCCAAGCTGCTCTATCCGCCGATCCAGCAACCGCGTCCGCCGCTGTACTTCGGCGGATCTTCTGAAGCAGCACAGGATTTGGCTGCGGAACAAGTCGAGATGGTGCTGACCTGGGGCGAGCCGCCAGCAGCCGTCGCCGAGAAGATCGAACAGGTGCGGGCCAAAGCCGCCAAGCTCGGCCGCACTGTGCGCTTCGGCATTCGTCTGCACGTGATCGTGCGGGAAACCAACGCCGAGGCCTGGCAAGCGGCAGACCGGCTGATCTCGCATCTGGACGACGACACCATCGCTCGCGCTCAAGCTTCGCTGGCGCGTTTCGATTCGGTCGGCCAGCAACGCATGGCCGCGCTGCACGGCGGCGGCCGCGACAACCTCGAAGTCAGCCCGAACCTGTGGGCCGGTGTCGGTCTGGTGCGCGGTGGTGCCGGTACCGCGCTGGTTGGCGATGGCCCGACTGTGGCTGCACGCGTGAAGGAATACGCGGATCTGGGTATCGATACCTTCATCTTCTCCGGTTATCCACACCTCGAAGAATCGTACCGGGTCGCTGAGCTGCTGTTCCCGCACCTCGACATCGAGCGTCCGGAACTGCCGAAAAGTGCCGGTTACGTCAGTCCGTTCGGCGAGATGGTTGCCAACGACATTCTTCCCAAAGCCGCGTCGCAGAGCTGAGGCGCGCCATGAAGAAAATCATCCACAGCCTCGCGCCCTGGGCGTTGCCGGTGTTGTTACTGGCGGTGTGGCAGTTGTCGGTGTCGGCCGGCTGGTTGTCGACGCGGATCCTGCCGGCGCCGGTGGCGGTGATCGAGGCCGGTGTCAGTCTGGTGCGCAGCGGCGAAATCTGGACGCACCTGGCAATCAGCGGCTGGCGCGCGGCGCTGGGCTTCGCCATCGGCGGCAGCATCGGTCTGGTACTGGGTTTCATAACCGGCCTGTCGAAGTGGGGCGAGCGCCTGCTCGACAGCTCGGTGCAGATGATCCGCAATGTGCCGCACCTGGCGCTGATCCCGCTGGTGATCCTGTGGTTCGGCATCGACGAGTCGGCGAAGATTTTCCTGGTGGCATTGGGCACGTTGTTCCCGATCTACCTCAACACCTATCACGGCATCCGCAACGTTGATCCGGCGCTGGTGGAAATGGCGCGCAGTTACGGCTTGAGCGGTTTCAGCCTGTTCTGGCAGGTGATTCTGCCGGGCGCGCTGCCTTCGATTCTGGTTGGCGTGCGCTTCGCGTTGGGCTTTATGTGGCTGACGCTGATCGTCGCCGAAACCATTTCCGCCAGCTCTGGCATTGGCTATCTGGCGATGAACGCCCGGGAGTTCTTGCAGACCGACGTGGTGGTGTTGGCGATCCTGCTTTACGCCGTGCTCGGCAAACTCGCCGACCTCGCCGCCCGTGGACTTGAACGTGTGTGGCTGCGCTGGCATCCGGCCTATCAGGTTGCCAAGGGAGGTGCGGCATGACCGCTCAACAACCTCCACGCTTGCTGCGCGGGATTCCGCTGGTGGTGCGCAATCTGCAGAAAACCTTCGGTGCGCGGCAGGTGCTGCGTGACATCGACCTGCACATTCCGGCGGGGCAATTCGTCGCCGTGGTCGGGCGTAGTGGTTGCGGCAAAAGTACTTTGCTGCGCTTGCTCGCCGGCCTCGATCAACCGACTGGCGGTGACTTGCTGGCCGGATCTGCGCCGCTCAGCGATGCGCGGGAAGACACCCGCTTGATGTTCCAGGAAGCACGGCTGCTGCCATGGAAAAAGATCATCGACAACGTCGGGCTCGGCCTCAAGGGCAACTGGCGTCCGCAAGCTCTGGAAGCGCTGGAAGCGGTGGGGCTGGCGGATCGTGCCCATGAATGGCCGGCGGCGTTGTCCGGTGGGCAGAAGCAGCGCGTCGCACTGGCGCGGGCGCTGATCCACCAACCGCGTCTGCTGTTGCTCGACGAACCGCTCGGTGCGCTGGACGCCCTGACCCGGATCGAGATGCAGCAACTGATCGAGCGCTTGTGGCAGCAGCACGGCTTCACGGTGCTGCTGGTGACCCACGACGTCAGCGAAGCGGTAGCGATTGCCGACCGGGTGATTTTGATCGAGGACGGCGAAGTCGGTCTCGATCTGCAAGTGGAATTGCCGCGCCCTCGGGTACGTGGCTCGCACCGACTGGCGGCGCTGGAAACCGAAGTGCTCAACCGCGTTTTGTCCCTGCCTGGCGAACCGCCAGAGCCAGAACCTGTTTCACCCCTGCCTACGCAATTGCGTTGGGCGCAATAACTCAAGTTCTATCAACGACAGGAATCAAAGCCATGACTATCAAAGCCATCAACGTGCGCAACCAGTTCAAAGGCTCGATCAAGGAGATCGTTCTCGGCGACGTGCTGTCGGAAATCGACGTGCAAACCGCTTCGGGCATCGTCACTTCGGTGATCACCACCCGTTCGGTCAAGGAGCTGGAACTGGCGGTGGGCAGCGAAGTGATCGCCTTCGTGAAATCCACCGAGGTGTCGATCGCCAAGTTGTAAGCCTGTGAGTAAAAAACAACCCCGAAAGGCGTGAGCCCTTCGGGGTTTTTTGTGCATGGCGATCGTTCCCATGCTCCGCGTGGGAATGCCACTTGGGACGCTCCGCGTCCAGTGACGCGGAGCGTCACGGGCTGCATTCCCACGCAGAGCGTGGGAACGATCATGGCTCAGCGCTTGGGTAGATACGGCGGCAGATACAGGCCGATGTAAGCATCAAACACCCTCATCCCTTCCTCGGCCATGCGCGGCGTGATCTGCCCATGCTGCTGCACTGAGCGCGCATACACGCGGTCGCCCAGCTCCATCGCCAGGGCAAACACGTCGACGTCGCTCGGCAGGCGCGGTAATTCGAAGTGATGGTCGAACAGCTTGTGCATCAGGTCGCCCAGTTCGATGTCGTGCTGGCGGTCAGCCTGGGTCACTTCGGTCAGCCCGTGCTGAGCAAGGATCAACTGGCGAGCAGCCGCGTCTTCATCGTAGATCTCCAGCATCCGCTCCTCGACCAGCCGCGACAGGTCGCGCCAGTCGCGCAGGGCATCGTGGTCGATCGGCGCTTGCAGGCAGGCGCGAAACGCCGCATGCACATCGGCGGTCAGCGCTTCGAGTAACGCCGGCACGCTGGCGAAGAAGTGGTACACGGAGGAGGGCGGAATCTGCGCGCGTTCGGCCACGCTGTAGATCGACAGGCTGGCCACACCCTCGGCGGCCAGCAACGTGCGCGCGGCATCGAGTATCGAATCGATCCGCGCCTGGCTGCGGGCACGGGGTTTGCGGACGGGGGCGGGACGCGTCATGGAAGTCTCCTGCGGGGCAGCGGGCATTGTACGAGCCGAGCCGTGTGTTGTCTGCCAGGACGCCTTCGGGAGCAAGCCCCCTCCCACAGTTGATCTTCTGTGTACAAAAAATCCCTATTCGCTGTAGATCCCCTGTGGGAGGGGGCTTGCTCCCGAACCGCCGTAGGCGGCCATTCAGATCAGAATTCGGTCATAAAAAAACGCCGCTGGCTGCAATAGCCAACGGCGTTCTTTCTGGCACTACAACCGCTTACACGGTATGCAGGTACCAGTTGTACTCGAGGTCGGAGATGGAGTGTTCGAACTCCTCCAGCTCGCTCTCTTTGCAGGCGACGAAGATATCGATGTATTTCGGATCGATGTACTTGGCCATTACCTCGCTGTCGTCCAGCTCACGCAGGGCATCGCGCAAGTTGTTCGGCAGGCTTTGTTCGTTCTGCTCGTAACTGTTGCCTTCGACCGGAGCGCCCGGTTCGATCTTGTTCACCAGGCCGTGATGCACGCCGGCCAGGACCGAAGCCATCAGCAGATACGGGTTGGCGTCGGCGCCGGCCACGCGGTGTTCGATCCGCACGGCATCGGCAGAGCCGGTCGGTACGCGGATCGCCACGGTGCGGTTGTCCAGGCCCCAGCACGGCGAGTTCGGCACATAGAACTGTGCGCCGAAACGACGGTACGAGTTGACGTTCGGGCAGAGGAAAGCCATCTGCGCCGGCAGGGTCTCGAGCACACCGCCGATCGCGTGACGCAGCGCGGCGTTCTGCTCGGGATCCTCGCTTGCAAAGATGTTCTTGCCATCTTTGTCGAGCACCGAGATGTGGACATGCAGACCGTTACCTGCCTGGCCCGGGTAAGGCTTGGCCATGAAGGTGGTGTCCATTTCATGGTCGTAGGCGATGTTCTTGATCAGACGCTTGAGCAGTACCGCGTAGTCGCATGCCTTGATCGGGTCGGCGACGTGGTGCAGGTTCACTTCGAACTGCGCCGGGGCACTTTCCTTGACGATGGCGTCGGCCGGGATGCCTTGCTCTTTGGCACCTTCCAGAATGTCCTGAAGGCAGTCGACGTATTCGTCGAGATCGTCGATCAGGTACACCTGTGTCGAATGCGGACGTTTGCCGGAAACCGGCGAGCGTGGTGGTTGCGGACGACCGTTCACGTTCTCCTGGTCGATCAGATAGAACTCGAGTTCGAACGCGGCGCAAATAGTCAGGCCCATTTCATCGAACTTGCGAACCACATTAGCCAGCACTTCTCGCGGGTCGGCAAAGAATGGCTGGCCTTCGAGTTCATGCATGGTCATCAACAGTTGCGCGGTTGGGCGCTTCTGCCATGGCTCGTTGCACAGGGTGTCGGGGATTGGATAGCAGATCCGGTCGGCGTCGCCGATGTCCAGGCCCAGGCCGGTGCTTTCCACCGTAGAACCATTGATATCCAGAGCAAATAGAGAGGCCGGCAGGTTGATGCCTTTCTCGTAAACCTTGTGGAGGCTGGTGCGTTCAATGCGCTTGCCGCGCACCACACCATTCATATCCGCAATCAGAAGGTCAACGTACAGAACCTCAGGATGTTCCTTAAGGAACGCGTTCGCTTCGTTAAGCTGAACGGCACGCGGGGGTACCGACATGATGCAACACCTTTGTTGTTAAAAATATCAATCATTGATCTTTTCTGGTTTCAGTCAACCCGAACGGCATGCCGAAGTCAAGCGAGGCCTTTTTTGCCCTAAAAAAGCGCTGTGAGGGCATTTATGAGGCAATTTAGGGCGGTTTTCTGTCCTTGGGACGCTTGGCACCCGCGGGCTTGAGCAGGCCGTGTTGTATTTTTTACGGGGGTGTTGTGTAAAAAAATGAACAAGGCTAAGCTCGGATCAAACCCATAACAGCAATAATACCGGGGTGCTTCATGTCTCGCCTGCCGTTAATCGGCATCACCGACTGCTCGCAACAGTCCGGTCTGCATGCTCAACACATCAGTGGCGACAAATCCGTCCATAGCGCAGCCAGCAAGGCTCGTGATCTGTCGACGAGGTTCTCGTCGGCAGCAGGCAGAACGGCAGCGTCCGTTATTCTGGACGTACGGCAAAGCATCCTGTTTATGGCTTCTCCTTCCAATATAGATCTCTTTGAGTCCCAAAGCCTGTGCCGCTTCTCCAGCCGTGCTCGTGATTCTGCACGCCTTGAATGTGCACAGGAAATGCAACGCCAGCGTAAAGGGCAGGTAAGCTCCTCTTTCATTGTCGATGCGCGGTGCCGGGCTTAAGCCGGCACTGCGCGCAAGCAAGCCCCCTTTAACGCGACGCCACGGCGTCAAACTTTGCCTGACACGATGTCAGGAGACTCAGCCCAGAGGCATTTATGAGTAACAACCTCGACCAGCTCACCGATTGGTTGAAAGACCACAAGATCACAGAAGTCGAATGCATGATCGGCGACTTGACCGGTATCACCCGAGGCAAGATCTCGCCGACCAACAAGTTCATCGCCGAAAAGGGCATGCGCCTGCCAGAGAGCGTACTGCTGCAGACCGTGACCGGCGACTATGTCGAAGACGACATCTATTACGAACTGCTCGACCCGGCCGACATCGACATGATCTGCCGTCCCGACCAGAACGCCGTGTACCTGGTGCCATGGGCCGTCGAGCCGACGGCGCAGGTGATCCACGACACTTACGACAAGCAAGGCAACCCGATCGAGCTGTCGCCGCGCAACGTCCTCAAGAAAGTCCTGAAACTCTATGCCGACAAGGGCTGGCAGCCGATCGTGGCGCCGGAAATGGAGTTCTACCTGACCAAGCGCAGTGACGACCCTGACTACCCGCTGCAGCCGCCAATCGGCCGTTCGGGCCGTCCGGAAATCGGTCGTCAGTCGTTCTCCATTGAAGCGGCGAACGAATTCGACCCGCTGTTCGAAGACGTCTATGACTGGTGCGAACTGCAGGAACTGGACCTCGACACGCTGATCCACGAAGACGGCACGGCGCAGATGGAAATCAACTTCCGTCACGGCGACGCGCTGTCGCTGGCCGACCAGATCCTGGTGTTCAAGCGCACCATGCGCGAAGCCGCGCTCAAGCACGACGTGGCCGCGACCTTCATGGCCAAGCCGATGACCGGTGAGCCGGGCAGTGCGATGCACCTGCACCAGAGCATCATCGACATCGAGACCGGCAAGAACGTGTTCTCCAATGAAGACGGGACCATGAGCCAGCTGTTCCTGCACCACATCGGTGGCCTGCAGAAGCTGATTCCGGAATTGCTGCCGCTGTTCGCGCCGAACGTCAACTCGTTCCGTCGCTTCCTGCCGGACACTTCGGCACCGGTGAACGTGGAGTGGGGCGAAGAAAACCGCACCGTGGGCCTGCGCGTACCGGATGCTGGCCCGCAGAACCGTCGCGTGGAAAACCGCCTGCCGGGTGCCGACGCCAACCCGTACCTGGCGATCGCCGCGAGCCTGCTCTGCGGTTACATCGGTATGGTTGAAGGCCTCAATCCGAGTGCGCCAGTCGTTGGCCGTGGTTACGAGCGCCGCAACCTGCGCCTGCCGCTGACCATCGAGGACGCACTGGAGCGCATGGAAAACAGCACCACCGTCGAGAAATACCTCGGCAAGACTTTCATCACAGGCTACGTCGCGGTCAAGCGGGCCGAGCATGAAAACTTCAAGCGCGTGATCAGTTCCTGGGAGCGTGAGTACCTGCTCTTCGCCGTCTGATACGCCGGGCGCGGCTGGCAGCAGCCGCGCCTTCACCGATAACAAGGAGAATTGGCATGACCAGCAACAACCCGCAAACCCGTGAGTGGCAAGCCCTGAGCAGCGATCACCACCTGGCCCCGTTCAGCGACTTCAAGCAGCTGAAAGAAAAGGGTCCACGGATCATCACCAACGCCAAGGGCGTGTACCTGTGGGACAGCGAGGGCAACAAGATCCTCGATGGCATGGCGGGTCTGTGGTGCGTGGCGATCGGTTATGGCCGCGATGAGCTGGCTGACGCAGCCGCGAAGCAGATGCGCGAACTGCCTTACTACAACCTGTTCTTCCAGACTGCGCACCCGCCGGCGCTGGAACTGGCCAAGGCCATCGCCGACGTTGCGCCAGAAGGCATGAACCACGTGTTCTTCACCGGTTCCGGCTCCGAAGGCAACGACACCATGCTGCGCATGGTCCGTCACTACTGGGCGATCAAGGGCCAGCCGAACAAGAAAGTCATCATCAGCCGCAAGAACGGTTATCACGGTTCGACCGTGGCCGGCGCGAGCCTGGGTGGCATGACTTATATGCACGAACAGGGCGATTTGCCGATTCCGGGCATCGTCCATATCGCGCAGCCGTACTGGTTCGCCGAGGGCGGTGACATGTCGCCGGAAGAATTCGGCATCTGGGCGGCCAATCAACTGGAAGAGAAGATTCTCGAAGTCGGCGTGGACAACGTCGGTGCCTTTATTGCCGAGCCGATCCAGGGCGCCGGTGGCGTGATCATTCCGCCAGACACCTACTGGCCGCGCATCAAGGAAATCCTCGCCAAGTACGACATCCTGTTCGTGGCAGACGAAGTGATCTGCGGTTTCGGCCGTACCGGTCAGTGGTTCGGTTCGGATTTCTACGGTCTGAAACCGGACATGATGACCATCGCCAAAGGCCTGACGTCCGGCTACATCCCGATGGGTGGCCTGATCGTGCGTGACGAAGTGGTGAAGGTGCTCAATGAAGGCGGCGATTTCAACCACGGCTTCACCTACTCCGGGCACCCGGTGGCGGCAGCGGTGGGGCTGGAAAACATCCGGATTCTGCGCGACGAGAAAATTATCGAGAACGTGCGCAACGAAACGGCACCGTATTTGCAGAAACGTCTGCGCGAACTCAACGATCACCCGTTGGTGGGTGAAGTGCGCGGCGTCGGTCTGCTGGGGGCGATCGAGCTGGTGCAGGACAAGGCCACTCGCAAGCGTTACGAAGGCCGGGGTGTAGGCATGATCTGCCGGCAGTTCTGCTTCGATAACGGCCTGATCATGCGCGCTGTGGGCGACACCATGATCATTGCGCCGCCGCTGGTAATCAGCAAGGCGGAGATCGATGAGTTGGTAACAAAGGCACGCAAGTGCCTGGACCTGACCCTCAGTGCGTTGCAGTCCTGAGTGCTAGGCTTCGAGCGGGGGAGCTGCGGCGCTCTCGCTTGAAGGTGTCAGAAAGGTTGGCCTTTTCTTGAAAGACCGCCTCCGATCTTGCCAGACTAGCCGCGGTTCCAGTTGTCGGGGTTCGGCCGCTGAACAAAGTGGTTCAAAAAAGAAAAATTTGGAGCATGACGCATGAAGGCATTAGGTAAAAAGCTTGCTGGCAAGACTCTTCTCGCTTTGTCCGTCGCGGGCATGATGGCGGGTGCGGTTCACGCGGACGACAAAGTGCTGCACGTCTACAACTGGTCCGACTACATCGCTCCGGATACCATCGCCAACTTCGAGAAAGAGTCCGGGATCAAAGTCGTCTACGACGTATTCGACAGCAACGAAACTCTGGAAGCCAAACTGCTGGCGGGCAAGTCCGGTTATGACGTGGTTGTGCCGTCGAACAACTTCCTGGCCAAGCAGATCAAGGCTGGCGTTTATCAGGAGCTGGACAAGTCCAAGCTGTCCAACTACAGCAACCTGAACAAGTCGCTGCTCAAGGCCGTTTCGGTCAGCGACCCGGATAACAAACACGCCTTCCCGTACATGTGGGGCTCGATCGGCATCGGCTACAACCCGGAGAAGGTCAAGGCTGCGCTGGGCGTTGACACCATCGATTCCTGGGACACTCTGCTCAAGCCGGAGAACATCGCCAAGCTCAAGGGCTGCGGTGTGAGCTTCCTCGATTCGCCGACCGAAATGCTCCCGGTCGCGCTGCACTATCTGGGCCTGCCAACCGACAGCCAGAAGAAAGAAGACATCAAGAAAGCCGAGGATCTATTCCTCAAGATTCGCCCTTCGATCACCTACTTCCACTCCTCCAAGTACATCTCGGACCTGGCCAACGGCAACATCTGCGTAGCGGTCGGCTACTCGGGTGACGTGCAGCAGGCCAAGTCCCGTGCCGCCGAGGCCGGTGACAAGGTCAAAGTCAGCTATGCCATTCCGAAGGAAGGTGCCGGCAGCTTCTATGACATGGTCGCGATTCCGAAAGATGCGGAAAACATCGACGGCGCCTACAAGTTCATGAACTACCTGCTGCAACCGAAAGTGATGGCCGAGATCACCAACGCTGTGCGCTTCCCTAACGGTAACGCCGAAGCGACCCAGTACGTGAACAAGGACATCACCTCCGATCCAGGCATCTACCCGCCAGCCGACGTGCAGGCCAAGTTGTATGCGATCGCCGATTTGCCGGCCGCTACCCAGCGTGAGCTGACCCGCAGCTGGACCAAGATCAAATCCGGTAAATAAGCCGGTTTGAAGCAGCAACCGCTGGCCGTCGTCCCCGCGAAGGCGGCCAGCGGATCAATTAAATGACATAAAGTTTTGCTGGAACGGTTTTTCGAGGGTAAGTTGCGCGCCGGTTTTGTTGCCGGGCAGCCATGGCTGTCATGTAACGCTGGGCAACTTGGGCCCAACTAATTTAGAGGACCTCCACTTGCCTGTTTTTTCTTCTTTGCGCAAAGCCCTGCTGGCCGCTGCCGGCCTGACGATCGCTGTCGGAGCCCAGGCCGCCGGTACGGTGCATATTTATAACTGGTCGGATTACATCGGCGAGAGCACCCTGGCCGACTTCCAGAAAGAAACCGGGATCAAACCGGTCTACGACGTGTTCGATTCCAACGAAACCCTGGAGGGCAAGCTGCTGGCCGGGCGTACCGGTTACGACGTGGTCGTGCCGTCGAACCACTTCCTTGGCAAGCAGATCAAGGCGGGCGCGTTCCAGAAACTCGACAAGGCGCAGCTGCCGAACTATTCGAACCTCGATCCGGTGCTGCTCAAGCGCCTGGAACAGAACGACCCGGGCAACCTCTACGCTGTACCGTACCTGTGGGGCACCAACGGCATCGGTTACAACGTCGAGAAAGTCAAAGCCGTGCTCGGTATCGACAAGATCGATTCCTGGAACGTGCTGTTCGAGCCTGAGAACATCAAGAAGCTGCACAGCTGCGGCGTAGCGTTCCTCGACTCGGCGGATGAAATGATGCCGACCGTGCTCAACTACATGGGCCTGAACGCCAACAGCACCAATCCCAAGGATTACGAAAAAGCCACGGCCAAGCTGCTCGCCGTGCGTCCTTACGTGACCTACTTCCACTCCTCGAAATACATCGGTGATCTGGCCAACGGCGACATCTGCGTGGCCATCGGTTTCTCCGGCGACATCTTCCAGGCCAAGCACCGTGCCGAAGAAGCCAAGAAGGGCGTGAACATCGCCTACTCGATTCCGAAAGAAGGCGGCGCGCTGTGGTTCGACATGCTGGCGATTCCGAAGGACTCGTCCAATGTCAAAGAGGCCCACGCCTTCATCAACTATTTGCTGAAACCTGAGGTGATCGCCCAGGTCAGTGATTACGTTGGTTACGCCAACCCCAACCCGGGTTCGGACAAGCTGATGGAGCAGTCCATCCGCACCGATGAAGCGGTTTATCCGCCGCAAGCGGTCCTCGACAAGACCTATGTGTCGACCGAGTTGCCGCCCAATATTCAGCGTTTGATGACCCGCAGCTGGACCAAGGTCAAGTCGGGCAAGTAAGGCACAAACTATCCTGGGTTCGTCCGCGTTGGGCGAACTGCACTGTTTTTTTCTGGGAGTTTCGTAAATGGCAGTTGCCTCCGGCGCCTATAAGAAAGCCCTCGAGGGCGACCAGACACCTAAACAGGTGTTGGTCAAAATCGACCGGGTCACGAAGAAGTTCGACGAGACGATTGCCGTGGACGATGTGTCCCTGGAAATCAAGAAAGGCGAGATCTTCGCCCTGCTCGGCGGTTCGGGATCGGGCAAATCCACTCTGCTGCGGATGCTGGCAGGGTTCGAACGGCCCACGGAGGGGCGCATTTTCCTCGACGGCGTCGACATCACCGACATGCCGCCGTACGAGCGACCGATCAACATGATGTTCCAGTCGTACGCCTTGTTCCCGCACATGACCGTGGCGCAGAACATCGCCTTCGGCCTCAAGCAGGACAAGATCCCGACGGCGGAAGTCGATGCCCGCGTGGCCGAAATGCTCAAGCTGGTGCAGATGAGCCAGTACGCCAAGCGCAAACCGCATCAACTCTCCGGCGGCCAGCGTCAGCGGGTGGCGCTGGCACGTTCGCTGGCCAAGCGACCGAAGCTGTTGTTGCTCGACGAACCGATGGGCGCACTGGACAAGAAACTGCGTTCGCAGATGCAGCTGGAACTGGTGGAAATCATCGAGCGCGTGGGTGTTACCTGCGTGATGGTGACCCACGACCAGGAAGAGGCCATGACCATGGCCGAGCGCATCGCGATCATGCACCTGGGCTGGATTGCCCAGATCGGCAGCCCGATCGACATCTACGAAACCCCGACCAGCCGTCTGGTCTGCGAATTCATCGGCAACGTGAACATCTTCGAAGGCGAAGTGATCGACGACGCCGAAGGCCACGCGACCATCACCTGCAAGGACCTCGACCGGCAGATCTACGTCGGCCACGGCATCAGCACCTCGGTGCAGGACAAGTCCGTCACCTACGCGATCCGTCCGGAGAAGCTGCTGGTCACCGCCGAGATGCCGACCTGCGAGTACAACTGGTCGAGCGGCAAGGTGCATGACATTGCCTACCTGGGCGGTCACTCGGTGTTCTACGTCGAACTGCCGAGCGGCAAACTGGTGCAGTCGTTCGTCGCCAACGCCGAACGTCGCGGCGCGCGTCCGACCTGGGGTGATCAGGTTTACGTGTGGTGGGAAGACGACAGCGGCGTGGTACTTCGCTCATGAACATGCGCAAATTCAAACGCCGCCTCAATCGAATAATTCCCGGTGGCCGCCAGTTGGTCATCGGGGTTCCCTTCATCTGGCTGTTCCTGTTCTTCATGCTGCCGTTCTTCATCGTCCTGAAGATCAGCTTCGCCGAAGCCGACGTGGCCATCCCGCCATACACCGAGATCTACACCTTCGTCGACCAGAAGCTGCAACTGCTGCTGAACCTGGGCAACTACGCGATGCTCGGCGACGACGAGTTGTACATCGCCGCCTACCTCGGCTCGCTGAAGATGGCGTTTTTCAGCACGCTGTTGTGCCTGCTGATCGGCTACCCGATGGCCTACGCCATCGCCAGCGCGCGCAAAGAGCTGCAGACGGTGTTGGTGCTGCTGATCATGATGCCGACCTGGACCGCGATCCTGATCCGCGTGTATGCGTGGATGGGCATCCTCAGCAACAACGGCCTGCTCAACGGCTTCCTGATGAGCATGGGTTTCATCGACGAGCCGCTGCAGATCCTCAACACCAACCTTGCGGTGTACATCGGTGTCGTTTATTCGTACCTGCCGTTCATGATCCTGCCGCTGTACGCCAACCTGGTGAAGCACGATCACAGCCTGCTGGAAGCCGCTTCCGACCTCGGTTCGAGCACCTTCAACAGCTTCTGGAAAATCACCATTCCGCTGTCCAAGAACGGGATCATTGCCGGCTGCATGCTGGTGTTCATCCCGGTGGTGGGCGAGTTCGTGATCCCGGAACTGCTCGGCGGTCCGGAAACCCTGATGATCGGTAAAGTGCTCTGGCAAGAGTTCTTCAACAACCGTGACTGGCCGGTGGCGTCTGCCCTGGCGGTGGTGATGCTGGCGATCCTGATAGTGCCGATCATTCTGTTCAACCGCAGTCAGGCCAAGGAAATGGAGGGTAAAGAATGAAGCGCTTCCGTTTCTCCAGCCTGATGCTGGTCCTGGGTTTGTTGTTCATCTACCTGCCGATGCTGATCCTGGTGATCTACTCGTTCAATGCCTCGAAACTGGTGACGGTGTGGGGCGGCTGGTCGATCAAGTGGTACGTCGGCCTGCTCGACAACACCCAACTGATGGGTTCGGTGCTGCGCTCGCTGGAAATTGCCTGCTACACCGCAGTTGCCGCGGTGGCGCTGGGCACGTTGGCAGCGTTCGTGCTGACCCGAATCACCCGCTTCAAGGGCCGCACGCTGTTCGGCGGTCTGGTCACCGCGCCGTTGGTGATGCCGGAAGTGATCACCGGTCTGTCGCTGTTGCTGCTGTTCGTGGCCATGGCGCAGATGATTGGCTGGCCGCAGGAACGCGGCATCGTCACCATCTGGATCGCGCACACGACGTTCTGTGCGGCGTATGTGGCGGTGGTGGTGTCGGCGCGCTTGCGTGAGCTGGACCTGTCGATTGAAGAGGCGGCCATGGATCTCGGTGCACGGCCGTGGAAGGTGTTCTTCCTGATCACCATCCCGATGATCGCGCCATCGCTGGCGGCGGGCGGCATGATGTCCTTCGCTCTGTCGCTGGACGACCTGGTGCTGGCGAGCTTCGTCTCCGGCCCAGGTTCGACTACCCTGCCGATGGAAGTGTTTTCGGCGGTGCGTCTGGGCGTGAAGCCTGAGATCAACGCCGTGGCCAGTCTGATTCTGCTGGCGGTGTCGCTGGTGACCTTCATGGTCTGGTTCTTCAGCCGCCGTGCCGAAGAAGCGCGCAAGAAAGCCATCCAGCAAGCCATCGAAGAAGGCGCTGCCGATTCGTGGAAGCAACCGGACGTGCGCCGCGCGCCAGCGCCGGAAGCGGCTTAAGGCAATACCGGGTTGGCCCGTTACTCAAGGCCAATCCAATTCCAAACTGTAGGAGTGAGCCTGCTCGCGATAGCGGTGTGTCAGTCAGGATATTTCCAACTGACAGGACGCCATCGCGAGCAGGCTCACTCCTACATTGGGTTTCAGGCCGTCCACGGGGATTTACGGATGACTTCAACAAAGTTCATCGGCTTGAACCCCGGCTCCTGATCCACCAGCACATCGGTCTTCACATTGCCGAACGTCGTCTGCGGACGATGGCGCAAGCCGTCGGCAAACGCGCAGATGATGCACTCCTTGAAACCTTCCCCACGCGGATGCGCATGCACCACCGCCTCGCGCTGCACAGTGCTGAACGCCGCGTAATCCATGCCCAGCACATCCATCTCGACCCCGGCGGTCACCAGTGCCACGGTCGGCCGCAGATGCTTGGGCACACCGGGTGTGGTGTGCAGGGCAATCGACAGCCACACTTGTTCGATGTCGTCATCACTCAGCCCGTACGGCTTGAGAAACGCCGCTGCCGCATTGGCGCCATCCACTTCAAAACGTTCGTCGTCACTGCGATAGCCTGCGACCAGCCCGACGTCGTGGAACATCGCGCCGACGTACAGCAACTCAGGGTTGTACGCCAGTTGCTGGCGCTCACCACTCAATGCACCGAACAGAAACACCCGACGCGAGTGGTGGTAGAGCAGGTCGGATTCGATGTCGCGAATGTACTCGGTGGTGGCCCGGGCCAACGCGCTGTCAGGGATTTTGATGCCGGCAATGGTGGTGCTCATGGGAGGTTTCCTCACTGAAACGCCGTCGTGGCGCCGATGGACAAAGTCTGTTCCCCGAGGCGGTAAACGGACAATCAACGCATGGCTGCGATCCTTGCCAATCGACCTGCAAATCGTGCCAACTCACGGCTTGAGCGCTTATCGCGTTCCTCTGTGGTGAGGGGATTTATCCCCGATGGACTGCGCAGCAGTCCCAAAACCTGCTGTTTCGGTGTATCAGGTAAACCGCGCAGTGAGGATCTACGACTGCTGCGCAGCCGATCGGGGATAAATCCCCTCGCCACAAAGATCCCCAGGAGGCTTATGAACAAAACCATCGCCATCGTGGTGTTCCCCGGCGTGCAGGCGCTGGATGTCAGCGGGCCGATGGATGTGTTCGCCGAGGCCAACCGGTTTCTGCTGCCTGAGGATCACTATCGGCTGGAGGTGATCGGCCTCGAACGCGGGTCGATGGCTTGTTCCAATGGCCTGAACCTCAGCGCTCACCGGCACTTCAGCGAGGCGCTAGACGCCTGGGACTTGCTGTTGGTGGCGGGTGGGCCGCAGTTGCCATTCATGGATTTCGGTCGCGGGTTCGACGCCTGGCTGCGCGATGCTTGCGCCCGTGCGCGGCGTTTCGGTTCGATCTGCAACGGTGCGTTCATGCTGGCGCGGGCGGGGCTGCTGGACGGACGCACGGTAACCACGCACTGGAACGATGCCCAAGCCCTGGCGCAGTTGTGTCCATCGACCCGGGTCGAGGCCGATCGCTTGTACGTCGAGGACGGCGCGCTCTACACCTCGGCGGGGGTCACGGCAGGGATTGATCTGTCGTTGTACCTGCTGGCCCGCGATCACGGCGCTGAAGTGGCGCTGAGCGTGGCCAAGCGGCTGGTGGTGTTCACGCAGCGTTCGGGCGGGCAGTCGCAGTTCAGCCCGTTCCTCACCCCGCATGCGGAACCGACCTCGGCGGTGGCGATGGTGCAGCTGTATGTGCTGGCCAATCTCACGGGTGACCTGACGATTGCCGATCTGGCGAATGCGGCGAACATGAGCGCGCGTAACTTCTCCCGGGTGTTCGCCCGCGAAGCCCGGGTTACCCCGGCGGAGTTCGTCGAACGGGCGCGGGTGGATGCGGCGCGGGTAATGCTCGAAAGCACCACGGCGCCGCTGAAGACCGTGGCCTATCAGTGTGGGTTTCGCGATGCGCAGCACATGCGCAGTGTGTTCAATCGGCGGCTGGGGGTGACGCCGCAGCAGTTTCGGCTGAATTTTGCGCTGATGCTCTGAGATATGTGTTGAGTCGACGGTCCCCATCGCGAGCAGGCTCACTCCTACAAATGGAATGCGTTCCCCTGTAGGAGTGAGCCTGCTCGCGATAGGGCCCGTCCGGCTAATCGAGGATTATTGGGCAGCCCTTGCCGGCAACAGTTTCAAGGTACTGCGGGTATTGGCCGTCACTTCCTCATCGCTGAAATGCGCCTGCACATACATCCCCTCGACGTACTCCTCGGCTTGATCGTCATAGTGGCTGTCGAACGGCACACCACTCTGGCCGACCGGGTTGATGGTCAGGCTGTGCGCCGGGTCGGCGAAGTCGATCAGTCGGCGCGTCGAAGGTCCGTAAGTCACCGGCCATGGCGCCGGGCCGAGTTTGGCCGAGAGGTTGTTCGGCACTTCATGACTGCCCGGCGCTGCAAACGGGCCAACGTTGAAAATCTTATCCAGCGGCTTCTGTTGCCCCAACGGATGGCCGTGGGTCAGGGTGTGCGCCGTGCCCCATTGCCAGTCGGACGGGGTGTCACCGAGGGTCTGTTTCAGGTGCGCCATGCTCGCCTGCCACGCCACCTTCACGATGTCGGCGCGGGTTTCCTTGTTTGGTGTGTTGCGATTGTCCCACCACGGTGAGTCCGCGTTCGCCGCCAGTCGCGGCAGAGCGGCATCGATCACCCGGGTCGACAACAGCGTTTCGAAGAAATCGTTGCCCAGCTCATCGCGCATCGCCGCATCGGCGAGGTCGTAGAGGAACTGGTTGAACAGCGTCGCGCTGACCGAATCCAGCGGATAGTCGCCTGGCCACTGCGCCAGTTGCTCGACCAGTTTCAGTTGCGCCGGATCGCTCACCACTTCGCGCAGCACCGGCAACAACGGCGCCAGGGTGCGCGGGCCGTAGGCGGTGGTGGTGCCCAGTTGCAGCTTCTGGTTGGCTTCGTTGCTCCACTTCACGCTCTTGTCGCTGAGCTGGCGGTTGAGCTGCTGACCGCGATCGGCCAGGTTGTAGTAACCGGGGATTTCCATACCGGTCGGTGACAGCGGCTGGAAGTTGGCCGAGACGATGTAGCCGCGCGCCGGGTTTTCTTCCTGCGGGTTGGCGCTGAACGGGTAGTAGCCGTCCTTGTCCGCCTGATTGCTGCTGCCGTCGAGGATGAAGTCCGGTTTCACCCCGGCAGGGCGTTTGGGCAGCAGCGCCGAAGCCCACCAGGCAATATCGCCCTTGGCGTTGGCGTAGACAATGTTCAGCCCCGGCGCTTGCACTTTGGCCGCCGCCGCGCGGGCCTTGGCCAGGGTGTCGGCGCGGTTGAGCTGGTAGAAACCTTCGAGGATCGGGTTCGGCGTTTCGAGGAACGCCCACCACATGGCGATCGGTGTCTTGCCGGCAGCCGTGCCGAGGGCGTCATTGACGATCGGACCGTGGGGCGACTGGCGCAGAGTGAGTGTCACCGGTGCCTGGCCCTTCACTGCGATCTGCTGCTCGGTGCTGACCAGATCGGTCCACTGACCGTGGTACCAGACCTGATTCGGGTTGTTCGGGTTGACCTTCTCGGCGATCAGATCCAGATCGTCGTTCTGGAACATGGTCAGGCTCCAGCCGAACTCCAGGTTGTGCCCGAGGAAGGCGAACGGCACCAGTGCCTGATGGTGGCCGTAGAGTTCGAAACCCGGCGCCGACAGTTGCGCCTCGTACCATACCGACGGTACCGAGAAGCGAATGTGCGGGTCGCCGGCCAGCAGCGGTTTGCTGCTCTGGCTGCGGCTGCCGGCGATCACCCAGGCGTTGCTGCCTTCGAATTGCGGCAGGCCGTTTTCGATCAGCGCCTGCTCGCTGAGGCGGGCGAGGGCGTTGAGGTCTTTCCAGTCGCCGGCGGCGAGGGCGGGCGTCGGGTTGGCGCGGCCTTTGGCGAGCACGCCCTTGGGTTGCCAGTCGAGATCGAAGACATTGAGGTAATCGGCGCCGAGTTGATCACGCACGTAGGTCAGCAGCGGTTCGGTGCGAAACGCGGCGGCGAAGCTGTAGGCCATGTAACCGGCGACGCTGATGCTGTCCTCAGCCGTGAACGGTCGCTTGCGGATGCCCAGCACGTCGAACTCCACCGGCGCGGCGTGGCTGTCCTGATATTGGTTGATGCCGTCCAGATAGGCTTGCAGGGCCTTCCACGCCGGTGACTGCTTATCGAGACTGGCGACATAACTGGCGGCGCGTTCGCGGATGCGCAGGCTGCGAAACAGTTTGTCGGTGTCGAGCAGCTTCGGCCCGAGTACTTCGGCCAGCTCGCCACGCGCGAGGCGGCGCATGGCTTCCATCTGGAACAAGCGGTCCTGGGCATGCACGTAGCCCAGGGCGCGATAGAGGTCGGTTTCGTTTTCGGCGCGGATGTGCGGCACGCCACGCTCGTCGTAACGCACGGTCACCGAACCCTGCAGGTTGCGCAGCTCCACCTGGCCCTGACGCGTCGGCTGTTTGCTGTAGACGTACCCGCCGACGCCGGCGAACAGAACAACGATGAGCAAGGCAAGAACGGTGAAAACGCGTTTCATGGTGACTCCTTGTGCATGCGGGATTGCCGCCCGTCGGGCTGCAAACAATTAGCACAGACCTTCCGTGCCGTGCATCGCTGTCCTTGAAAAGTCCGGAATGCCTTACTGCACCACCACCGGCCACGGGCAATAACAACCGACCGCCAGGGTGTGCGTGGCGTTGACCGGGCGATCATCCATCAGCGCGTTGAGGATCGGTTCGATGAAGCTGTTGCTGGAGTTGCAGGTCAAGCCTTCACTGTACGGCCCGAAGTATGCCAGTTTGCCGCTGCGATCCCAGATCGCCACGGCGGGGCTGGCGGGAATCTGCTCGGAGCCTGGCAGCACGGCGATGGTTTTCAGGTTGCTCAGGGTCGCGGGTAACTGGCCGTGGCTACCGGCGCGTTGCACCGCGAAGAACTCCACACCGCGCGGGCCGAACTGCTCGACCATTTCCGTCAGGTGCTGTTGGTTGCCGACGTTGCACGGGCAGGCCGGGTCCCAGAAGTGCACGAGGCGGATTTTGCCGGGGCCGGCCAACTCATCGGGCAGGCGCAGCGGATCACCGGAAAACACCGCCGTATGCTGGCTGAAGGCACGCAGATAGCGCCCCTGAAACCAGTCGTACGCCGCCCACAGCACCCCGGCACACACAAGCGCGAGCAGGCTGGCAAACAGTGCGGTGCGGTAGGGCGAACGCATGGTTTTTCGATCCTCGAAGGGCCGCTAGCTTGCCATGCTTGCCGCAACAGATGAATATCGCAGGCCGATAAAGTCTGTTTACCGCTTTGGAATACCCGCATGCCTGACACTTTCGATGCCGATCATTTACGCGCCAGCCTCAAGCCTTTGGCCCAGTGGCAGCCGTTGTCGGACGAGGCCAAGGCGTATCAGCGGTTCTATCAGACCGACTTCCCCGAGCGCGATGTCTGGCGCGGCATGGGGCGGTTCGAAGTCGATGGCTATGAACTGGTCAGCCACTGCTGGTGGCCGGAGAAGGTCAAGGGCACGCTGTTTCTGCTGCACGGTTTTTACGACCACACGGGACTGTATCGGCATGTGATCGAGTGGGCCCTGGATCAGGATTTTGCGGTGATCGCCTGCGATTTGCCGGGGCACGGTCTGTCGAGCGGGCCGCGGGCGAGCATCCGCGATTTCTCTGAATATCAGGACGCTCTGCAGGCGTTGTTCGCCGAAGCCAATTCGATCGCCTTGCCGCAGCCCTGGCACCTGTGCGGGCAAAGTACTGGCGGCGCGATCGTCGTCGACCATGTGCTCAACCATGGCGAGCACAGTCCGGCGCAAGGCCAGTTGATTCTGTTGGCGCCTCTGGTGCGTCCGCGCGCATGGGGCTGGTCGCAACTGAGTTATTACTTGCTCAGGCCTTTCGTGCGGGGCGTCACCCGGCGCTTCAGCGAGAACTCCAATGACCCGGCATTCCTGCCGTTCCTGCAAGCCGACCCGTTACAGCCCAAGCGCTTGCCGACGGCGTGGGTCGGTGCTCTGTCGCGCTGGATCATCCGCGTGGAACACGCGAAAAAAAGTCCGCGACGGCCACTGATCATTCAGGGCCAGGCGGACATGACCGTGGACTGGCAACACAACTTGCAGGTGATGAAATGGAAGTTCGACCGGCCACAGATTCTGCTGTTGCCGGAGGCCCGGCATCATCTGGCGAATGAGACGCTGGAGATGCGAGAGGAGTATTTCGAGTTTCTGAACAAGCGGATCAGGGGGCGCAATCTCTAGAGCTTTCGAGGGCCTCATCGCGAGCAGGCTCGCTCCTACATTTGATCGCGGTCTCTGTAGGAGTGAGCCTGCTCGCGATGGCGGTCTGAAAGGCGATAAAGATTACTGGCTGAGGTTCGAAGAGCTTTGCCCCACCGCCAACCCCGCGCGAATCGCCGCCAGCGCCGCCTGGTAGTACGCCTTGCCCTCGCTCGACTCGGCAAAGGTCGCGAACTGTTCCAGTTCGTCATCTGACAGATCACGATAAACGTAGAGCAGTGTGTTGTTCATATCGGCGCCGATCTGATCCATCAGGCGCTGGCGCTGACCGTTCAACATGCCTTGCGCCTGACCGCCGCCGAGCAGGCCGGGAATCATCGAACTCAAACTGTCCGCCGCCACGCCGGCAATCGCCAGGCTGACTTCGGCGCCGGCCTCGCGTGCCGGCAGCGCTTGCGCCAGATGGCCGATGATCAGCAGGCGGCTGTCGCTGGCCTGCATCTTCGGCAGGCCCTTGGCGTTCTTCGCCAGTTGATCGCGACGGGTGGCGAGCAATTCAGCGGCGACGATTTTCTTGCCCAGCGGCGATTGAAAAAAAGTCAGCGCCGGTTGTGGATCGGCGAGGTGCTGGCGCAGTTGCGCTTCGGCACGCTGATCCATCGCCTGGGGGGCGAAGCGCTGGTTGCTGTTGTTGACCAGGGCTTGAAACACCGCAGGCGGCAGGTTGTTCTGGTAGCGCTGCTGCGCGGCACTCAGGGCATCATTGAAATGCGCACGTTGATCTGGCCAGCCGGCAATCTTGTACAGCTGATCGTGGCCGTCCGCCCAGGCGGGCAAAACGCAGAACATCAACAGTGAAAAAAGCAAACGGCGCATAGGGACTCCTGTCAGCAGCGGACTATTCTCCGTGCGGTGCCGGTACTTGTCGAGAATTCGTGGCAAGCCGCCGCGTGGCTCTGTCGGATTTCTTGCCGCAGGCATACTATGCGCGCCATGCAAATATCCTCCGAACACCCGCTGCTGTTACGCATCGTCGACGACCTGGCCGAACACGGCTGGTCGCAGCAGAACATTTTCCTGCCCGCGGGTTTGACCCGTGAGCTGGCGGCCGAGTGCCGCAAACGTGAGGCCGAGGGCGAACTGGCGCCGGCAGCGGTAGGCCGTGGGCCGTTTTCGGAGATTCGCGAGGGGATTCGCGGTGACCACATCCAGTGGATCGACCCGGGGCAGGCCGAGGCCAGCGACCGTTATCTGAACCTCATGGACAGCCTGCGCGAGGCACTCAATCGCGGGTTGTTCCTGGGGCTCGAGGATTTCGAGTGCCACTTCGCCCTTTATCCGCCGGGCGCGTTTTACCGCAAGCACGTCGATCGCTTTCGCGACGATGACCGGCGCATGGTCTCGGCGGTGGTCTACCTCAATGACGCGTGGCTGCCGGAAGACGGCGGTCAGTTGCGCATGTATCTGGGCGAAGACCGGGTTCATGACGTGCAACCCACCGGCGGCTGTCTGGTGGTGTTTCTCTCCGGCGAAGTGCCGCATGAAGTGCTGCCGGCGAACCGCGAGCGCTTGTCGCTGACCGGCTGGTTCCGCCGCCGTGGCAACGAGCCGTTCTGATATGCAGAGGATTCTGGTCAGCCGCTGCCTGTTGGGCCACCGCGTGCGTTACGACGGCGGGGCCAGCGGGCCGTTCGATCTGCTAGAGAAGTGGATCGCCGATGGGCGCGTGGTGCCGCTGTGTCCGGAAGTCGCCGGTGGCTTGCCGACGCCGCGTGCGGCGGCGGAAATCCCGGGCGGGCAGGGCGCTGAAGTGCTCGATGGCACGGCGGCGGTGATCACCACCGAAGGCGAGGACGTCAGTGCGCAGTTTCTCGATGGCGCGCGGCAGGCGCTGGCACTGGTGCAGAAACATGGCATCCGCGTGGCGGTGCTCAAGGCCAACAGTCCTTCATGTGGCAACCTGCTGACCTATGACGGGTCGTTCAGTGGGGTGAAGGTCAGTGGCGAAGGCGTGACGGCTGCACTGCTCAAACGCCATGGGGTGCAGGTGTTCAGTGAGCTGGAGTTGCCGCAAGCCGCGGCAGCCCTGGCACACCTCGACTAAAAAACCACCGCAAATCCCTTGTAGGAGTGAGCCTGCTCGCGATAGCGGTGTGTCAGTTAACGATTATGTCGACTGACCTGACGCCATCGCGAGCAGGCTCACTCCTACAGGGGTTTTGTGTTCACTTGGGTTCGGTGAGCCACTTTTTCGACAGCGCCGCCAGCCGCCCGTCATCCTTGATCCGCTGCAAGGCACCTGCAAGGCTTGCCTGAAACGCCGGATTACCCTTCTGAAACGGAATCGCCAACTCCACCGGCGTCGCCGCTCTCGGTTTCTCTTCAGTCAACGCCTGCACCAGCACCATCGGTCGCGGCTGCTCGTCCTTCTTCGCCAGCATCTGTGAATCGACCTTGCTGTAAGACTCGCTGAAATCGAAACGATCCTTGAGTTCAGGTGTCAGTGCTATGTGATTGAGCGCAACGTCGTACTTGCCGCTTTCAACGCCCTGGAGCAAGTCTGCTTCGTCAGTGACGATGAAGTCGGCGCGTACATCCAGCTCGTTGGCCAGCTGTTGCCCCAGCTCGACCTCAAACCCCGTGAGTGTGTCGCCGTCCTTGAAATTGAAGGGTGGTGTATTAGCCTCAAGGGCGATGCGCAACTCGCCTCGATCGTTGACGTCATCAATCAGTTCGGCGTGAGCCAGAGGGCTCAAAAGGGGTAGCAGGCAGATCAGGCCAGGCAGAAAACGCATGGTCACTCCTTTGAAATCATTATGGCGGCCGGTTTTTCTGGCTCGCTTTGCTATGGTTGACGAGTGCCTTCGACAACGAATGGTCATGAAGTTGTCATGACCACGCGGATTTTACGGAAAAACTGGAGAAGAAAATGAAAAGCTTTATGTCACGTGCAGCGTTGGCGGGTTTGCTGATGGGCGTTTCGGTGTTGGCCAGTGCCGCCACTCCGGCCCCGAAAGGCGCCGAAGTGTTCATCGTTTCTCCCGAGGATGGGGCCACGGTTTCTCAAGAGTTCAAGGTCAAGTTCGGCGTCAAGGACGTCGCGCTGGCGCCAGCCGGTGATGTCACCAAAAACACCGGTCACCACCACCTGCTGATCGACGTCGACAAGCTGCCGGCGGCGGGCGCACCGATTCCGAATGACGCCAACCACATGCACTTCGGCAAGGCGCAGACCGAGGCCACGATCAAACTGGCACCGGGCAAGCACACCCTGCAACTGGAGCTGGGTGACAGCGGTCACATGCCGTTCGATCCAGCAATCGTCTCGAAGAAAATCACCGTCAACGTCGAATAAAAAAAGGGAGCCCTTCGGGGCTCCCTTTTTTATCGCTGCAAGCCTGAAGCTAGTAGCTCGTCGCTGCTTCTTTAGAAGAGCACACGGCTACGGATGGTGCCGTTGATGTGCTGCAATTTCTCTTGCGCCAGATCCGAGTACTCGGCGTCGACGTCGATCACTACGTAGCCGACTTTCTCGTTGGTCTGCAGGAACTGACCGGAGATGTTGATACCGTTTTCGGCGAAGACCTTGTTGATCTCGCTCATCACACCCGGAATGTTCTCGTGGATGTGCAGCAGGCGGTGCTTGCCAGGGTGAGCCGGCAGGGCCACTTCCGGGAAGTTCACCGACGAAACGGATGTACCGTTGTCGCTGTACTTGACCAGTTTTTCCGCCACTTCCAGACCGATGTTCGCTTGCGCTTCAGCGGTCGAACCACCGATGTGCGGGGTCAGGATCACGTTGTCCAGGCCACGCAGCGGGCTTTCGAACTCTTCGTCGTTGGAGCGTGGCTCCACCGGGAATACGTCGATGGCCGCGCCGATCAGGTGCTTGTCCTTGATCGCGTCCGCCAGGGCGTCGAGCTCGACCACGGTGCCGCGCGCGGCGTTGATCAGGATGCCGCCCTTCTTGATGGCGCGGATTTCCTTCTCGCCGATCATCCACTGGGTCGCAGCGGTTTCCGGAACGTGCAGGGTGACGATGTCGGACATGCCCAGCAACTCGTGCAGGTTGCCGACCTGAGTGGCGTTGCCCAGCGGCAGCTTGGTCACGGTGTCGTAGAAGAACACTTGCATGCCCAGACCTTCAGCCAGTACCGACAGCTGAGTACCGATCGAGCCGTAGCCGACGATGCCGAGTTTCTTGCCACGGATCTCGAAGGAGTTGGCTGCGGACTTGATCCAGCCGCCACGGTGGCAGGAAGCGTTTTTCTCAGGGATGCCGCGCAGCAGCAGAATCGCTTCGGCCAGTACCAGCTCCGCTACGGAACGGGTGTTGGAGTACGGCGCGTTGAACACGGCAATACCGCGCTCGCGGGCAGCACTCAGGTCAACCTGGTTGGTGCCGATGCAGAAACAGCCGACTGCCACCAGCTTCTTCGCGTGATCGAAGATCTCTTCGGTCAGTTGTGTGCGCGAACGAATGCCGATGAAGTGAGCGTCAGCGATCTTTTCCTTGAGCTCGGCTTCCGGCAAGGAGCCTGTCAGGTATTCGATGCTGGTGTAGCCCGCCGCCTTGAGGACGTCGACAGCCGATTGGTGGACGCCTTCGAGAAGAAGGAACTTGATCTTGCTCTTATCGAGAGAAGTCTTGCTCATCTGCGTAAACCTGTATCCCGGAGAAAAATGGCAGGGAGGGGAGCAGCCTGGAGCTGACCCGCACGGCAAGAAAGCCGTCACCGCAGAACTGGCCTTGGGCACTGGCCTGCGGGGTCGGTATGCTAGCATAGCCACCCCGCGAAACACTCATTCCTGCGACGTGAAGCGTCTTCAGGATGACCATGAATTGTTCGAGAGTTCTGTCGATGACCAATCCTGCCCTGATTGATGAACTGAAGACCCTGGTCGAGCCTGGCAAGGTCCTGACCGACGCCGACTCCCTGAATGCGTACGGCAAGGATTGGACCAAGCACTTCGCGCCCGCGCCGAGCGCCATTGTGTTTCCCAAGACCATCGAGCAGGTGCAGGCGATTGTCCGTTGGGCCAACACCCACAAAGTGGCGCTGGTGCCATCTGGCGGGCGAACCGGACTTTCTGCCGCCGCCGTGGCCGCCAACGGCGAAGTGGTGGTGTCGTTCGACTACATGAATCAGATTCTCGACGTGAACCTCACCGATCGCACGGCTGTTTGTCAGCCGGGCGTGGTCACCGAACATTTGCAGACCGTCGCTGAAGAGAAGGGCCTGTACTACCCGGTGGACTTCGCTTCTGCCGGTTCCAGCCAGATTGGCGGCAATATCGGCACCAATGCCGGCGGAATCAAGGTGATTCGCTACGGCATGACCCGCAACTGGGTCGCTGGCATGAAAGTGGTCACCGGCAAGGGTGATGTGCTGGAACTGAACAAAGATCTGATCAAGAACGCCACCGGTTACGACTTGCGCCAGTTGTTCATCGGCGCCGAAGGCACTCTCGGCTTTGTGGTTGAAGCGACCATGCGTCTGGATCGCGCGCCGAAAAATCTCACCGCGATGGTCCTCGGCACCGCTGACTTCGACTCGATCATGCCGGTGCTGCATGCCTTCCAGGGCAAGCTCGACCTGACCGCCTTCGAGTTCTTCTCCGACAAGGCTCTGGCCAAAGTGCTGGGTCGTGGTGATGTGCCGGCCCCTTTCGAAACCGACTGCCCGTTCTACGCACTGCTGGAATTTGAAGCGAGCACTGAAGAGGTGGCCAACAGCGCTCTGGAAACCTTCGAGCACTGCGTCGAGCAGGGCTGGGTGCTGGACGGCGTGATGAGCCAGAGCGAAACCCAGCTGCAGAACCTGTGGAAGCTGCGCGAGTACATCTCCGAGACCATTTCGCACTGGACGCCGTACAAGAACGACATCTCGGTCACTGTCTCGAAAGTGCCGGCATTCCTGCGGGAAATCGACGCGATCGTCGGCGAATATTATCCGGACTTCGAAATTGTCTGGTTCGGCCACATCGGCGACGGCAACCTGCACCTGAACATTCTCAAGCCGGATAACCTGAGCAAGGACGAGTTCTTCGCCAAGTGCGCGACCGTCAATAAATGGGTGTTCGAGACCGTCGAGAAATACAACGGCTCGATTTCCGCCGAGCATGGCGTGGGCATGACCAAGCGCGACTACTTGACGTACAGCCGCTCCCCGGTCGAAATCGAGTACATGAAAGCGGTCAAAGCGGTGTTCGACCCGAACGGCATCATGAATCCGGGCAAGATCTTCGCGGTTTGATTGGCAATCCCTTGAATCAATGAAGGCAGGAGTCGGTAAATGAGCTATCAGCACCAGTATGTCGACGGCACACGCATTCACTTCCCGATCGGGAAAGTGGTGTGCATTGGCCGTAATTACGCCGAACACGCCAAGGAACTGGACAATCCGGTCCCTACCGAACCATTGCTGTTCATCAAGCCGGGCAGTTGTGTGGTGCCGCTGGAAGGCGGTTTCAGCATTCCGACCGAGCGCGGTTCGGTGCACTATGAGGCGGAAATCGCCGTGCTGATCGGCAAGCCGCTGTCGACCAAGCCGAGCCGCGAAGAAGTGCTCGATGCGATCTCCGGTTTCGCCCCGGCGCTGGACCTGACCCTGCGCGACAAACAGGCTGAGCTCAAGTCCAAGGGCCTGCCATGGGAAATCGCCAAGTCGTTCGACGGCGCGGCGGTGATCGCCCCGTTCGTGGTCGGTAGCACCTTCGCTGACCTGACCGACATCGGCATTCGCCTGACCATCAACGGTGAAGTGCGCCAGGACGGCAACAGCAGCGCGATGCTCAACCCGATCGTGCCGATGATCCAGCACATGGCCGGCTGCTTCTCGCTGCAGGCCGGTGACGTGATCCTCACTGGCACGCCTGTGGGTGTCGGCCCGCTGAATGTCGGCGACGATATCGTGCTGGAACTGGTCGGTGCGAGCAGCTTCACCAGCAGCGTGCGTTAACCCACTGCAATCCCCCTGTAGGAGTGAGCCTGCTCGCGATAGCAGTCTGTCAGTTAACGAACGTGTTGACTGAGCCGACGCCATCGCGAGCAGGCTCACTCCTACATTGGTTCTGTGTCGCGGCCCGCAAAGACGAAGGGCAATCCCGCCATTTGCCGTTTTTTTCACATCCTGTCCGGATAATTCCTCTCATTCTGGCGTCTGAGCCGGCCTCTTTGTGCTATTACCCATAGCCTGAATTTTCGGAACGCGTCCCTGATGTCAGCTCAAACTCAGCTCAATCCTCCTCGTCGCTCACGTTTTGCCCTGCGCTGGTATGTCTGGCTGTTGCTGGTGCTCGCCGCCGCTTATGGTCTGGCGTTTGCCATGCATTGGGATGACCGTGGCCTGCTCTGGGTGCGCGAGCGTTTCGAGAGTCAGGCCGAGCAGAAAGCCAGCATCTGGTTGCCGGACTATCGGGCGGTGATCGACGGCAAACTGCTGCCGGGCATGGAAAAGGACGAAGCCTCGGACCTGTCCTATAACCCGCAGACCAAAACCCTGTTTTCGGTAATGGGCAAGAACCCGTTCCTGGTCGAATTGACCCTGCAGGGCGATGTGCTGCGCAAGATGCCGCTGGTGGGCTGGGTCAACCCGGAAGGTGTGACCGTGATGGAAAACGGCTTGATGGCGATCGTCGACGAACGCGATCACCTGCTGACCATCGTCAAGGTCGATGCCAGCACCCGTGAGCTGAATATCGCCGACTTCCCGAAATACGACCTCGGCCCGTCGAAAAACCAGAACAAGGCGTTCGAAGCGATCACCTGGGATCCGCGCAACCAGCAGTTGCTGTTGGGCGAAGAGCGCCCGCCGGCGTTGTTCACCTGGAAAAGCGACGGCAGCCAGATCCTCAAGGGCGACAAGCAGAAGCTGGCCAGCGATGAACTGGATATCCGCAACCTGTCTGCGCTGGCAATCGACCCGCGTACCGGCCACACCCTGGTGCTGTCCGCCGACTCGCACCTGCTGCTGGAGCTGGACGAGAAGGGTGAGCAGGTCAGCTTCATGACCCTGCTCGGCGGCTTCAACGGTTTGAAGAACACCATTCCCCGCGCTGAAGGCGTGACCATGGACGAGGCTGGCACGCTGTACATGGTCAGCGAGCCAAACCTGTTCTATCGCTTCGAAAAGCAGAAGTAAGCCCATCGGCCCCGGCTTGTGGTCACGGGCAAGTGGCCATTAAGCTTCAGTTCAGACAGGCGTGATATTTCATCCGCCTGTTTTGATCCCGAGCCTGCCCGAATGCGTCGACTTGCCCGCCCCAAGCCCCTGTTTGTCATCCTGTCGGTGATGGCTCTGATCGCATTGATCGCGCTCGGCCAATACCTGCGCCTGTTCGAGCGCGCCTGGTTCAACCTGCACACCCTGTGGCAGCCATTGAGCAGCGAGGCCATTGGCCTGGATCAATACCGGGTCGAGGTCGAAGCCAGGGTCATCGACGGGCTGAACGATGATGTGTCGGCGCTGACCTACGATCCGGTGCGCAACAGCCTGTTCACCGTGACCAACAAAAATGCCGAGCTGGTCGAGTTATCACTCGAAGGCAAGATTCTGCGGCGTATCGCACTGATCGGCTTCGGTGATCCGGAAGCGATGGAGTTCATCAGCGCCGACACCTACGTGATCACCGACGAGCGCCAGCAACGGCTGATCAAGGTCCATCTGCAAAAGGACACCACGTTCCTCGATGCGGCGGACGCCGAACAGATGACCCTTGGCGTACACATGAGCGGCAACAAGGGCTTCGAAGGTCTGGCGTATGACTCGGTGGGCAAGCGCCTGTTCGTGGCCAAGGAGCGTGATCCGATGCTGATTTATGAAGTGCACGGATTTCCGCACTTCAATCCGGAAAAGTCCTACGCCGTGCACGTGATCAACAACCCCAAGCGCGATGCCGGGATGTTCGTGCGCGATCTGTCGAGCCTGCAATACGACGAGCGCAGCGGCCATTTGCTGGCGCTGTCCGACGAGTCGGGGCTGATTCTGGAGCTGGATGTGGACGGGCGCCCATTGAGCACCTTGTCGCTGAACAAGGGTCGGCAGGGCTTGCAGAAGAGGGTGCCGCAGGCCGAAGGCATTGCGATGGATGATGACGGGACGTTGTATCTGGTGAGCGAGCCGAACCTGTTTTACGTCTTCAAGAAACCAGCGCAAAACTGACTGACACCGCAAAAAACCAAATGTGGGAGCGGGCTTGCTCGCGAAAGCGGTGGATCAGTCGACATCTGCATTGACTGAACCACCGCTTTCGCGAGCAAGCCCGCTCCCACAGGGGTAATGCATCTGCCCACAAGCTGTGGACAGCCAGGCTTACTCAGCCTTCAGGGTTTTCACGCCTTCGCTGGTGCCCAGCAGCAACAGATCCGCCGGACGCGCCGCGAACAGGCCGTTGGTGACCACGCCGACGATCGCATTGATCTGCGCTTCCAGCTCCACCGGGTTGGTGATCTGCAGGTTGTACACGTCGAGGATGATGTTGCCGTTGTCAGTCAGCACGCCTTCGCGGTACACCGGGTCGCCGCCCAGTTTCACCAGTTGACGGGCGACGTGGCTGCGGGCCATCGGGATCACTTCGACCGGCAGCGGGAATTCGCCCAGCACCGGTACCAGTTTGCTGGCGTCGGCGATGCAGATGAAGGTCTTGGCCACGGCCGCGACGATCTTCTCGCGGGTCAGGGCTGCGCCGCCGCCCTTGATCAGGTTCAGGTGCGCGTCGCTCTCATCGGCGCCGTCGACGTAGAACTCCAGGTCGCTGACGGTGTTCAGTTCATACACCGGAATGCCGTGGCCCTTGAGGCGCGCGGCAGTGGCTTCGGAGCTGGCGACCGCGCCATCGAACGCGCCCTTGTGCTGGGCCAGCGCATCAATGAAACAGTTGGCGGTGGAGCCGGTGCCGACCCCGACGATGCTCTTGTCGTCGAGTTTTGGAAGGATGAAGTCGACGGCGGCCTGAGCCACTGCCTGTTTGAGTTGATCCTGGGTCATGCGGGCTCCGGAAGCGGGCAAGGTAAGAACGGAAAGGCCGGTATTATATCCCCATGCCCGGCGAAAACCTCCTGTGGTGAGGGGATTTAACGAAACGTCGCACCGCTCCGACCAGCGACGCAGTCGTCGTAAAACCTGAGGGTGCGGTATCACTTGATGACTGCTGGGGGAGTGCTTCGCACTCCATCGGGGATAAATCCCCTCGCCACAATGGGTTCTCACTGGTTAAAACCACCTGTTTAGTGTGGTCGCCCAGGCAAAGGCCGGGTTAGACTCCTTGGTCCCGCCCAATCGCCAGTGATGCTTTCCGATGCTCGAACAGTACGTCAAAAAGATCCTCACCTCGCGCGTTTATGACGTTGCCGTAGAAACCCCGCTGCAGAACGCTCGCCAGCTCTCCGAGCGGCTGGGCAATGACATCTGGCTCAAGCGTGAAGACTTGCAGCCGGTGTTCTCGTTCAAGATTCGCGGCGCCTACAACAAGCTGACGCAACTGAGCGATGAAGAGCGCGCCCGTGGCGTGGTTACCGCGTCGGCGGGCAACCATGCGCAGGGTCTGGCGCTGGCGGCGAAAGTACTGGGCGTGAAAGCGACCATCGTGATGCCCAAGACCACCCCGGAAATCAAGGTCGAAGGTGTGCGTTCGCGCGGCGGCAAAGTGGTGCTGCACGGTGATTCGTTCCCGGAAGCGCTGGCCTACTCGCTGAAACTGGTCGATGAAAAGGGCTACGTTTACATCCACCCGTACGATGATCCGCACACCATTGCCGGGCAGGGCACCGTGGCGATGGAAATTCTGCGTCAGCACCCGCAACCGCTGGACGCGATCTTCGTGCCGGTCGGTGGCGGCGGTCTGATTGCCGGCATCGCGGCGTACGTGAAATACCTGCGCCCGGACATCAAAGTCATCGGCGTCGAGCCGGACGACTCCAACTGCCTGCAAGCGGCCATGGCTGCCGGTGAGCGCGTGGTGCTGCCGACCGTGGGCATTTTCGCCGATGGCGTGGCGGTGGCGCAGATCGGCCAGCACACCTTCGACATCTGCAAAGACTACGTTGATGAAGTGATCACCGTCAGCACTGACGAGATCTGTGCGGCAATCAAGGATATCTACGACGATACCCGCTCGATCACCGAACCTGCCGGTGCCTTGGGCGTGGCCGGGATCAAGAAGTACGTCGAGTTGCGCGGTGTCAGCGGCCAGACCTTCGTTGCCATCGACTCCGGGGCCAACGTCAACTTCGACCGCTTGCGCCACGTCGCCGAGCGCGCCGAGCTGGGCGAGGGCCGTGAAGCGATCATCGCCGTGACCATCCCCGAGCAGGCCGGCAGCTTCAAGGCCTTCTGCGAAGCGATCGGCAAGCGCCAGATCACCGAATTCAACTACCGCTACAACACCGGCAGCGAAGCGCACATCTTCGTTGGCGTGCAGACCCACCCGGAAAACGATCCGCGCAGCGCGCTACTGGCAAGCCTGACCGAGCAAGGGTTCCCGGTCATCGACTTGACCGACAATGAACTGGCCAAGCTGCACATCCGCCACATGGTCGGCGGGCGCGCGGCGCAAGTGGTCGATGAAGTGGTGCTGCGCTTCGAATTTCCGGAGCGTCCGGGTGCGCTGTTCAACTTCCTCAACAAGCTCGGCGGACGCTGGAACATCTCGATGTTCCATTACCGCAACCATGGTGCGGCGGACGGCCGTGTCGTCGCGGGCCTGCAAGTGCCTCATGACGAGCGTCATCTGGTGCCGGCGGCGCTGGCGGAAATCGGTTACCCGTACTGGGATGAAAGTGATAACCCGGCCTATAAGCTGTTTCTTGGCTGAGCGGCTACGCTGATGGGCAGGCCATAAGGAAATCGAACAATGGAAACGTTAACCGCCCTGAAAACGGCGCACATGGTGGCGACGGTGGTGTTGCTGGCCAGTGCGCTGGGTCTGGGAATCTGGGTTTTACTGACACGGCGCAAAGGTGACGCAACGGCCGGCAGCCGCACCTTGCAACGGCCTCGGGTGTTCATCTGGCTGTTGATGGGGCTGGCGCTGTTGAGCATGCCGTTCACCGGCTGGGGCATGGTGCATCTGGTCGGCTGGCCACTGGGGCAGACCTGGCTGCTGGCCTCCAGCGTGCTGTACACCGTGGCGGCGCTGGCATGGTTCTGGTTGCTGGTGCGTTTGAATCGCCTGCGCAAGGCGCCGGGTGGCGTCGGCAAGTTCAGTTTTGCCTTGGCCTTGTTCAGCTTTGTCTGCTTTGTGGCGATTGCCGGGTTGATGGGCGCCAAGCCTGTTTAAGGCTTGAGACCGGGTTGGCCCCATTCGCGAGCGGGCTCGCTCGCACAGGGGATTTGTGAACGACACAGATCCAATTTGGGAGCGAGCCTGCTCGCGAAGGCGTCATCAGCCGCGCAACGAAATCACCGGCCAGCCACGTTTCTCGGCTTCAGCCCGCAGATTCGGGTCCGGATCAACCGCCACCGGGTTCGCCACCTGCTCCAGCAGCGGCAAATCATTCATCGAATCACTGTAGAAATAGCTGTCATCCAGCGAATGCCCGGTCTCTGCCAGCCAGCGATTCAGGCGCGTCACCTTGCCTTCGCGAAAGCACGGAATGTCGGTGCTGCGTCCGCTGTAGCGGCCGTCGATCATTTCGCATTCGGTGGCGATCAGGGTTTCAACGCCCAGGCGCACGGCAATCGGTGCGGTGACGAAGCGGTTGGTGGCGGTGATGATCACCAGTTTGTCGCCAGCGTCGCGGTGCTTTTTCAGCAGCTCCAGCGCCTTGGGCAGCACGATCGGTTCGATGCAGTCGCGCATGTAATCGTTGTGCCATTGATCGAGCACGGCCATTTCGGTGCGGCCGAGGATTTCCAGGCAGAAGTTCAGGTACGCGGCGTTATCCAGTTTGCCGGCCAGGTAATCCTGATAGAACTCGTCGTTGCGTGCTTTGTACGCGATCGGGTCGAGGAAGCCGCGTTCGCACAGATAGTCGCCCCAGGCGTGATCGCTGTCGCCGCCCAGAAGGGTGTTGTCCAAATCGAATAGAGCCAGGCGCATTGCAGTTACCCGCTGAAAAGTCAGTAAAAAGGCGACAAGAATACGGTCTTTTCACAAGAGTGCACATAAGGTAGGAACCTTCGTTGCCGCCTTATCAAGCTTTGTGGAACAATGCGGCGACATGCGTTTGCGAGGTTGTTGCCGTGATCGACCCCGATGGTTTCCGCCCCAATGTCGGGATCATTCTGACGAATGACGCCGGCCAGGTGCTGTGGGCTCGCCGTATCAATCAAGATGCCTGGCAGTTTCCGCAAGGGGGAATCAACCCCGAGGAGACGCCGGAAGACGCCTTGTACCGCGAGCTGAACGAAGAAGTTGGCCTGGAACGTGAAGATGTTGAAATACTGGCCTGTACTCGGGGCTGGTTGCGCTATCGTTTGCCGCAACGTCTGGTGCGTACCCACAGCCAACCGCTGTGCATCGGCCAGAAACAGAAATGGTTTCTCCTGCGCCTGATCTCCAACGAGCAGCGGGTGCGGATGGATTTGACCGGTAAACCGGAGTTCGATGGCTGGCGCTGGGTCAGCTATTGGTATCCGTTGGGCCAGGTGGTGACATTCAAGCGCGAGGTGTATCGCCGCGCCCTCAAAGAGCTTGCCCCGCGCCTTTTAGCGCGCGACTGACGACGGAGTTCGACCCCGAGCCATGCTCAATACGCTGCGCAAGATCGTCCAGGAAGTTAACTCCGCCAAGGATCTCAAGGCGGCGTTGGGGATTATTGTGTTGCGCGTCAAAGAGGCCATGGGCAGCCAGGTCTGCTCGGTCTACCTGCTTGATCCCGAGACCAACCGCTTCGTCCTGATGGCCACCGAGGGCTTGAACAAGCGCTCGATCGGCAAGGTCAGCATGGCACCCAACGAAGGTCTGGTGGGTCTGGTCGGCACGCGTGAAGAACCCCTGAACCTCGAAAACGCCGCGGATCACCCGCGCTACCGCTACTTCGCCGAGACCGGCGAGGAGCGCTACGCCTCTTTCCTCGGGGCACCGATCATTCACCACCGTCGCGTCGTCGGCGTGTTGGTCATCCAGCAGAAAGAACGCCGCCAGTTCGACGAAGGTGAAGAAGCCTTTCTCGTGACCATGAGCGCGCAGCTCGCCGGTGTAATTGCTCACGCCGAGGCCACCGGTTCGATCCGTGGTCTGGGTCGTCAGGGCAAGGGCATTCAGGAAGCCAAGTTCGTCGGCGTGCCGGGTTCGCCCGGGGCGGCCGTCGGTACGGCGGTGGTCATGTTGCCGCCGGCGGACCTGGACGTGGTGCCAGACAAGCACATCACCGACATCGACGCCGAACTGGCGTTGTTCAAGACCGCCATCGAAGGCGTGCGCGCCGACATGCGTGCGTTGTCGGCCAAACTGGCGACCCAGCTGCGCCCGGAAGAGCGCGCGCTGTTCGACGTCTACCTGATGATGCTCGACGACGCCTCGCTGGGCAGCGAAATCACCACCGTGATCAAGACCGGCCAGTGGGCTCAGGGCGCGCTGCGTCAAGTGGTCACCGAACACGTCAACCGTTTCGAGCTGATGGACGACGCCTACCTGCGCGAGCGTGCCTCGGACGTCAAAGACCTCGGTCGCCGCCTGCTTGCGTACTTGCAGGAAGAGCGCCAGCAGAACCTGGTCTATCCGGAAAAAACCATTCTGGTCAGCGAAGAGCTGACGCCGGCGATGCTCGGCGAGGTGCCGGAAGGCACGCTGGTCGGTCTGGTTTCGGTACTCGGTTCCGGTAACTCTCACGTCGCGATCCTGGCCCGGGCCATGGGTATTCCGACGGTGATGGGCCTGGTCGACCTGCCGTATGCCAAGGTCGACGGCATCGAGGTGATCGTCGATGGCACCCGCGGCGAGGTCTACACCAACCCCAGCGACGTACTGCGCAAGCAGTTCGCCGAGGTGGTCGAAGAAGAGAAACAACTGGCGCTGGGCCTCGATACCCTGCGTGACCTGCCGTGCGTGACCCTCGATGGCCACCGCATGCCGCTGTGGGTCAACACCGGCCTGCTGGCCGATGTGGCGCGGGCACAGAAGCGCGGCGCCGAAGGTGTCGGCCTGTACCGCACCGAAGTACCGTTCATGATCAACCAGCGCTTCCCGAGCGAAAAGGAACAACTGGCGATCTACCGCGAGCAGCTCGCTGCATTTCACCCGCAACCGGTGACCATGCGCAGCCTGGACATCGGCGGTGACAAGTCGCTGTCGTACTTCCCGATCAAGGAAGACAACCCGTTCCTCGGCTGGCGCGGGATCCGCGTGACCCTCGACCACCCGGAAATCTTCCTGGTGCAGACCCGCGCCATGCTCAAGGCCAGCGAAGGCCTGAACAACCTGCGGATTCTGCTGCCGATGATTTCCGGCACCCACGAACTCGAAGAAGCCTTGCACCTGATCCACCGTGCATGGGGCGAAGTGCGCGATGAAGGCACCGACGTGCCGATGCCGCCTATCGGGGTGATGATCGAGATTCCGGCAGCGGTGTACCAGACCAAGGAGCTGGCGCGGCAGGTGGACTTCCTCTCGGTCGGCTCCAACGACCTGACCCAATACCTGCTGGCGGTGGACCGCAACAACCCGCGGGTGGCCGATCTCTACGACTACCTGCACCCGGCGGTGCTGCAAGCTCTGCAAACGGTGGTGCGCGATGCGCATGCCGAAGGCAAACCGGTGAGCATCTGCGGTGAAATGGCCGGTGATCCGGCAGCGGCGGTGCTGTTGATGGCGATGGGCTTCGACAGCCTGTCGATGAACGCCACCAACCTGCCGAAGGTCAAGTGGATGCTGCGCCAGATCAACCTGAGCAAGGCCAAGGATCTGCTGGCTGAGCTGATGACCATCGACAACCCGCAAGTGATCCACAGCTCGCTGCAACTGGCGCTGAAGAATCTCGGGTTGTCGAAGATCAATCCGCCGGCGGTCAACAAGGCCCTCTGAAGATCAAAAGCCCCTCACCCTAACCCTCTCCCAAAGGGAGAGGGGACTGATTGGGGGATGCTGCAGAGGTACGCCGACCTGAAAATGCTTTGCTGAATCCATAATCGATTCACACCGATTTGAAGGTGCTGTGTTGAATCCATAGTCGACTCGGTCTTTCAGGTCGATGTACGGCTCAAGACACCTCGGTCGGCTCCCTCTCCCTCCGGGAGAGGGCTGGGGTGAGGGTTTGCTCTTAGACGCAAAGCTCAACTTCCCCAAGATGCCCGCCATATGGCCCGAAACTCCGCTCCACCATCCGCCGAGTCCCATCCGCCTGAACGATCAACGCCGTACTCGCCCGCGTCCCGTAACTCTGACTGGCAATAAACACACTCGACAACAATGACTCCGTCGCCATGCCCACCCCGGTATCTGGCAATTCGGCAGATGGGGCCGTCTGCGTATCACTCAACAATGCCAACAGCTGCTCAGGCTGAGGATCCTCCAGCACCGCACTCAACCCAGCCTTGGCCTTGAGCAACTTCGGCCACGGCGTATCCAGCCCGGCATTCGATAACCCGTAGACGCCCGATTCCAGCATCACCGGCTCCGACATCCGCGCATTGAAGTGCCACAGCTCATGACTATTGCCGAGCAGCAGATTAAACCCGGCATATTCCGCCGCACGCCCGACCACATCGCTCAAATAATCATCAATCGACGCATCGCCCGTGAGAAACCGCGCCACCAACTCGCCCCGCGACTTGCGCGCTGGCGGCTGCTGCGGATCGCGAATATTGGTCAGCGCGGCAAAGCGCCCGTTGGCCCCGATCCCCAGCCAGGTGCCACCGGCTTCAAGATCACGCCCCGCGTGCACATGCGGCGCCTCCGGCCATTGCGCCAAGGGCAGGCTCGGCCGGGCGTAAAACTCGTCACGGTTGGCCGCGACGATCAGCGGCTGGGCATGGCCCGGGCGCCAGGCGAAAACAATCAGGCACATAAGGTGGTCCTTGTGTGTTTTTTGCTCACTCTACGCAGTCGTCGTCCGTGCATCCATCGTAAGTGGAGCCAAAGGGCATGCATCCGTTACCATGCCGCTCCGGTTTTGGGGATGCGTCTGGGAGACGGTCATGGAATTTCTGCTCTATCTGGCGTTGGGCGCCTGTGCGGGCGTGCTGGCCGGGCTGTTTGGCGTCGGCGGCGGGATCATCATCGTGCCGGTGCTGGTGTTCAGTTTCACCCTGCAGGGCTTTGATCAGTCGATCCTCACCCATCTGGCGGTCGGGACGTCACTGGCGACGATCATCTTTACCTCGGTCAACGCCGTGCGTGAGCATCACCGTCGTGGCGCGGTGCGCTGGCCGATCTTCATGTGGATGGCCGTCGGCATTTTGCTGGGCGCCGGTTTCGGTGCCCTGACTGCCGAGGCGATTTCCGGGCCGCACCTGCAAAAGATCATCGGCGTGTTCGCCTTGATCATCTCGGTGCAACTGGCGCTGGACATAAAACCCAAGGCCAGCCGAACGGTGCCGGGCAAATTCGGTCTGACCGTGGCCGGCAGCATCATCGGTTGGGCTTCCGCGATTTTTGGCGTCGGTGGCGGCTCTTTGACCGTGCCGTTCCTGACCTGGCGCAGCGTGCCGATGCAGCAAGCGGTGGCGACGTCGTCGGCCTGCGGCCTGCCAATCGCCTTGGTCAGTGCATTAAGTTTCATGATTCTGGGGTGGCACGATCCGTTGTTGCCACCGCATAGTCTCGGTTTTGTGTATTTGCCGGCGCTGCTGGGCATCGCCCTGACCAGCATGGTCTTCGCCCGCATCGGCGCGCGTCTGGCGCATCGGTTGTCGCCGCGCTTGCTGAAACGGCTGTTCGCCGCTTTGCTGTTCAGCGTGGGTGTGAGTTTCCTGCTTTAACCGTCGCAATCCTGGCTTAATCCTGAGGTGGCAGCGTCGCCCGGGAATTTTGGTTTCAACTCTAACGAGGAGTCGCAATGCTGCCTTACCCGCAGATCGACCCGGTGGCCCTGGCCATCGGTCCGCTGAAAATCCACTGGTACGGCCTGATGTACCTCGTCGGCATCGGCGGCGCATGGCTGCTGGCGTCGAGCCGGCTCAACCGTTTCGATCCGACCTGGACCAAGGAGAAACTCTCCGATCTGGTGTTCTGGCTGTCGATGGGGGTGATTGTCGGTGGACGTCTGGGTTACGTGCTGTTCTACGATCTGAGCGCCTACATCGCCAACCCGACGCTGATTTTCGAGGTGTGGAAGGGCGGCATGTCGTTCCACGGCGGGTTCATCGGCGTGATGCTCGCGGCGGTGTGGTTCGGCAAGCGTAACGGCAAGACGTTCTTCCAGTTGATGGACTTCGTCGCACCGATGGTGCCGATCGGTCTGGGTGCCGGGCGTATCGGCAACTTCATCAACGCCGAGCTCTGGGGCAAGCCGACCGACGTGCCGTGGGCGATGATCTTCCCGCCATTCAGCGATCCGGCGCAGTTGCCGCGTCACCCGTCGCAGCTGTATCAGTTTGCGCTCGAAGGCGTGGCGCTGTTCCTGATCCTGTGGTTGTTCTCGCGCAAGCCGCGTCCGACCATGGCGGTTTCGGGCATGTTCGCGCTGTTCTACGGCATCTTCCGTTTCATCGTCGAGTTCGTCCGCGTACCGGACGCGCAACTGGGCTATCTGGCCTGGAACTGGCTGACCATGGGCCAGATTCTGTGCGTGCCGATGATCGTCGGTGGATTGTTCCTGATCTGGCTGGCCTATCGTCGTGCGCCGGCAGCGCCCGTTGCGCCGACCGCTTAAACTACGAACCCCGGCGCGCGACGCCGGGGCTCAAAGGACACAGGTAACTCATGAAGCAATATCTCGAACTGGTTTCGCACGTCATCCAGAACGGCACCAAACAGGCCAACCGTACCGGCATCAACACCATCAGTTTCCCGGGTGCAATGCTGCGTTTCGATCTGCAGGAAGGTTTCCCGGCGATCACCACCCGCAAAATGGCCTTCAAATCGGCTATCGGCGAGATGTGCGGCTTTCTGCGTGGTGTGAACAACGCCGCTGAATTCCGTGCGCTGGGCTGCAAGGTCTGGGACCAGAACGCCAACGAAAACGCCCAGTGGCTGGCCAACCCGTTCCGTCAGGGCGAAGACGATCTCGGCGAAATCTACGGCGTGCAATGGCGCAAGTGGCCGGCGTACAAGCAGATCCCGCTGAGCAACCCGGCGGCCATCGAGCAGACCCTGAGCAATGGCTACAAGCAGATCGCTCAGGGCGAAGAAGACGGCCAGGCCTACGTGGTGCTGTACAAAGCCATCGACCAGGTGCGCCAGTGCGTCGACACGATCATCAAGGATCCGGGCAGCCGCCGTATTCTGTTCCACGGCTGGAACTGCGCCCAGCTCGATGAAATGGCCCTGCCGCCGTGCCATCTGCTGTACCAGTTCCACCCGAATGTCGAGACCAAAGAGATTTCTCTGACCCTGTACATCCGTTCGAATGATCTGGGTCTGGGCACGCCGTTCAACCTCACCGAAGGCGCCGCGCTGCTGAGCCTGATCGGTCGCCTGACCGGCTACACGCCGCGCTGGTTCACCTATTTCATCGGTGATGCGCACGTCTACGAGAACCACCTGGACATGCTCAACGAACAGCTCAAGCGCGAACCGTTCGCCATGCCGAAACTGAAAATCTCCGATCGCGTACCGGAATTTGCCAAGACTGGCGTATATCAGCCGGAATGGCTGGAGTTGGTGGAGCCGAGCGATTTCTCGCTGGAAGGCTACGAGCACCATGCGCCGATGACCGCGCCGATGGCGGTCTGATTTTATTGCAGGCACGGCTTTGCCTGATTGCAAAAGAATCTAACAAACTGTCAACTCTGACAGGTGGCGGACAAATGAAAGGGTGTTTGACTGACCATTAGCCATTCGGCTGTGGACGGCAACGCCCTTTCTTTATTTGTGGAGTTTCACTATGCCAATCAATGCAAACGATGCAACCAGCGGGTTTTCGGAGCGCACAATCGGTTCTACCGCCCAGAGCTCAAGCGTTCAATTGCCTGGAGCACCGTATGTTGGTTGCAGGAGTAGTTCGGGGGTGGTTCATTTTTTACCTTCCATTGCCCCCTGGGATTGCGTGATACCTGGTGAATTACTTCGGGGCGCCCCGCTTTTTGTTGATTCGCTGTTTTATGTGGTGCCTGTAAACAATCGGGACTTTCAGATCGGCGATCAAGTGCGGGTGCAAGGGCAGGCTTTCGGAGGAAGCGGAGGAAGCTTCCAGTTACCCTCCCAGACAGTTACTGGTTTTACCGATTTGTATTTTCCTTTTTCCGACGCTGAAGCACTCAAGCTCGAAGGAGACAGGGTCGAAGTCATCTTTGTAATCACAAGAAACGGAGGTTCTTTGCCTTCGGGATCTCTGTTCGTCAACTTCGTCCTTCCACTGGTCCAAACCGGGCAGATTTCTATCGAGGGAGTGTCGAATGGCGAACTGGAGATTGATAAACATCCAGATGGCCTCGTCCTTACAGTTCCGACGGTCTTGAACCTACAAACGAATAACGCCATCGAAATTTATGTGCTGAGTGATCTTGAGGGCAGACCAAGCGCACGGAACTGGAGAGACTATCAGCGCAAATTGACAGTCACTCCGGAATCAGCTGTCCAGTTCCGAATTGAACCAAGCGTCTATCAAGCGTTTCGTGGAGAGTCGGTTTTTCTGTATGGCAGCTTCTTTCTAGGTGCAGGAATGGTCCCGGGGATTAGTTACGGTATGGGCCGCCAAGGCATTCTGGAGTTCAAACTGATCTGATCATGGGAGTGATGGTTGACTTAGTGGCCGTGGCTGCGGCCCACATGCGAATGCTCGACCTCCGCAGCCACAACTCCGCCACTCACTTCCAGCCGCTGCAGGATCCCGCACTGATCTGCTTCCGGCCCTTCGCCACAACGTTGGCGCAGGTCGAGCAGTTGTGTCTGCAAGGCCAGCAATCCATCAATCCGCGCCTTCACATGCTGGATGTGCTCGTCGATCAGCGCGTTGACGCTCTCGCATTGATCCTGCGGGCTGTCGCGCAGCGCGAGCAGGCTGCGGATTTCCTCGAGGGTCATGTCGAGGGTACGGCAGTTGCGGATGAAGGTCAGGCGCTCGGCGTGCGCCTGGGTGTAGACGCGGTAGTTGCCGTCGCTGCGGGCCGGTTCCGGCAGCAGGTTTTCGCGCTCGTAATAGCGGATGGTTTCCACGGCGCAGTCGGTGAGTTTGGCCAGTTCTCCGATCTTCATGACGGCAATCTCCAAAAGGGTGCTTGACCCTATAGTGGCTACAGGGTCTTTACTTGGCAACAGGCACCTTCATGGACGCGACCAATGAGCGATTCCCAGCACACCCACACCCACCCCCACTCCCACAAGCCGGGCGACGGGCACGATCACAGTCATAAATTGCAGCCTGTGCATAAACATGACCACGGCGGCGATGCCTGCTGTTCATCAAAAGCCGCTGCACCGTCGCGGATTCAACTGAGCGAGACGAAAAGCGCCGACGCCCGGTTGAGCAGTTTCCGCATCGAAGCGATGGACTGCCCGACCGAGCAGACGCTGATCCAGAATAAACTCGGCAAGCTGGCCGGTGTACAGCAACTGGAATTCAACCTGATCAACCGCGTGCTCGGCGTGACGCATAACCTGCCGGGTACCGAGCCAATCACTGAGGCGATCAAATCCCTCGGCATGCACGCCGAGCCGCTGGAGGCGGGCGTCGAAGCCCCGGCCCCTGCGCCGGTGAAAAAACACTGGTGGCCGCTGGCGCTGTCCGGCGTCGGTGCGCTGGCGGCTGAAGTTATCCACTTCACCAATGCCGCGCCGACCTGGGTGGTGGCGATCATTGCGCTGGTATCGATCCTCAGCGGTGGCCTGACGACGTACCAAAAGGGCTGGATCGCCCTGAAGAACCGCAACCTCAACATCAACGCGCTGATGAGCATCGCGGTGACGGGGGCGGTGCTGATCGGGCAGTGGCCGGAAGCGGCGATGGTGATGTTCCTGTTCACCGTGGCCGAACTGATTGAAGCGCGCTCGCTGGATCGCGCCCGCAACGCCATCAGCGGTCTGATGCAGATGACCCCGGAACAGGCCACGGTGCAGCAAGCCGACGGCAACTGGATCGAACAAGAGGTTAAAAGCGTCGAACTCGGCGCCCGCGTGCGAGTAAAACCCGGCGAGCGTATCGCGCTGGACGGTGAAGTCGTCAGCGGCAGCTCGACCATCGATCAGGCACCGATCACCGGCGAAAGCCTGCCGGTGGAAAAAACCGTCGGCGACAAAGTCTTCGCCGGTACGATCAACCAGGCCGGTTCGCTGGAATACGCGGTCACTGCCGCGGCGAATAACTCGACCCTGGCGCGGATCATCCACGCCGTCGAGCAGGCTCAAGGCGCGCGCGCACCGACCCAACGCTTCGTCGATCAGTTCTCGAAAATCTACACCCCGGTGGTATTCGTCCTGGCGTTGGCCGTGGCGATCATCCCGCCGCTGTTCATGGGCGCGGTGTGGTTCGACTGGATCTACCGCGCGCTGGTGCTGCTGGTGGTCGCGTGCCCATGCGCACTGGTGATTTCCACCCCGGTGACTATCGTCAGCGGCCTCGCGGCAGCCGCGCGCAAAGGTATTCTGGTCAAGGGCGGCGTGTACCTGGAGGGCGGTTTCAAGCTCGATTATCTGGCGCTGGACAAGACCGGGACCATCACCCACGGCAAACCGGTGCAGACCGATTACCTGTCGCTGGACCCGACCGCCGACGCCACGGCGCCGGCAATTGCTGCCGCGTTGGCCGGACGTTCCGATCACCCGGTGTCGCTGGCGATCGCCAATGCAGCTGTGGACAAGAATCTCGCTGCGCTGGCTGTGGATAACTTCGAAGCGCTGGCCGGTCGCGGTGTGAAGGGCCAGGTCAACGGCCAGACCTATCACTTGGGCAACCACCGTCTGGTTGAAGAACTGGGCCTGTGCTCACCGCAACTGGAAGAAAAACTCTTCGCGCTGGAGAAGCAGGGCAAGTCCGTGGTGCTGCTGCTCGACAGCTCCGGCCCGCTGGCGCTGTTTGCCGTGGCCGACACGGTCAAGGAAACCAGCCGCGAAGCGATCCGCCAGTTGCACGCCCTGGGCGTGAGAACCCTGATGCTCACCGGCGACAACGTGCACACCGCGCAGGCGATCGCGGCGCAGGTCGGCATCGATCAGGCCAAGGGTGACTTGCTGCCGACCGACAAGCTGCAAGCCATCGAAGAGCTTTATGCACAGGGCCACCGGGTGGGCATGGTCGGCGACGGCATCAACGACGCCCCGGCACTGGCCCGCGCCGAGATCGGTTTCGCCATGGCGGCGGCCGGTACCGACACCGCGATTGAAACCGCCGATGTCGCCCTGATGGACGACGATCTGCGCAAGATCCCGGCGTTCATCAGCCTGTCGCGCAATACCGCCAGCATTCTGAAACAGAACATCGCGTTGGCACTGGTGATCAAGGCTATCTTTCTTGGGGTAACCTTCGCCGGGCTCGCCACCATGTGGATGGCGGTGTTCGCCGACATGGGCGTGAGCCTGTTGGTGGTGTTCAACGGCTTGCGCCTGTTGCGTAAATAAACGATGAGGGATGGTTGTGCTGAGTGCCGAGCTGAAAGCGTTTTACATGGTCGCCCGCTTGGGCAGCATCACGCTGGCAGCGAAGAAACTCGGCCTCAGCCAACCCACCGTGACCACGCAGATCCGCAACCTGGAAAGCCAGTATTCGGTGGAGCTGTTCTACCGTGGCGGTCGGCGCCTGAGCGTCAGTGACGAAGGCGCGCGGTTGCTGCCGATGGTCAAGGCGCTGTTGCAGCAGGAGTCCGACATCGAATTCTTCCTGCGCAACAGCGGTCAGGTGCAGGGCACGTTACGCATCGCCGCCACTGCGCCGTATTACATCCTCGATCTGGTGAAGACCTTCCGCGAGCGCCTGCCGCAGGTGGAAGTGTCGGTGGAAATCGGCAATTCGCAGCAGGTGCTGGAAGCGCTGGAGGATTATCGGGTGGACGTCGCGGCGTCGTCACAGTTGCTTGAGGATGCGCGGTTGATTCGTCGGGTGTTGGGGACTGATCCGCTGGTGCTGGCGGTGCATCGCAACCATCCGCTGGCGACGCAGGAGCATGTGGCATTGAGCGCACTGGCCGGGCATACGTTGTTGATGCGTGAGTCGGGCTCGACGACGCGGCGGCTGACGGAAGAATTGCTCGCGACTGCTGGGGTGAGCTTCGGGCCGTTGCTGGAAATTGGCAGCCGTGAGTCGATTCGAGAGGCGGTGTTGCGCAATATCGGTATCAGCATTATTGCGCGGCAGGAAGTGCCGCATGATCCGCAACTGCGCGTGTTGACCATCGAGAATGCGCCGCAGATTCCTGAGTACCTTTACTGCCTCAAGGAGAGGAAGGCGGCGCGGTTGCCGGCGGCGTTCCTCGGCTTGGCCCAGGAAATGTCTCCTGCGTAATGATCGTTCCCACGCTCCGCGTGGGAACGCAGCCCGGGACGCTCTGCGTCCCAACAGCCGAACGCGGAGCGTCCGATGAGGCATTCCCACGCAGAGCGTGGGAACGATCTCTGGTGAACCAAAATCCCTGAATACCACTATCGGCCGTTTTTGCCTCACTGCCACATGACGGACGCATTACAACTCTAGGATTGGCCCCATCTGCTTGATGAGGTCTGTCCATGAATCCTGCCATCGCAACTGCCCTGACCAACCCCGGTGCGCCGATGAAAGTGCGCGGCGTGCAGAAACGCTTCGGCGCGTTCACCGCGCTGGATAACGTCTCCCTCGATGTCGCCGCCGGTGAACTGGTGTGCCTGCTCGGCCCGTCGGGCTGCGGCAAGACCACGCTGCTGCGCTGCATCGCAGGGCTGGAAAAGCAGGACAGCGGCGAGTTGTATCTGGGTGAGCGCGACGTTTCCCATCTCGCCCCGCAGGCCCGCGACTATGGGATTCTGTTCCAGTCCTACGCGCTATTCCCCAATCTGACGGTTGAAGCGAACATTGCCTACGGCCTCGCCGGCAGTGGTCGCGACGAAGTGCGCCGTCGCGTCGCTCAGATGCTGGAACTGGTCGGCCTCACCGGCAGTGAAAAAAAGTATCCGGGCCAGTTGTCTGGCGGCCAGCAGCAACGCGTCGCGCTGGCTCGCGCCCTGGCACCCGCGCCGTCGTTGCTGTTGCTCGATGAACCGATGTCGGCGCTGGACGCCCGCGTCCGCGAGCATCTGTGCACCGAGCTGCGCCAACTGCAGCGCAACCTCGGCATCACCACCCTGATGGTCACGCACAATCAGGACGAAGCCATGTTGATGGCCGACCGCATCGCCGTGATGAACAACGGCCGCGTCGAGCAGTACGCCACCCCGCAGGAAATCTACAACCGCCCGGCCACGCCGTTCGTGGCCGAGTTCGTCGGGCAGGGTAACTGGTTGCCGTTCCAGCGCAGCAGCGACAGCCATGCGCAGGTCGGCGGGATGAACCTGCGCTTGGCCGACGGTAGTGTGCACAGCGCCTCGGGTCGTTTGTTCTGCCGCCCGGAAGCGATCAACGTCAATCCGCTGGTGCACGAAGAAAACCTGTTCCCGGCCAAGGTCCGCGAGATCACCTTCCTCGGTAACCGCTGCCGCATGAGCTTCGAGCTCGATCAACTGCCGGGCCATTCACTGCTCGCCGAACTGGCGCCGGAAGCCATGCCGCGTCTTGGCGCGCAGCAGATCATGGTCGCCTTGCCACCGCGCAGCCTGCAGGTGTTCGCCTGATGAGCGCGAACATCGCACTGCCGCTACCGCACAAGCAGGCGCGGCAGGTGTCCGGTGCCGAGGTCGGTGACCGGATCTTCGTCCTCGGCGGCAAAGTCCTGCTGCTGTTGCTGCTCGGTGTCGCGGTGCTGCTGCCATTGCTGGCGATCTTCTGGCGCGGTTTCAGCAGCGAGGCCGGGCAGGGCGGTGGCTGGCTCGCCGCCAGGGAGTTGGTGGCCAGCGACAATTTCCACTGGCTGCTCGGCAACAGCCTGAAAGTTTCCCTCAGCGTCGCGGCCATCGTCGTACCGCTGGCCTACCTGTTTGCCTACGCGCTGCAACGCACACTGATTCCGGCCAAGGGCATCTGGCGCGGAATTTCCCTGCTGCCGCTGATGGCGCCGTCGATGCTGCCGGGGATTGCGCTGGTCTATCTGTTCGGCAACCAGGGCATGTTGCGCGGGCTGCTGTCGGACAACATCTACGGGTTCTGGGGGATCGTGCTGGGCGAGGTGATTTACACCTTCCCCCATGCGTTGATGATTTTGCTCTCGGCATTGTCGCTGGCCGATGCGCGCCTGTTCGACGCCGCGTCGAGCATGGGTGCCAGCCCCGCCAAGGCTTTTCGCAGCATCACCTGGCCGGCGACTCGCCAGGCGGTGTTCGCCGCGTTCTGTCTGGTGTTCACCCTGACCATCACTGATTTCGGCGTGCCGGTGGTGGTCGGTGGTGACTATCAAGTGCTGGCGCTGGAAGCCTACAAAGCCGTGGTCGGCCAACAACAATTCGGTCGCGGCGCGTTGATCGGCATGGTGCTGTTGCTGCCGGCGCTGTTCAGCTTCGGCGTCGATGCCTGGCTGCGCCGGCGTCACGGCGATTCCATGAGCGGTCGTGCTCAGGTGTTCAAGCCGGCACCGTCGACACTGCGTGACGGTTGTTATCTGGCGATTGTTTTACTGATCAGCGCCGCGTTGATTCTGGTGTTCGGCATGGCGGTGTTCTCGTCGCTGGTGAAGTTCTGGCCGTACAACCTGTCGCTGTCGCTCAATCACTACCAGTTCAACGAAACCGCCGGCGGTGGCTGGCTGGCCTATAGCAACAGCCTGAAGATGGCGCTGGGCACGGCACTGATCGGCAGTGTGCTGATCTTCACTGGCGCTTACCTGATGGAGAAAACCCGCAGCCAGCGCGGCCTCAACCTGACGTTGCGCATGCTCAGTTTCATACCAATGGCAGTGCCGGGGCTGGTGCTTGGTCTGGGTTACGTCTTCTTCTTCAACCTCAGCGGCAACCCGCTGCACGTGCTCTACGGGACGATGACGCTGCTGATCGTCTGCACCATTGCGCACTATCTGACTACCGCACAAATGACCGCGACCACCGCGCTGCGCCAGCTCGATGCCGAGTTTGAAGCCGCCGCGCTGTCGCTCAAGGCGCCGCTGTACCGGCATTACTTGCGCGTCACCGTGCCGATCTGCCTGCCGGCGCTGCTGGACATCGTGCGCTACCTGTTCGTCTCGGCGATGACCACTGTTTCTGCTGCGATCTTCCTCTACAGCCCCGACACGATCCTTGCGGCGGTGGCGGTGCTGAACATGGATGACGCCGGCAACGTCGGCGGCGCGGCGGCGATGTCGACCCTGATTCTGTTCACCTCGGCAGGCGTGTCCTTGCTGCTGGCGTGGGCTTCGCGCGGCTTGCTGCGCCGTTCTCAAGCCTGGCGGCAAACCGCGCCCGGTCACTGATTCCAACCCCGTTCAACTCATTACAGGAAATCGATCATGTTCAAGCCTATGGCCCTGGCCGCTGCTGTGCTCGCTACTTTCAGCCTGAATGCCTTCGCGGCAAAAACCGAGTTGACGGTGTACACCGCCCTCGAAGCCGAGCAACTGACCGCCTACAAAGCCGCATTCGAAAAGGCCAACCCGGACGTCGAGATCAAATGGGTGCGCGATTCCACCGGGATCATCACCGCCAAACTGCTGGCCGAGAAGGCTCGTCCACAGGCTGATGCGGTGTGGGGTCTGGCGGCTTCCAGCCTGGCGATCCTCGACCAGCAAGGCATGCTGCAAAGCTATGCGCCGAAGGATCTGGGCAAGATCGGCGCGAACTACCGCGACGCCGCCAACCCGCCAGCCTGGGTCGGCATGGACGTGTGGGCCGCAACCATTTGCTTCAACACTGTTGAGGCTGAGAAGCAGGGCTTGAGCAAACCCGTGAGCTGGCAGGACCTGACCAAGCCTGAGTACAAGGGCAAGATCGTCATGCCCAACCCGGCGTCGTCCGGCACCGGTTTCCTCGACGTCAGCGCCTGGCTGCAAACCTTCGGCGAGAAGCAGGGCTGGGCCTATATGGACGGTCTGCACCAGAACATCGGCCAGTACGTTCACTCCGGTTCCAAGCCTTGCAAACTGGCTGCTGCAGGCGAATTCCCGATCGGGATTTCTTTTGAATACCCGGCGGTACAGCTGAAGCGTCAGGGTGCGCCGCTGGACATCATCCTGCCGAAGGAAGGCCTGGGCTGGGAGATCGAAGCGACTGCCGTGATCAAAGGCACGCCGCATGAAGACGCAGCGAAAAAACTGGCCGACTTCTCCGCCAGCGCCGAGGCGATGGACTTGTACAAGGAGAACTTCGCTGTTCTTGCACAGCCGGGCATCGCCAAGCCGCAGACCGAACTGCCGGCCGACTACGAGCAGCGCCTGATCAAGAACGACTTCGCCTGGGCCTCGAAGAACCGCGACGAGATCCTGACCGAATGGCGCAAGCGTTATGACGGCAAGTCCGAGAAAGTTGTCGCCAAGTAAGATCTCTATCGACTGACAGGATCTCTTCGCGAGCAAGCCCGCTCCCACAGTGGACCGTGTTCACAACACAACTCCCAGGGGGCGGGCAGGCTCGCCCCCACATTGGATCTCCCGTGAACACAAATTTTGTGAACACCCAAATCCCCTGTGGGAGCGGGCTTGCTCGCGAAGGCGGTCTCTCCTTCAGAGCACATTTCAATGACACAACACCAAGACTTGCTGATTGTAGGCGCCGGCATCCTCGGCCTTTCCCACGCCTACGCCGCCGCCAAACGCGGCCTCAAGGTCAGCGTTTTCGAACGCACCGCCACGCCCCTCGGCGCTTCGGTGCGCAACTTCGGCCAAGCCTTGGTCACCGGCCAACCACCCGGTCAAATGTTGGAACTGGCCAAAGCCAGCCGCGAAATCTGGGGCGATTGGGCGCAACTCGCCGGTTTGCAAATCAAGCGTAACGGCTCGTACCTGTTCGCCCGCACCGAAGCTGAAGAACACCTGCTGGAAGCCTTCTGCAACGGCCGCGCCGTGGAACACGGTTACAACATCGAGCTAATGCGCGGTGCTGCCCTGCGCGATCTGTACCACGGTCAGTTCAGCCACCACCGTGCCGCGTTGCACGGTATGGACGATCAACAGTTGTATTCGCGCGAAGCGATCCCGGCGCTGATCGACTATCTGCGCCGCGACCTCGGCGTCGAGTTTCACTTCTCGACGCTGGTGCGCGACGTCGAACCGGGGCGCCTGCAAAGCACCGCCGGCACCTTCACGGCGAAGCAGATCATCGTCTGCTCCGGCCACGATTATCAGACCCTGCTGGCCGAGCCGATTGCTGCGCTCGACCCGCAGATCTGCCGCCTGCAAATGCTCCGCGCCAAACCGCAGATCGAGCTGAATCTGCAACATGCCTTGCTCACCGGCCTGAGTTGCGTGCACTACGGCGCCTTCGCCGATTTACCGGAAGCGGCAGCGGTGCAGGCGCAGATCCTGCGCGAGCAACCGCACCTGCATGACAATGGCATTCACCTGCTGATCAGCCCGACACCGTACGGCGAACTGATCATCGGCGACTCGCATCATTACGGCAGCGACCCTTCGCCATTCAATGCCGAGCAGGTCGACAACTGGATGCTGGAATTGGCCGAGCAGACGCTGGGCTGCAAGGTGCAAGTGGTCGAGCGTTGGCAGGGAGTCTATGGTTCCCGAGGGCCGGGGCCGTTTTCGTTCCTGCGTCCGGCACCGGGGTTGAGTGTGGCGCTGATGCACACCGGCGTCGGCATGAGCGTCGGCCCGGCGCTGGCCGAGCGCAACATCGCGCAATTGCTGGAGGAAATCTGATGGCGGATCACCAACAAGTCGTCGCCCGGGTGTTCGGGTTGTACGAGCGCTTCGGCAGCAGCGATTACATCGGCGAGCCGGTGTCGCAGATCGAACACATGTCCCAGGCCGCCGAACTGGCGATTGCCGAAGGCTTCGACGACGAAGTCGTGCTGGCGGCGTTCTTCCATGACATCGGCCATTTGTGTGCCGAGGGCGCCGAGAACATGGGCGGTTATGGTGTAGTCAGCCATGAGCGGCTGGGCGCGAATTATTTGCGTGAGGCCGGGTTCAGTGAGCGCCTGGCACGGCTGGTGGAATACCACGTGCAGGCCAAACGTTATCTGACCTTGCGCGAGCCGGGGTATTTCGAGCGCTTGAGTGAAGCGAGTCGCCGGACCCTGGAATATCAGGGTGGGGTGATGAGCGAGGCTGATGCGGATGCGTTTGAGCGGGATCCGTTGTGTGCCGTCAGCCTGCGGATGCGCCAGTGGGATGAGTTGGCCAAGGAGACGGCGGTGCCGGTGATGGATCTTCGGGTGTTGAAGGAGAAAGCGGTGCGGCTGCTGGCGGCGTAATCCCCGGCACCGAGTCGCACCATTCGCGAGCAAGCCCGCTCCCACATTCGACCGAGTTCTACCATAAGGAATGCGATCAAACTGTGGGAGCGGGCTTGCTCGCGAAGAGGCCGAAACAGGTGCTAAAGCTCTGCAGCCAGTAAATCAATCTGCTCCTGCCGCTCTGCCTGATTCAGCTTCGGATGCGGGTTGAGTGAAGATCCCTTCCACATTCGACCGAGTTCTACCATAAGGAATGCGATCAAACTGTGGGAGCGGGCTTGCTCGCGAAGAGGCCGGAACAGGTGCTAAAGCTCTGCAGCCAGTAAATCAATCTGCTCCTGCCGCTCTGCCTGATTCAGCTTCGGATGCGGGTTGAGTGAAGATCCCTTCCACATTCGACCGAGTTCTACCATAAGGAATGCGATCAAACTGTGGGAGCGGGCTTGCTCGCGAAGAGGCCGGAACAGGTGCTAAAGCTCTGCAGCCAGTAAATCAATCTGCTCCTGCCGCTCTGCCTGATTCAGCTTCGGATGCGGGTTGCGTGAAGATCCCTCCCACATTCGACCGAGTTCTACCATAAGGAATGCGATCAAACTGTGGGAGCGGGCTTGCTCGCGAAGAGGCCGAAACAGGCGCTAAAGCTCTGCAGCCAGTAAATCAATCTGCTCCTGCCGCTCTGCCTGATTCAACTTCGCATGCGGGTTCAGTGATGACCACTGCGGATGCGCCCGGGCCTTGCTCAGCGCATCCGGCAACTTGCCCTCGCGCCAGGTTTTGTCCTGCGGCGTTGCAACCTGAACCGCGTCCATCGCCGCATGCCCGCGCTGATCGAGCGCGAGCAACAGTTGCCGCTGACGCAACGCCAACAGCCGCAACACCCCATCATCCACCGTCAATTCCCGCTGGCCCTTGATCTTGCCCAGCAAACGACTGCCATAACTGCGCGCCGTTTGCAGCGCACCACCGGCAATCGCGCCAGCCAAAGCCGCAGCACCAAGAGTAATGCCGCCCACCAGCAAATCCACCCCGGCACCGGCCGCAGCACCGGCAGCAATCCCGCCGCCGACGCGAACCCCCAGTTGCTTCAGGGTTTCCGGGTTGAACAGGTCATCGCCCCAACGCCCGTCCAGCAACGGCAAATCACTCGCCGCCGCATCCTGTGGACGAAACGCATACAACTTGAGCAGCGCCTCAACACACTTCTGCTCACGCTGACGCACAGCCTTGCGCAGCTCGCTGATCGCTTGCTGTTCCTGCTCGGCCTCGCTGACCACGCTGCGTCGGCACGCGGCGCAATCGATCAGCAATTCGGCGATCAAGCGCGCCGCACTTTGCTGGCGCGCGAGGCGCTGGGCCTGTTGATCGGCGATCAGCCGTTCCAGTTGCGGGCGGGCATTTTCCAGCAGTAATGCGAGGCTTTCGTACAGCCGCCGCTCGCCGTCCTCCGGCGGTGCAACGCTGTCGAAACGCACCAGCGCATGCAGGCCGAGCCGCGCCAACGCTTCGCGCCAGTCCGGCTCGCGATGGTTGGCGCTGCTGACGAAATTCAGCACCGGCAGCAGCGGCTTGCCACAACTGGCGAGCACTTCCAGTTCATCGCGGTACTTGGCCAGCACCGGCTCGCGGGCGTCGATCACGTAGAGTCCGGCGTCGGAGGCCAGCAGTTGCCGCAGCACTTTCGCCTCCTGTTCGAAACGCTGGCGTGCCTCGCTGCCGTCGAGAAAGCGCGCCAGTCGCGCCGGACCGTCGAGGCGTGCGCCCGGACGCTCCAGACGCTCGAGGAAATCCAGCAGGGCAATCGCGTCTTCCAGCCCGGGCGTGTCGTAGAGATCAAGCAGTGGCTCGCCGTCCACCGACAACCGCGCACCCTCGACATGCCGAGTGGTACTTGGCCGGTGCGAGACCTCGCCGAAACCGACGTCGCGGGTCAGGGTGCGCAGCAGCGAGGTCTTGCCGACGTTGGTGTGGCCGACCACTGCAAGTTTCAGCGGCGTTTTCCGGGCATCAGTCATGACCGTTCTCCAGCCAGTTCATCGGCGCGCAATCGGCGAATGGCAGCTCCAGTTGTTGCAGGGCGAGGTGCCAGTCGCCGAGGCGTGCGCTGTCCAGCGCTTCGCCGGGCGGTGCTTGCAGCAGCCAGACGCGGGTGGCGCCGGCATTGCGCGCCAGTTCGGCGATCAGCGCGAGGCTACCGCGGTCCGGCGAGCGCCGTGGATCGCAGGCGATCAGCAGGCGCGCAGGGGGGAAGCGGCTGAGTTGTTCGAGCAGTTTGTGCCGCGATTCGCGGCTGTCTAGAATCCCGGCGTTGTTCACGGTTTTCGGCAGGGCCGGAGGCCAGGGGCGCTGGTCGTCGAGTTCGATGGCGACCAGCAGGGCACCGTCGCTCGCATGTTCGCTGACGCTGCTTTCGACCCGATGCAACTGCTGCGGCGCCGCATCGTTGATGCCGAGGCGCTCGCTGGTCGGCATCAGGCGTTCGCGCAACTGGGCGTAGCCGGGCAGGTTCAAGTCCAGACTCAGCGCCGCTTTGCCACTGCTCCAGCGCCAGAAGCAAAACAGTGCCAGCAGCAGGCGCGGCAGCACGCCGTAGACCACCAGCACGCCGACCAGCCAGGTCGCCCAGGCCTGCCGCGCGCTTTCGATGTTCAGTGCGGCGTCGCCGCTGGCGCGGATCATCTCTACGGTCGGCACGTTGAAGCCGAGCAGCGCCGGCAGCGCGCCGAGGGTTTGGGTCATGTTGATGAACGTGTCGGCGCTGAGAATGGTGGTTTCCCAGACGAAGCCGTAGCGCCGGGTCGCCATCAGCGTCAGCAGCAACACCAGCGCGCTGAGCATCGCCAGCAGCCACAGGCCGTTGACCAGTGTGCCGAGCGCCCAGCGGTTGAGTTTTTTGCGTTGCAGCATCAACAGCAGGGCCGGTGCGAGTTGTGCGGCTTTGGCGTCACGGGCGAATTTTTCGCTGAGCCACAGCCACAAACGCCCAAGAGTGGTGCCGTGTTCGCCGGCAAAGACCAGCCCCAGCGCCCAGCTCAACAGCAGAATCAGGTTCAGCCCGAGCAGGCTGCCCAAGGCCCAGAACACATTGACCGGCGTCTGACTCAGCGCGGCGAAGGCCAGACCGGCGCCGCTCAGCACCGCGAAGATCATCAGCAGCACCAGCGCCAGACGTGCGCCTTGCAGCCAGTGAGTGAGCGCAGCGCTCAGCCCGTCGCGCTCGGCCAGCCATGCCGCGCGGCGTTGAATGCGGCTCGGCAGATCGCCGCCGGCCGCGCGGGCCAGACGATTGGCTTCCAGATCCTCCAGGGGACCTGCGTGTTCTTCACGCAGGCGGATGGTTTCTGTCAGCCAGAGGTTTTGCAGTGGAGTCAGTTCAGTCACGCGCCATTCCGTTGCTCAATTGAGCAGTGAGCATAACCGCTGTGGCGCTTATCGGGTCAAGCGAGGCTCTGGTATCCTCGCCGGCATGACTAAATCACTCCCCCTCAGCCTGATCGCAGCCCTCGGTGAAAACCGTGTGATCGGCGTCGACAACAGCATGCCCTGGCACCTGCCGGGGGACTTCAAATACTTCAAGGCGACGACCCTCGGCAAGCCGATCATCATGGGCCGCAAGACCTGGGACTCCCTCGGTCGCCCGCTGCCGGGGCGCTTGAACATCGTGGTCAGCCGTCAGCCTGATCTGGTACTGGAAGGCGCAGAGGTTTATCCGTCGCTGGAGGCTGCCGTGGTTCGCGCCGAGGAATGGGCGAAAGCGCAGGGCGTCGATGAGCTGATGCTGATTGGCGGCGCGCAGTTGTATGCGCAAGGGCTGGCGCAGGCCGATCGTCTGTACCTGACCCGTGTGGCGCTGAGCCCGGAAGGGGATGCGTGGTTTCCGGAGTTTGATCTGAACCAGTGGAAACTGGTGTCGAATGTGCCAAATCCGGCTGAGGGCGATAAGCCTGCGTACAACTTCGAAGTCTGGGAAAAAGCCTAAGAGCTTCGCGAGCAAACCCGCTCCCACATAGGATCTGTGATCGACACAAATCCAGTGTGGGAGCGGGTTTGCTCGCGAAGAGGCCAGGTCAGGCAAAGAAGAACTTAAGCCTGAGCAAGCTCCGCATGCTCATCCGCATCCAGCAGTGCTTTATCTGTCTGCTGCATCACCTGGCTGGTAATCGCCCCCGCCGTGATCGATCCACTCACGTTCAACGCCGTACGACCCATGTCGATCAGCGGCTCGACCGAAATCAGCAGCGCCACCAGTGACACCGGCAAACCCATCGCCGGCAGCACGATCAGCGCCGCAAACGTCGCGCCGCCACCGACACCGGCCACACCGGCCGAGCTCAGGGTCACAATCGCCACCAGTGTCGCGATCCACAGCGGATCCAGTGGGTTGATGCCAACGGTTGGCGCCACCATGACCGCCAACATCGCCGGGTACAGACCGGCGCAACCGTTCTGGCCGATGGTCGCACCGAACGATGCGGCGAAACTCGCCACCGACTGCGGAATTCCCAGACGACGGGTCTGCGCTTCAATGCTCAGCGGGATACTCGCCGCGCTGGAACGGCTGGTGAACGCGAACGTCAGCACCGGCCAGATCTTGCGGAAGAAGCGCAGCGGGTTGATCCCGGCGGCCGACACCAGCAAGCCGTGGACCACGAACATCAGGCCCAGTCCGAGGTACGAGACCACGACGAAACTGCCGAGCTTGATGATGTCCTGCAGGTTGGAACCAGCCACGACTTTAGTCATCAGCGCCAGTACGCCGTACGGGGTCAGCTTCATCACCAGACGCACCAGACGCATCACCCAGGCTTGCAGGGTGTCGATGGCGTTGATCACTTTCTGACCTTTTTCGACGTCATCCTTGAGCAGTTGCAGCGCAGCAACCCCCATGAATGCAGCGAAGATCACCACGCTGATGATCGAGGTCGGCTTGGCCCGGGCCAGGTCGGCGAACGGGTTCTGTGGAATGAACGACAGCAGCAGCTGCGGCACATTCAGGTCGGCAACCTTGCCGGCGTAGTCGGTCTGAATGGTTTGCAGACGGGCCATTTCCTGGGTGCCGGCCACCAGCCCTTCGGCGGTCAGGCCGAACAGGTTGGTCAGGCCGATGCCGATCAGCGCCGCAATCGCGGTGGTAAACAGCAGGGTGCCGATGGTCAGGAAGCTGATCTTGCCCAGCGACGAAGCGTTGTGCAGACGCGCGACCGCGCTGAGGATCGAGGCGAACACCAGCGGGATCACGATCATTTGCAGCAACTGCACGTAACCGTTGCCTACCAGATCGAACCAGCCGATCGAGGCTTTCAGCACCGGGTTGCCGGCACCGTAAACAGTGTGCAGGGCCACGCCGAACGCGACGCCCATCGCCAGTGCGAGCAGGACTTTTTTCGCCAGGCTCCAGGTGGTGTGGCGGGTTTGCGCCAGGCCAAAGAGCAGGGCGAGGAACACCAGCAGATTGAGGATCAGCGGCAGATTCATGAAGACTCCGATAAGACTTGTGCCAGTCGCCTTCTTGGGCAACTGCGAACCGGCAAGCCTAACAGTTTGATTTCCAATGAATTAATACCGAAATCGCAGGTCATCCGTCGTTTTTGGAATAAGCGCCTGTCGCTCTCGGCAATGCAGTTGGCGTTGAGGAGACGTAAGCGGTCGCTGACAGACGAGGACTGTCACACTTATTTGTTAGCGTCGATGTCTTTACATCAGGGGAGAAAACGCCAATGAAGTTCGCACCGAAGTTGCTGGCTGTCGCACTGACGTTAGGGTTGGGTCTGGCAGGTCAGGCGTTCGCCACTGACCTGAAACACTGGCCGGCGGATCAGGCCAAGGCACTGGACGCGATGATCGCGGCCAACGCCAACAAGGGTAACTACGCGGTGTTTGACATGGACAACACCAGTTACCGCTACGACCTCGAAGAATCGTTGCTGCCGTTCATGGAAAACAAGGGGCTGATCACCCGCGACAAGCTCGATCCCTCCCTGAAACTGATGCCGTTCAAAGACACCGCCGACCACAAGGAAAGCCTGTTCAGTTACTACTATCGCCTGTGCGAAGTCGACGACATGGTCTGCTACCCGTGGGTAGCGCAGGTGTTTTCCGGCTTCACCCTCAAGGAACTCAAAGGCTACGTCGATGAGCTGATGGCCTCGGGTAAACCGGTGCCGGCGACTTATTACGACGGCGATGTGGTGAAGAACCTCGACGTGCAGCCGCCGAAAGTCTTTACCGGTCAGGCCGAGCTGTACAACAAGCTGATGGAGAACGGCATCGAGGTCTACGTGATGACTGCCGCCTCCGAAGAGCTGGTGCGCATGGTCGCTGCCGATCCGAAGTATGGCTACAACGTCAAACCGCAGAACGTGATCGGTGTGACCACGTTGCTGAAGAACCGCGAAACCGGCGAGCTGACCACTGCGCGCAAGCAGATCACGGCTGGCAAGTATGACGAGAAGGCCAACCTCGGCCTCGAACTGACCCCGTACCTGTGGACCCCGGCAACCTGGATGGCCGGCAAGCACGCGGCGATCCTGACGTACATCGATGAGTGGAAAAAACCGGTGCTGGTGGGCGGCGACACCCCGAGCAGCGACGGTTATATGCTGTTCCACGATGTGGATGTGGCCAAGGGCGGTATCCACCTGTGGGTCAACCGCAAGGATAAATACATGACTCAGCTCAACGGCATGATGGCCAAGCATGCGGCAGCGCAGGCCAAGGAAGGCTTGCCGGTGACGGCGGACAAGAACTGGGTGATCGTCAAGCCTGAAGAAATCCAATAACCCTCAGAATCCCTGTAGGAGCCTTCGGCAGCGCCTACAGGGATCGGGTTGATCGTTCCCACGCTCTGCGTGGGAATGCAGCCCGTGACGCTCCGCGTCACTGGACGTGGAGCGTCCCTTGAGACATTCCCACGCAGAGCGTGGGAACGATCAGCCCCGCACTTTGGCGGGGCATTTTTGTTTCTGCGATTTGACGCTTACAGCCCGTCGAGCATCGCCTTGTTACGCACGGCACCCTTGTCGGCGCTGGTCGCCAGCAGGGCGTAGGCCTTGAGCGCGGTGGTCACTTTGCGTGGACGGATCTCGGCCGGTTTCCAGCCTTTCTTGTCCTGCTCGGCGCGGCGTGCGGCCAGTTCTTCATCGCTGACCAACAGGTTGATCGAGCGGTTCGGAATGTCGATCAGCACTTTGTCGCCGTCCTGCACCAGACCGATCGCACCGCCGGCTGCAGCTTCTGGCGAAGCGTGACCGATGGACAGACCCGACGTGCCGCCGGAGAAACGACCGTCGGTGAGCAGTGCGCAGGCTTTGCCCAGGCCTTTGGATTTCAGGTAGGACGTCGGGTAGAGCATTTCCTGCATGCCCGGGCCGCCTTTCGGGCCCTCGTAGCGAATGATGACGATGTCGCCAGCCTTCACTTCGTCGGCGAGGATGCCGCGTACGGCGCTGTCCTGGCTTTCGAAGATCTTCGCGTTGCCTTCGAAGACGTGGATCGACTCGTCGACGCCGGCGGTTTTCACTACACAGCCGTCGAGGGCGATGTTGCCGTACAGCACGGCCAGGCCACCCTCTTGCGAATAGGCGTGCTCGAAGCTGCGGATGCAGCCGTTTTCACGGTCGTCATCCAGCGTTTCCCAACGGGTCGACTGGCTGAATGCCGTCTGGGTCGGGATACCGGCAGGTCCTGCCTTGAAGAAGTGGTGCACCGCTTCGTCGGTGGTCTGGGTGATGTCCCATTTGGCGATGGCTTCTTCCATGCTGCGGCTGTGCACGGTCGGCAGGTCGGTGTGCAGCAGGCCGCCACGGGCCAGCGAACCGAGGATGCTGAAGATGCCGCCGGCGCGGTGCACGTCTTCCATGTGGTACTTCTGAATGTTTGGAGCGACTTTGCACAGTTGCGGCACGCTGCGCGAGAGGCGGTCGATGTCGCGCAGGTCGAAATCGATCTCGGCTTCCTGGGCGGCAGCCAGCAAGTGCAGGATGGTGTTGGTCGAACCGCCCATGGCGATGTCGAGCATCATCGCGTTTTCGAACGCCTTGAAGTTGGCAATGTTGCGCGGCAGCACCGACTCGTCGTTCTCACCGTAGTAACGCTTGCACAGCTCGACGATGGTGCGACCGGCCTGCAGGAACAGCTGTTCGCGGTCGCTGTGGGTGGCCAGGGTCGAACCGTTGCCCGGCAGTGCCAGGCCCAGCGCTTCGGTCAGGCAGTTCATCGAGTTGGCCGTGAACATGCCGGAGCATGAGCCGCAGGTCGGGCAGGCGCTGCGCTCGTACTCGGCAACTTTCTCGTCAGAAGCGCTTTCGTCGGCGGCGATCACCATGGCGTCGACGAGGTCGAGGCCGTGGGAAGCGAGTTTGGTCTTGCCGGCTTCCATCGGGCCGCCGGATACGAAGATCACCGGAATGTTCAGGCGCAGGGCCGCCATCAGCATGCCCGGGGTGATCTTGTCGCAGTTGGAAATGCAGACGATGGCGTCGGCGCAGTGAGCGTTGACCATGTACTCGACGGAGTCGGCGATGATCTCGCGGCTCGGCAGCGAATAGAGCATGCCGTCGTGGCCCATGGCGATGCCGTCATCCACGGCGATGGTGTTGAATTCTTTCGCTACGCCACCGGCGCGTTCGATTTCGCGGGCAACCAGTTGACCAAGGTCTTTCAGGTGTACGTGGCCCGGTACGAACTGGGTGAACGAGTTGGCAATGGCGATGATCGGCTTTTTGAAGTCGTCATCTTTCATTCCGGTGGCGCGCCACAGTGCGCGGGCGCCGGCCATGTTGCGGCCGTGGGTGGATGTTTTCGAACGGTAATCAGGCATTGGAGCACTCCGGGCGGCTAATCAGGTATCAAAAGGGAGTGAGCTTCTATTGACGTCTGGAACACTCAGAAATGGCCGTGTGTCCTGGATGTTGCCGATGACTTTGCGGGATCGCCGCTTGCCTCAGCCTGAGCTCATAAACCCGCCGGGGGATGAATGGCGATGAATCAGCCGATTCTACACCGCTGGCGTCTGGAGGGAATGGCGCAAAGCATTGTTCCAGTGCCGACGGTGCGTATGGCATGACGACCGGCAGGCTCAATCGCCGCCGGTGGGGGCGATGGCGCTGCTTTCGATGACTCTGGCGCGATAACTGATCCGCTTGTTCAGCGCCAGTGCGATGCAACTGAGCAGGACAAAGCAGTAGCCGAGGGTTGCTTGCAGGTTGCTCGGGCTCAGGCTGATCAGGGCGCTGATCAGGCCGCCACAAATGAAGACAATGGTGCTACCGGCCGAAGCCGAGGTGCCGGCGTTCCCCGGGAACAGGCCCATGGCTCGTGAGGTGGCGGCCGGGCGCGCAATGGTGGTGCCGGCGGTGCAGATCAGCATCGGAATCAGCACCGTGGCGGGCGAGAGCGCGAAGTGCTGCGACAGGAACAGCATCACCAGCCCCGCCAGCAGGATCATGCTCAAACCCGCGACGATCTGTTGCGCGGAGCTGATGCGCCGGCTCAACAGCGCAGCGGCAATCCCGCCAACGATATAGGCCGCACCGTAGGCCAGCAGGATCAGCGAGAAGTCATAGGCCGATAGCTGCAGTTGATCCATGAAGATCAGTGGTGAGATGACGATGAACGAGAAGTGGCAGGCGAACGCAAATGCGGAAATGAGCCAGTAGCCGACGAATTCGAAATCGCCGAGCACCCGGCGATAGGCATTGAGGAAGTTGAGCGGCGTGTTGCGAACGACGCGATGACTGTTCTCCAGAAAAAACCAGGCCTTGACCAGTACAACCGCCGCCAGCGCGGTGAATACCCAGAAGCTGCCACGCCAGCCGAGAGTGGTTTGCAGAAGCGTGCCGGCCAGCGGCGACACTGAAATGAAAATTCCGGTCGCGGTCACCATCAGGATGCGCAAGCGGTCGCGCTCCTCACCCTCGAACAGGTCCTGAACCAGCGCCTGGGACAGCACAAAGCAGCCGCAACCCAAGGCCTGCAGCAACCGGAAGGCCAGAAAGAGCTTGTAGTCGCTGGTCATGGCGCAGCCGAGCGCCCCCAGCATCGATACACCCATGCCCGCGAGCAGCAACCCTTTACGCCCGATCACATCGGAGAGTGGCCCGATCAACAGCTGCGCGAACGCGATCCCTACGGCGAACAGGCTGATCGACAGCGCAATGTCCGCCGGAGTGCTGCGAAAGTGTTCGGCCAGGGCGGGAAACGAAGGAAGCAGCACGTCCAGGGGAAATACCCCAAGCAGGACCATGGCCAGCAGAAGACTGATGGCGCCGCGTCGTTGTCGGGCGGTGCCTGTTTTTGCTCGGTTATCCATCGATCAGTCCTGCCTTGGCAAAAAGTTTCCGGTTATGTTCCAGCGCAAAGAATCCTGCCTTCTCCAGTGCATGCAGCGTAGCGCCGACGCCTGATTGCGCTCGTTGCCGATTGGCCTGTGCGGTCGTCAGGCCGCCAACAATCTGCGCCACGTCCATGTCGGCAACTCCGACGCCGCGCAGGCTTTGCCGCAGCCAGCGCTCATCGACTTCGAAGAAGATTGCGATGATGTCCAGCAGGGTTCTGGCGGTGAAGGTGCGCTGGCGGTTGTTCAAGGTCAGCCACAGGTAATGGAACACCTCGCAAAAGTAGCGACTGTGGCGGGCCTCGTCGCTCAGGTGATCGCGCAGCATGTCGTTCACGCTGGTGACCAGTGTTTCGCGACAGACCTCCAGCAACTCCCGGGCAATGATGGTTTCCGAGACGAAGCCGAGCAGGAACCACGCCAGTGGGCGATTGCTTTCGGTGGTGCGGGCAATCAGGGCGTTCATTCGGGTGATCCGCAAGGGCATCACCGGGCGCTCGGTGAAACCATGCAAGTCGGCGATCTGGCTGGCGAGCCGATCAGAGAACAGTGCGTGATAGCCCTCGTCGGTATAGAGCTGCAACGCTGCGGTTTTCATCCGTGGCGGAACGTAGGCAGGCAATTCGCCGTGGACGATGGTTTCCACCGCCCGGTTGACGATGCGGTGTTCGAGCAGGGTGGTGTAGTCGAGAAAATGCACCAGATGATTGGCGGTCAGGCGGTGCATGACAGTTGCACCTGCGGCCTGAATGACGGGGTGCGCCAGGTACGGCAGGAAGGCCGGCGGGAACCAGAAACGAGTTTGCAACTGTTGCTGCACGTCTGGCGGCAGCAGGTATTCGTGATGGCTGGTGCGTACCGAGGCGTGACTGTTCCAGTCACCGAGGGTAAACCGTTGTGACCAGGACTCGGGCGCCGGAGGCGGATCCGCTAGGGGCGCGGTCATGCTTGCGTCTCCCGGAGCAGATCCTGCATTTCCTGACACATCGCCTGACCGTCGCTCGCGCCACAGCCGACAAAGAACAGCGGTTGTTCGGCACTGCCTTCGATTCCCAGCAGGGTTTCGACCTGATGATCGCCGAATGCCCCTGTCAGCCAGGTGCGCAATCCCAAGGCCGTGGCCACCAGTTGGAATGACTGTGAAAGGTGGCCGGCTTCGACGAAGGCCATGCGGTAGGCCCGTGAGTGCTGATACTTCCACCAGAGCTTGTCGAAGCGAGCCGTGATGAACAGCCCCAACGGCAAGTTGTTGATGAAGTGTTGCCCGGCCAGAAGTTGGCCCAACGCCGGCTCGGGCAGTGGACCGACCGGACTCAAGGCGTGCTCGGCCGGGTGATAGGCGTAAATGCCCGGTTCCAGGCCGCTGACGTTCTGCGCCAGAACAAAACCTTCGCAGGCGTTCAACCCTCCACCCGATGGGCTGCTGCGCCGCGCGCCGAGGCCTTGGGCGATGCTGGCGTCGCGATCATTTTCCCGTTCGGCGAGATAGCCGAGCGAGAGGTACAGCAGTGTGGCAACGGTATCAAGGTTGATTGCTTCGCCGGTAAAGGTGCGACAGGTCTTTCGCTGCAGCAGTGCATTGCCCAGGCTGCTTTCAGTCAATGTGACCGGGGCAGGCAGCACGATGCGTCGTTCGAGGTCCTGAACCGGACGCTCCCTGTGAGGGGCTTCTGCAGCCAGCACTTCATTGCAGTGATCCAGGTATTGTCGGGACCACTCATGGATATTCTGCGGCACCTGTTCGCAGGGAATGTTCTGTGTGCCGATATGGTAAATCTTCGATAACTCATCCCAGCCCCATGCGGGACTGTCTATCTTTGTAATGGTTAATATTTTTGCATTTAATAGTTGTGTGTCTATTGTATTGCAGTGATCAAACAGGCTCGGGTCGTGAATGAGTTTGGCGAGTCTCGATGAGTAATCGATATCGAGTTCATATTGAAGGTGCTCTTTGTAGTTCCAGACAATAAGTCCGGGCGTGCGCGGCAGTATGAATAAATAAGGATTTATGTGCATGTTGGCTATTCGCTCTGGACAAAGTCGAAAAGGACGTCAGGGGGCCGGCACTCCCCGACGTCCACCTTACTTAGCGGGCTTTAGGGGCGACCAGAAAAGCCAGGTTCGCGATTTTGTTAGCTTCCAGAGTAATTGCTTTCATAGTGTGAACTCCATGTTCAGTAATATTGAGTGCCACCTCGTGGTGACAACTTAATCATAGTTTGTAATGAGTTATTGGCAAGTGATTATTAAGTAGGAAAATTCCAGTAATTTTGTCGGAGTGGTCGCGCGAATAAAATATGTTTGTAAGTTATGGGGTGTTAAATCAAAAGCGCAGGGAAATTTCCTTCACTGGTTTGGGAAGTTATATGTAGGACGGGATAGAGAAAGAACAGGCATTCGGCGACGTTGCATCGCCAGACAGCAAGCGGGGAGCCCTTGGGCTCCCCGTTTTTGTGTCAATCAGCTGTTAGGCAGAAGGCGGCAGGTGATGCTCTTGATGTAGCGGGTTTCGGCGATGGCCGGGTGTACCGGGTGATCCGGGCCTTGACCGCCGCGCTCCAGCATCTGGATGTTGCGGTCCAGGTGACGGGCGCTGGTCAGCAGGATGTTCTGCAGATCATCTTCCGGCAGGTGCATCGAGCACGAAGCGCTGACCAGGATGCCGTCCTTGGTGAGCAGGCGCATGGCTTGCTCGTTCAGGCGACGATAGGCGCCTTCGCCGTTTTTCATGTCTTTCTTGCGCTTGATGAACGCCGGCGGGTCGGCAACGATCACGTCGAAACGCTCTTCGCTGGCCTTGAGTTCTTTCAAGGCTTCGAACACGTCGCCTTCGATGCAGGTCATCTTGTCGGCGAAGCCGTTCAGCGCAGCGTTGCGTTCAACGCCGTCGAGGGCAAAGCCCGACGCGTCGACACAGAACACTTCGCTGGCGCCGAATGCCGCTGCCTGCACGCCCCAGCCACCGATGTAGCTATAGAGGTCGAGGACGCGTTTGCCCTTGGCGTACGGGGCCAGGCGGGCGCGGTTCATGCGGTGGTCGTAGAACCAGCCGGTTTTCTGGCCTTCGATGACCGGTGCTTCGAACTTCACGCCGTTCTCTTCCAGGGCGACCCACTCCGGCACCAGGCCGAACACGGTTTCGACGTAACGGTTGAGGCCTTCGGCATCACGGGCAGCGGAGTCGTTCTTGAACAGAATGCCGCTAGGCTTGAGCACTTGGGTCAATGCGGCGATCACGTCATCTTTATGCGCTTCCATGGTCGCCGAGGCGATCTGGACCACGAGGATGTCGCCGAAACGGTCGACCACCAGACCCGGCAACAGGTCGGAGTCGCCGTAAACCAGACGGTAGAACGGCTTGTCGAACAGGCGCTCGCGCAGCGACAGGGCCACGTTCAGGCGATGCACCAGCAGCGATTTGTCCAGCGGCAGTTTGATGTCGCGCGACAGCAGGCGTGCGCAGATCAGGTTGTTCGGGCTCATGGCGACGATGCCCAGCGGCTTGCCGCCGGCGGCTTCGAGGATTGCCTGATCGCCGGCCTTGAAGCCGTGCAGTGGCGTGGCCGCCACATCGATTTCGTTGCTGTAGACCCACAAGTGGCCGTTGCGCAGGCGACGGTCGGCGTTGGCTTTGAGGCGCAGGCTAGGCAGGGACATGACGTCGCTCCGGAAAAAAGAGCGGGAGTATAGCGCGTCAGGCCGGCTGATTGGCCGGCAAATGGACATGTGGTGAGGGGGATCTGTGATGAAGGAGTTTATCTGTGGCGAGGGGATTTATCCCCGATCGGCTGCGTAGCAGCCGCAAACCCTGACAACTCGTTTCTTCAACTGAACCGAGTCAGACTGCTTGGGACGGCTTCGCCGTCCATCGGGGATAAATCCCCTCGCCACAATAGATCTTTGTGAAATGGAAAAATCCGGATCAGGCAGTGAGGGCGCTGATCAATTCGCGACTGAACGCCGGAATATCATCCGGTTGGCGGCTGCTGATCAGGTTGCCGTCCTTGACCACTTCTTTATCCACCCAGTGCGCGCCGGCATTCACCAGATCATCCTTGACGGTCTTGTAGCTGGTCATGGTCTTGCCGTTGACCAGCCCGGCGGAAATCAGCAACCAGCTGCCGTGGCAGATCACCGCAATCGGTTTGCCGGCAGAGGCTCCGGTCTTGACCAGGTGCTGGGCATCCTGGTCGATGCGGATCGTGTCGGAGTTCTGTACGCCGCCCGGCAGGACGATCGCGTCGTACTGCTCGCTGCTGGCGCCTTGAAATGTCTGGTCGACCTTGAAATCGTCCGCCGGTTTGTCGTGGTTCCAGCCTTTGACCTTGCCGGCCTCGGCGGAAAGGATGTCGACCCGGGCGCCGGCCTGCTCCAGTGCCTGCTTGGGACCGGTCAATTCGACCTGTTCGAAACCGTCTGTTACCAAAATGGCGATGCGTTTGCCGTTGAGGGAAGTGGCCATCGATAAGCTCCTGAGTCTGTGGGAGTTTGCCGCCGCAAGGGGTCGGAGTGATCCATTGGGCATTACAGATTCCGAAGCCGTGGCCTGAATGAAAGTTCCTGACAATTGCCCACTGGTGTGTCGTCGCGCGGTTTTTAGAGGTTAGAATCGCCGCCTGTCCCAGAGTGTGTACTTATGTCCCAAGAGCTGACCACCGAACAGATTCAACAATCCCTGCAAGGCATCAGCGTGCCCGCGCAACCGCAGATCATGGTGGATCTGCAAATGGAGCAGTACATGCCCGACCCGGACCTGGAGGTGATCGCCAAGCTGATCTCCCAGGATCCTGGCCTGTCCGGTTCTCTGCTGAAAATCGTCAATTCGCCTTATTACGGCCTGAGCAACAAGATCACTTCGATCCAGCGCGCGGTGAATCTGTTGGGCAGCCGTTCGATCATCAACCTGATCAACGCGCAGTCGATCAAGGGCGAGATGAACGACGACACCATCGTCACCCTCAACCGCTTCTGGGACACCGCCCAGGACGTGGCGATGACCTGCCTGACCCTGGCCAAGCGCATCGGCACCCAGGCAGGTGATGAAGCCTACGCTTTGGGTCTGTTCCACGACTGCGGCGTGCCTTTGATGTTGCAGCGGTTCCCCAATTACATGACGGTTCTGGAAAAGGCTTACGCCAATGCCAGCGCTGAATGTCGAGTGGTGGACACAGAAAACAGCGAGTTCAACACCAACCACGCTGTGGTCGGTTATTACACCGCCAAGTCGTGGCGCCTGCCGGAGCACGTCAGCACGGCGATCGCCAATCACCACAATGCGCTGGCGATCTTCAGCGACGAGTCCTCACGCAACAGTCAGATGAAGAATCTGCTGGCGATCCTGAAGATGGCCGAGCACATCTGTGCGTCTTACCGGGTACTGGGCAATCAGACCGAAGACCACGAGTGGAACAGCATCGGTGCCCTGATTCTCGATTACGTCGGTCTGTCGGACTACGATTTCGAAACCCTCAAACAGACGATTCGCGACCTCGGCGCGCATTGATTCGAGGACACCATGCCTGAACTGCCGGAAGTCGAAACCACCCGCCGGGGCATTGCCCCGCACCTGGAAGGCCAGCGCGTCAGCCGGGTGATCGTGCGTGATCGCCGGTTGCGCTGGCCGATCCCCGAAGACCTTGATGTGCGCCTGTCCGGACAGCGCATCGTGTTGGTCGAGCGGCGAGCCAAGTATCTGTTGATCAACGCCGAGGTCGGCACCTTGATCAGTCACCTGGGGATGTCGGGCAACCTGCGTCTGGTGGAGGTCGGGCTGCCGGCGTTGAAGCATGAGCACGTCGATATCGAGCTGGAATCCGGGCTGGCCCTGCGCTACACCGATCCGCGACGCTTCGGCGCTATGCTCTGGAGCACCGATCCGCTCAATCACGAATTGCTGATTCGCCTCGGGCCGGAACCGTTGACCGACCTGTTCGACGGCGAGCGCCTGTTCCAGCTGTCGCGCGGGCGTTCGATGGCGGTCAAGCCGTTCATCATGGACAACGCGGTGGTGGTCGGCGTCGGCAATATTTATGCGACCGAAGCCCTGTTCGCTGCCGGGATCGACCCACGCCGCGAGGCCAAGAGCATCTCCCGGGCGCGTTATCTGAAGCTGGCCATCGAGATCAAGCGCATTCTTGCCGCGGCCATCGAGCGCGGCGGCACCACGTTGCGTGATTTCATTGGCGGTGACGGGCAGCCGGGGTATTTCCAGCAAGAGCTGTTTGTCTATGGCCGTGGCAGTGAGCACTGCAAGGTCTGCGGCACCGGCCTGCGGGAAGTGAAGCTCGGTCAGCGGGCCAGTGTCTTCTGCCCGCGCTGCCAGAGCTGAGGCAAAAGGCTGAAAAACTCCTACGGTCTATAGTGAGTTGTCTCACTGTTCAGCCCGAAGGATCGTGCCATGAAGCCCCTGCAAGTCCTGCTCATTGCGCTGCTGTTGTGTTCCAGTCTACCGACCCGGGCGACGGAGGGCGGCAGCGGTGACCCACGCTATGCGATTCAGAACCCTCCGGCCTACGCCATGATTGGCGACTTGCTGATCGCCCGCCCGCTGCTGGTGGTGGCGACGGTGTTGGGGGCCGGGGTGTTCGTGGTGTCGTTGCCGTTTACCGCGCTGGGTGGCGGGGTGGGCGATGCCGGGCAAGCGTTAGTGGTCGACCCGGCGAAAGCGGCGTTCGTGCGCTGCCTGGGGTGTACGGGGGAGGGATTCGAGCAGCGCGAGTGAGCTGATCCAGGTTTTGCGGTGTGGCTGACGGCCTCATCGCGAGCAGGCTCACTCCTACAGGGAAACGCATTCCAAATGTAGGAGTGAGCCTGCTCGCGATGGCGTCGGTACGGGCGCTGAAGAACTCAGGCCTTGCCGGTAATCTTGCGGTACTTCTCCATCAACTGTTCTTCAGTCTCCGGATGCGCTTCGTCCAGTGGAATGCAATCCACCGGGCAGACCTGCTGGCACTGCGGCTCGTCGTAGTGGCCGACGCACTGCGTGCACAGGTTCGGGTCGATCACGTAGATCTCTTCGCCTTGGGAAATGGCGGCGTTCGGGCACTCGGGTTCGCAGACGTCGCAGTTGATGCAATCGTCGGTGATGATCAGGGACATGCTAACTCCAGCCGGGGCGGCAGGCCCGGGCGCTATAAATCAATGCGCGTAATTGTGCCGCATTGGCGCCCGCAGTGCACGCGGGCGCCGTTTGAACGGTCGTTACTTCTTGAAGCGCAGGGTCAGGGCATCGGCCACGGCCGGGTGCACGAACTTGCTGATATCGCCGCCCAGCGCGGCAATTTCCCGCACCAGGGTCGAGGAAATGAACGAATAACGCTCGGACGGGGTGAGAAACAGGCTCTCTACGTCCGGTGCGAGTTGGCGGTTCATGTTGGCCAGCTGGAATTCGTATTCGAAGTCCGACACCGCACGCAGACCACGCAGGAACACGTTGGCGTTCTGCTCTTTGGCGAAATGCGCCAGCAGCGTCGAGAAACCGACCACTTCCACGTTCGGCAGGTGTTTGGTGACCTCGCGAGCCAGTTCAACCCGTTGTTCCAGCGGGAACAGCGGATTTTTCTTCGGGCTGGCAGCGACCGCAATGATCACGTGATCGAACAGGCGCGAGGCGCGTTCGACCAGATCGCCATGGCCCTTGGTAATAGGGTCGAAGGTACCTGGGTACAACACTCGGTTCATCGCGTCGTCCTGGCGGGAGTCCGTTGGGGAGTCGGATGGTATCGCAGCCGTCCCGGTCGGCCAAGTCGCCTGTTGGGTAAGAAAGCACTATAGACGACGCGATAAATCGGTTTTTTCACGGATTTCTAAGCCGATCGGCGAGGGACGTCGCCAGTTGTGCGGTCAGTCCGTACACCGACAATTGCGGGTTGGCGCCAATGCTGGTGGGGAACAGCGAGCCATCGTGAATCGACAGATTGCTCAGTTGATGGTGCCGGCCGAGGCTGTCGGTGACCGCACTTTTCGGGTCTTCGCCCATCGCACAACCGCCCATCACGTGGGCACTGCCCAGGCGCGTGCGATACAGCTCAAGGCTCAGACCGTCGATCAGCGTGCGGGCTTCGGCCAGGGTTTTCACGTAGCGCGCATCGGCGTGCATCGGCATCACCGATTTGGCGCCGCCGGCAAACTGGATCTCGGCCATGCTGTGAAAGGCGCGGCGCAAGCCTTCCCAGGCGTAAGGCGAGACCTGATAGTCGAGCACCGGAGAGCCATCGCCGCGCAACTCGACACTGCCGCCGACGCTGTCCGGGTGGAAGCCGTCGCGCAGCAGGGCCAGCATCGCGTGGGTGTGTGGCAGATCAGCCATGTGTTCGGCGTTCTGTGTGCCGAAACCGCCGAGCAATGTCGTGGCCAGCGCCGGCTGCAGCGGTGGCACTTCGAGTTTGTAGCCCATCGGCCCGGTGGTGCCGTCCTTCCACTGGAAATAATCCGAGTAGATCGACTGCGGCGCGCCGTAGAACGGGTTGATCACTTCGTCGAAACGTCCGGCGGACATGTTCACCAGATGCAGGAAGGTGCGTTTTCCGAGGCGCTGATGCGGATCCGGAGCATCCGAGCGCAGCAGCAGTGCGGGGCTGTTGATGCCGCCGCCGGCCAGCACGTAATGCTGCGCCTTGACGGTGATTTTGCGTCCGGTCGGCTCGACGCAGCGCTCATCCATTGCCACGCATTGCAGGCCGGTGATTTTGTCGCCGCTGATCAACAGTTTTTCCGCTCGGGCCAGGTACAGCAGCTCGCCGCCCTTTTCCAGGGTCGCGGGGATGGTGGTGACCATCATCGATTGCTTGGCGTTGGTCGGGCAGCCCATGCCGCAATAGCCGAGGTTCCAGCAGCCGCGCACATTGCGCGGGATCACGTGCCAGCTGTAACCGAGTTGCTCGCAGCCCTTGCGGATCACGTCGTTGTTGGCATTGGGCGGAACCATCCATGGTGCGACACCCAGGCGTTGTTCCATTTTCTCGAACCACGGCGCCATTTCGGCCGGGCTGTGGCCTTTGACGTTGTGTTCCTTGGCCCAGTGCTCGAGCGTCGGCTCCGGGGTACGGAAGCTCGATGTCCAGTTGATCAGCGTGGTGCCACCCACGGCACGGCCCTGCAGGATGGTGATCGCGCCATCCTTGCTCATGCGGCCGATGCCTTCTTGATAGAGGCTGCTGTAGGCCTGGTCTTCGAGCATCTTGAAATCGGAGCTGGTCTTGAGCAGGCCTTCTTCGATCAGCAGCACTTTGTAGCCGGCGGCGCTGAGGATTTCCGCCGTGGTGCCGCCACCGGCGCCGCTGCCGATGATGGCCACGTCGGCTTGCAGCGTCAGGTCGTTGCTCAGTTGTGCGCCGTTGTAGGTTTTCCAGCCACGGGCGAGGCCTTCGCGGAACGGGTCGGGTACGGGCATCGGTCAGGTTCTCTTGTTTTTGTTGTTCTTGCGGGCCCCTTCGCGAGCAAGCCCGCTCCCACAGGGGAATGCATTTCAAAATGTGGGAGCGGGCTTGCTCGCGAAAGGCGCGGCGCCGATTTCAGACGGTAGGCGGGCCCGGGTAGCCGCAATGCCCCCACGATTCCGCGCGGGTGTACCAGGCCATCAGCACCATTTGTTGCAGTGAGCTATGCCCCATTTTCAACAAACTCAATGAGCTGTTTTCCCAGCGTTCGAGGAAGTGGCGCATCGCCTCGGGGCTGGCGTTTTCCCAACTGCCCCAGATGCCGGTGAGCGGGCCGCGTGTGACGGCCATGCCGAGCACATCGAACAGTTGCCGGGTGAGTTTGAGCATCTCCGGCGACAGGTGATCGAGGCTGTAGTCCAGCGACTTGAGCGTGCCATCGACGGCGCCGGGCATTTTTTCGCTCGCCACGGCGCCGTCGAGCATCACCGGAATCAAGGCGCGCAGGAACAACAGGTCGCCGTCGCGCAAGGTGACGAAGCCGTTGGCGGCGACACTCGATGAGCAGCCACTGAGGCTGGCGCCAAGGCCGGCGGTGGCGAGGAATGCAGTGGCGCCGAGGCTGAATTTCAGCAGACCACGGCGCGACAGGGCAGGTGTTTCGGTCAGGCTTGGGTGCATTGTTGTTATTACCCGGCGGTGACGACGATTAGCGGATGAACAGCTTCTGGATCAGTTTCTGAATCGATTTACCGTAAGGCGGGTAAATCAGTTTGGCGGCATTGAAGCGCTGTTTGATCAGCACACCTTTGGCCTTGCTGAAGGTCAGGAAACCTTCATGGCCGTGATAGTGGCCCATGCCCGAAGGGCCGATGCCGCCGAATGGCATGTCGTCCTGCGCCACATGCAGCAGGGTGTCGTTCAGGCACACGCCGCCGGAGTGGGTTTCGTGCAGTACGCGGTTCTGTTCGCGTTTGTCGTAGCCAAAGTAGTAAAGCGCCAGAGGACGCGGCCGCTGATTGATGTAGGCAAATGCCTGGTCCAGATCCTGGTACGGCACGATCGGCAGCAGCGGGCCGAAGATTTCGTCCTGCATCACGATCATCTCGTCACTGACGTTCAGCAACAGGCTGTGCGGCATGCGCCGGCCCTGACCCTGTTCGAACAGCGGGATCAGCAGCGCGCCCTTGCTGGTGGCGTCGCTGACATAATTGTTGAGCCGGGCCAGTTGGCGCTCGTTGATGATCGCGGTGTAGTCCGGGTTGTCGGCAAGGGTGGGATAGAAGTTGTTGACCACCTGACGATAGGCTTCGACGAACGCGCCGACACGGTCTTGCGGCACCAGCACGTAATCGGGGGCGACGCAGGTCTGTCCGGCATTCAGGGTCTTGCCGAAGGCAATGCGTTCGGCGGCGTCCTTGAGCGGCACGTCGCGCGAGACGATGGCCGGGGATTTGCCGCCCAGTTCGAGGGTCACCGGGGTCAGGTTTTCCGCCGCAGCGCGCATCACGTGTTTGCCGATGCTGGTGGCGCCGGTGAACAGCAGGTGATCAAAGCGCAGACGGGAAAACGCCACGCCGACGTCCGACTCACCGAGCACCACGCACACCAGATCTTCGGGGAAGATTCGCGCCAGTAAGGCCTTGAGCAGCAGCCCGGTGGCGGGCGTCGATTCACTAAGCTTGAGCATCACCCGGTTGCCCGCCGCCAGTGCGCCGACCAGCGGGCCGATGGCCAGATACAACGGGTAGTTCCACGGGACGATGATGCCGACCACGCCGAGGGGTTGATACACCACTTTCGCCGACGCCGGCTGAAAAGCCATGCCGACTTTGCGCCGCGAGGACTTCATCCAGCCCTTGAGGTGGCGACTGGCGTAATGAATGCCGTGCAGGCTGGGCATCAGTTCGGCGAGCAGGGTTTCATCGGCGCTGCGATGGCTGAAATCCGTGCTGATGGCGTCGATCAGGGCCTGACGCTCATCGCTGAGCAAGTAGCGCAATGCCTTGAGCCATTGCTGACGCTGGGCTGCCGGCGGCATCGGGTTGGCGGCATAGGCGGCGCGCTGTGCCGCGAAGAGCCGGTCGAGCTCTTCCAGTGGCTGTTGCAGCGTTTGCAGGTAAGCAATGTCGGCAGTCATCGTCTGCTCCTGATTTATTGTAGTGAGGACTTTTTAGAGTCTATGCTCTACAAAGTCAAATGACTTCCCGACACAGCTTTGTTTTATCCATTTCCGGTTAGGTCGTAAGATGCCCCTCACCGCACTCTGAATTAAAGCTCAAGCCATGGCCCCACGAATAAAAACCAGCGAGCGCATCGTGCAGAACAGCCTCGAACTGTTCAACCAGCAGGGCGAGCGCAGCATCAGTACCAACCACATTGCGGCCCACATGGAGATTTCTCCGGGCAACCTGTACTACCACTTCCCCAACAAGCAGGCGATCATCGCCGTACTGTTCAGTGAGTACGAAAGCCTTGTGGACAGCTTTCTGCGCCCGCCGCAGGGGCGTGTTGCCACGGTCGAAGACAAGCGCTATTACCTCAAGGAGCTGCTGTCGGCGATGTGGGGCTATCGCTTTTTGCATCGCGATCTGGAACACCTGCTCGACAGCGATCCCGATCTGGCGGCGCGCTACCGGCGGTTCTCCCAGCGCTGCGTGATCCAGGGCATGGCAATCTACGAGGGATTTGTGGCGGCTGGCATTCTCAAGATGGATCGGGTGCAAATCGAATCCCTGACGATCAATGCCTGGATCATCCTCACCTCCTGGGTGCGCTTTCTGTGCACCACCCGGGAAAATTCCAACCACCTCAGCGAGCAGGCCATCAAGCGTGGCGTGTATCAGGTGCTGGTGCTGGAAGCCGGGTTCGTCACCGATCAGGCGCGCGAAGAGGTGAATGCCTTGTTTGACGAGTTTTACGTGCCGCTGGCCCAGGCCCTCGAGGAAGGGCAGTAACCCATTTCGAAGTCGCTCACAGGAGTCCGTTATGCCGATTGCGCAACTGATCAGCCCGAACGCACTGGATGCCCGCAAGGAGCAACCGGGGCTGGTGATTCTCGATTGTCGTTTTGCCCTCGAAGACCCGGACTACGGGCAGCGCAGCTACGCCGAAGGGCACATTGCCGGCGCCCGTTTCGCCGACCTTGAGCGTGATCTCAGTGGCAAGGTGATCAAAGGCGTGACCGGACGCCATCCGCTGCCCGAGCCGGCAGCATTGATCGAACGCCTGCAAACCTGGGGCATCAATGCCGACAGCGATGTGGTGCTTTACGACGACGGTCCCGGCGCCTACGCGGCCCGGGCCTGGTGGTTACTGGCGTGGCTGGGCAAGCGCGACGGTGTGTTCATTCTCGACGGTGGGCTCAAGGCCTGGCACGCGGCGGGGTTGCCGCTGAGCCTGGATGCGCCAGCGGTCAGCCGGGGCAACTTCAGCGGTCAGCCGGACATGAAACTGCTGCTGAGCGCCGAACAATTGCAGAAACGCCTTGCTCAGCCGTCGCTGACGTTGCTCGACGCCCGGGCCTTGCCGCGCTTCAAGGGTGAGGTGGAGCCGATCGACCCGATTGCCGGGCACATTCCCGGCGCGCAATGCGCGGCGTTCACCGACAACCTCGGCAGCGACGGGCGCTTTCTGCCGGCGGATCAGCTCAAGCAGCGTTTTGCCGCGAAACTCGGTGAGCGCTCGCCAGCGGAACTGGTTGCCTATTGCGGTTCCGGGGTGACGGCGTGTCACAACCTGTTTGCGTTGTGCCTGGCGGGTTATCCGTTGGGTTCGTTGTATGCCGGGTCGTGGAGTGAGTGGATCAACGAGCCGGCTCGCGGGATCGCCACGGGCGAGTGATCACCACGAAGTTCTCCCTGTAGGAGTGAGCCTGCTCGCGATAGCGTCGTGTCTGTCGACATCAATGTTGCATGAGCGGCCGTCATCGCGAGCAGGCTCACTCCGACAAAGGGGATTCGGTGTTTGAAGGTATTTGTCGGGCACTGCGATACGCCGCCGGCCCCACGCCATACACCTGCTTGAACTGCCGGCTCAGATGACTCTGGTCGGCAAAGCCCAGTTGCATGGCGACTTCCACTGGCAGACAACCGTGCTGCAATAACCCCCGTGCAGTGGCGATGCGCTGCTGCATCAGCCAGGTGTGCGGCGGCATGCCGGTGGCGCGGCGGAATACCCGGGCGAAGTGGAAGGGCGACAGGTTCACCGCAGCGGCCAACTCTTCCAGCGATGGCGGCGCGGCCAGTTGCGCATGCAATAACTCCTTGGCCATCACCACCGCGCGGTGTTCCTTGCCCGGCTTGCCGTTGATCTGCACCGCGGCATGGCGCTGCAACAGCAGCATCATCATCTCGCGCCACACCGTCTGCTGTTGCAGCGCGGTGGCGGGGCTTTCCAGCAGCCGATGCAACTGACAGAAACCATTGACCAGATCCGGGTCGCGGTAGAGCGTCGCGCCAAAGGCAGGCATGGGCGCGGTGGGCAGTTCCAGTTCCTCAAGCAAGGACACGATCTGCCCGGTGTCGGGGTAAAACGCCCGGTACAGCCAGCCGTCCTCGGTGCCCTTGTGCCCGGTGTGCAATTCGTCCGGGTTGATCAGCACCAGCGTTCCGCTGCCGGCCAGGTGTTCGGCGCCGCGATAGCGATAGCGATAGCGCTGGGCGCCGGCCATGATCATGCCGATCACATAGCCGTCGTGGACGTGCGGGGCGAAGCGATGTTCGATGTAGCGCGCCGACAGCAACTCGACACCGGCCAGTGGCGCGGTTTGCCAGAAACGGATCGACTCGCTCTGATCGCTCATTGCGTCACGCCGGCCAGCCATTGCGGGATGCGTCGTTCCAGGTAGTAACCGGGCTGGCGGAACGAGCCATCGACAAAGCCGACATGCCCACCCCTGGTCTGCAACTCGAACTGGGTAGTGGCGGACAGCTCCTCGGCCGTCGGCAGGCTGTGGGGGAATACGAATGGATCGTCGGCGGCCTGAATGATCAGGGTCGGCGTGCGGATCTCTCCGAGAAAGTAGCGACTCGACGCCTGGCGATAGTAATCCTCGGCATCGGTAAAACCGTGCAGCGGCGCGGTGACCCGGCCATCGAAGTCCCAGAAGGTGCGCATGTTCTCCAGTGAGCCGAGCGCCGCCAGTGCTGCCAGGCCATCTTCGCGCCCGTCGTGCTGGAACTGACGCTGCTTGTTCTTGATGTAGGCGACCATCTCGCGCATGAAGTGCGCCTGATAGACCTTGGAAAAACCCTGGCCGATCCGGTCCGCGCATTGATCGAGGCGAAACGGTACCGACACCGCCACCGCACCGAGTACGCCGCTGTCGCTGCCGGTTTCGCCCAGATGTTTGAGCAGCACGTTGCCGCCCAATGAATAGCCGACCGCATACAGCGGCGCCAGCGGCCGTTGGGCGCGCAGGTGCTTGATGGCTTCGGCGAGGTCCTCGCTGGCGCCCGAGTGGTAGCTGCGCGGCAGCAGATTCGGTTCACCGGAGCAACCGCGCCAGTTCAGCGCGACACTGGCCCAGCCTTGCGCAGCGAGCGCGACCTGGATCCCGGCGACATAAGGCGAATTGGAAGAGCCGGTCAGCCCATGCAGCACCAGCACCAATGGCGCCTCGGCGCTGTGCGGGCCATGCCAGTCGAGATCGAGGAAATCACCGTCGTCCAGCCACAGGCGTTCGCGTTGGCGATCAAGGTGTACGGTTTTGCGCCACAGCGACCCCCACAAGGTTTGCAGGTGCGGATTGCCGAGGCCGAAGGCGGGGGTGAAGCGTTCAGTTTCCAGAGGGCACACACCTTTTGTGGTGAGGGAGCAAGCTCCCTCACCACAGGGTTCTTCAATACTTTCAGTTGACTGCCATACGTTGCCACAACGCGTAGTACACCCGCCCGGATTTCTGCTCGCGGTGCAGGCGCCAGTTGCCCGGCAAACCCAGCGTCGAAGGCGCGGTCTCGCTTTCAGTGTAGATCCACGAGTCGGGTGCGAGCCATTGGCGTTCTTCCAGCAGGGTGCAGACGGCTGGCAGCAGGTTCTGGTTGAACGGCGGATCGAGAAACACCAGGTCGAACGGCGTGGCGACCTGGGTTTCCAGATAGCGCAGGGCGTCGGCGGTCTGCACCTGGCCGTTGGTGCAGCGCAGGGTGCCTAGGTGTTCCTTCAGGCTCGATACGGCGAGGTGGCTGGCGTCCAGCGCCTGTCCCATGGCCGCGCCACGGGACAGCGCTTCGAGAAACAGCGCGCCGCTGCCGGCGAACGGGTCCAGCACCTTGGCCCCGGCCACATACGGCGCGAGCCAGTTGAACAGGGTTTCGCGCACACGGTCCGGCGTCGGGCGCAGGCCCGGCGCATCGGGGAAGCTCAGTTTGCGGCTGCGCCATTCGCCGCCGATGATGCGCAGCTGGTTCACACCGTTGTGGACGTTCTGCGCAGGTTTTTTAGGACGAATAGCCATTAATGCTCCGGAACCCCGAGCGGTTGCTCGGCAGGTTTATCAGATGGGGCCGGTAACGGCTTTTGCGGCACGGTCGGGCCAGCGCTGACGATGACCATTTTGTCCGTGCTCAGGTGTTTGTTCATCGCGTCTTTGACCTGTTCGACGGTCAGGCTCTGGGACTGACGCATGAAGTCATCCAGATAGCTCAGCGGCAGATTATAGAAGCCCATGGCGCCCAGTTGGCCGACGATATCGGCATTGCTCGCGGTGGACAGCGGGAAGCTGCCGGCCAGCTCGCGCTTGGCGTCGTCGAGTTCTTTCTGGGTCGGGCCGGTCTTCAGGTAATCGGCGAGCACGTCCTGCACCAGTTTCAGCGTGCCTTCGCTCATTTCCGCGCGGGTCTGCAGGTTGATCATGAACGGGCCACGGGCCTGCATCGGGCTGAACCCGGAGTACACGCCATAAGTCAGGCCGCGCTTCTCGCGCACTTCGCTCATCAGGCGGGTGCCGAAGCCGCCGCCACCGAGGATCTGGTTGCCCATCGACAGCGCTGCGTAATCGGGGTCGTCACGGTCGATGCCCAGTTGCGCGAGCAACAGGTTGGTCTGCTTGGACGGGAACTCGATGTGACCGATGCTCGCCTTGGGCTCCTGGGGCTGGGCGATTTTCGCCAGCGCCGGGCCTTTGGGCAGGGCGCCGGAGACCTGGTTGGCAATCGCCTCCGCTTCGGCGCGAGACAAGTCGCCGACCAGCGCGATCACCACGTTGCCGGCCGCATAGGCCTTGGCGTGGAACTCGCGCAGTTGCGCCAGCGTGATCTTCGGCACGCTCTGCACATTGCCGTCGCTGGAGTGGGCATACGGGTGATCACCGTACAAACGCTTCATGAGCTCCAGGCTGGCGAGTTTGCCGGGGTTCTGTTTCTGGTATTCGAAACCGGCGAGCATCTGGTTCTTGATGCGCGCGAAGGAGTCGGCCGGGAACGTCGGTTTACCCACCACTTCGGAGAACAGCTTGAGTGCTGGCTCACGTTGTTCGGCGGCACTCAGGCTGCGCAGCGAAGCCAGCGCCATGTCCTTGTAGGCGCCGTTGCCGAAATCCGCACCGAGGCTTTCGAAGCCCTGGGCGATGGCGCCGACGTCCTTGCCGGCCACGCCTTCGTTGAGCATGGCGTTGGTCAGGACTGCCAGGCCTGGTGCATTGCCGTCCTGGCTGCTGCCGGCGGCGAAGATCAGGCGCATGTCGAACATCGGCAGCTCATGGGCTTCGACGAACAGCACCTTGGCGCCACCGGCGGTGTTCCAGGTCTGCACGTCGAGCTTGCGGCTGGCCGGAGCCTTGCCGTCGAGTTCGGTCAGCGATTGCAGCTTCTGGCTGGTCTTGGCGTTATCCAGCGCCTCGCTGGCGTCGGTTTTGGCACCGGGCATCAGATAAAACGCGGCGGAGCCGATCACCGCGACGGCGATCAGGCCGAGCAGCAGGCGTGGGGATTTGCGCTCACTCATGAGTCGTCTCCAGTGGCAGGACGTGGGCGACGCTGAGACGTTCGCGGGTGAAATACAACTTGGCGGCGTTCTGGATGTCTTGCGGGGTCACGCTTTCCAGGTCGGCCAGTTCGGTGTCCATCAGTTTCCACGACAGGCCTACGGTCTCCAACTGGCCAATGGCGGTGGCCTGGCTGGTGATCGAGTCACGCTCGAACACCAGGCCAGCGATGACCTGTGCCCGCACGCGTTCCAGTTCTTCGGCGGACGGCGCGGTGGTTTTCAACTGCTCCAGCAGTTTCCACAGACCGGCTTCGGCCTGCGCCATGGTCTTTTTCTTCTGGGTGTTCGGTGTCGCCGACAAGGTGAACAGGCTGTCGCCCCGGGTGTAGGCGTCGTAGCTCGACGAACCGCCGGACACCAGCTCTTCGCCGCGCTCCAGTTGCGTCGGGATGCGTCCGCTGTAGCCGCCGTCGAGCAGCGCCGAGATCAGGCGCAGGGCATTGACCGAGCGCTTGTCTTCAGCGGTGGCGATGCTTGGCACGTTGAAACCGAGCATCAGGCTAGGCAGTTGAGTTTGCACGTGCAGAGTGATCTGGCGTTCACCGGGTTCGGCCAGCTCCAGTGGTTTCTTCGCCGGTGGCACGTCACGTTTGGCGATTGGCCCGAAGTAGCGCTGGGCGAGGGTCTTCACCTCGTCCGGGGTGACGTCGCCGACCACCACCAGCGTGGCATTGTTCGGCACATACCAGGATTGATACCAATGCCGCAGCTCCTCGACCTTCATCCGGTCCAGGTCAGCCATCCAGCCGATGGTCGGCGTGTGGTAGCCGCTGGCCGGGTAAGCCATCGCCTTGTAGCGCTCGTAAGCCTTGGACATCGGCTTGTCGTCGGTGCGCAGGCGGCGCTCCTCCTTGATGACTTCGATTTCCTTGGCGAACTCGTCAGCCGGCAGGCGCAGATTGGCCATGCGGTCGGCTTCCAGCTCAAAGGCTACGCCCAGACGATCGCGGGCCAGTACTTGGTAATAAGCAGTGAAGTCGTCGCTGGTGAATGCGTTCTCTTCGGCGCCCAGGTCGCGCAGGATCAACGAGGCTTCGCCGGGACCGACTTTCTCGCTGCCCTTGAACATCATGTGCTCAAGCGCGTGGGACAGACCGGTCTGGCCCGGGGTTTCGTAGCTGGAACCGACCTTGTACCAGACCTGCGACACCACCACTGGCGCGCGATGGTCTTCGCGCACGACGACCTTGAGGCCGTTGTCGAGGGTGAATTCGTGGGTCGGTTGCGGGTCGGCCGCCAGGGCCGAAAGGGGCAGGCAGACTGTGCTGAGCAGCAGGCCTGCAGCGCGGCGGGCTAGAGCATTCATTCGTTTTTTAACCTGTTGGGCTGCCCGCTTGGTCTTAGCCTAGGCGGGCGAGGAGGTGCTAGGATACTGATCCGTTTTACTGGCGGCCACGCCTATCAGGCCACTGATCGGTCTATAGGTTGTATGGGTTTCCGGCAGAAGCTTTGAGTTTGTCAGCTAAACTCTGCGTTTTCGCCGACGATGCCGTTCCAGTCCTTCGTATTAATCGACCTTTGAGGTGCCTGTGGCGCCTCGACAAAATGTTGCGCGTGAACAAGCTGGATGAAACACAGTCTGTTCTGCATCGAATATTTATTTGCCGGGGCGCCCTTATGGCGCGTCGCTACCGTGAGATAGCCGTCCTCCATGTTTGGTTCCAACGACGACAAGAAGACCCCAGCTGCGGCTGGCGAGAAGAAAAGCCTGTTCGGATGGCTGCGTAAGAAACCGCAGGAACCCGTCGTCGAACAGCCGCCTGCGACTCCTGAGCCAGCCCCTGCGCCGACTCCGGTAATAGAAGAAGAGCCGGCACCAATCGTGCTGCCGATTGCTGAGCCGGTGCTGCAACCGGTTGAGCCTGCGCCCGAGCCTGAAGCGCCTGTGGCGGCTGAATTGCCGCTGACTCCGGCGGCTGAGCCGTGGCTGACCTTGCCGGTGGCGGAAGAGCCGGTGGCATTGGTCGAAGAGGCTGCGCCGCACATCACGCCAGTGATTCCGGCGCCTGCCGCGTTGGTGTCTGAAGTTGCTTCGGCGCCGGTGGTTGAGCCCGTTGTCGAACTTGCGCCGGTTATTCCTGAACCCGTTGCTCCGGTGTTTGTTGCCCCGGTTGCTCCGGTCGTTCAACAAGCCGAACCTGCACCTGCACCTGCACCTGCACCTGCACCTGCACCGGTCGTCGTTGCGCCAGCCGTGCCGGTTGAAGTGGTGGCCGAGGCTCCAGTCGAAGCCCCGCGCACCGAAGAAACCAAGGCCGGTTTCTTCGCCCGCCTCAAACAAGGCTTGTCCAAGACCAGCGCCAGCATCGGCGAGGGCATGGCCAGCCTGTTCCTCGGCCGCAAAACCATCGATGACGATTTGCTCGATGACCTCGAAACCCGTCTGCTGACCGCCGACGTCGGTGTCGAAGCCACCACGCAGATCATCCAGCGCCTGACCCAGAAGGTCGCCCGCAAAGAACTGGCCGACGCCGATGCGCTGTACAAGTCGTTGCAGGCCGAACTGGCCGCGATGCTCAAGCCGGTTGAACAACCGCTGAAAATCGCCTCGCAGAACAAGCCATTCGTGATTCTGGTGGTTGGCGTCAACGGCGCCGGCAAGACCACCACCATCGGCAAACTGGCGAAGAAGCTGCAACTGGAAGGCAAGAAAGTCATGCTCGCCGCCGGTGACACGTTCCGCGCCGCTGCCGTTGAGCAGTTGCAGGTCTGGGGTGAACGCAACAAGATTCCGGTTATCGCCCAGCACACGGGTGCCGACTCGGCTTCGGTGATCTTCGACGCCGTGCAGGCCGCCAAGGCGCGTGGCATCGACGTACTGATCGCCGACACCGCCGGTCGTTTGCACACCAAAGACAACCTGATGGAAGAACTGAAGAAAGTTCGCCGGGTGATCGGCAAGCTCGACGCCGACGCGCCGCATGAAGTGCTGCTGGTGCTCGACGCCGGCACCGGGCAGAACGCCATCAACCAGGCCAAACAATTCAACCAGACCGTCGAACTGACTGGCCTGGCGCTGACCAAGCTGGACGGTACCGCCAAGGGTGGGGTGATTTTCGCCCTGGCCAAGCAGTTTGGCCTGCCGATCCGCTACATTGGCGTCGGTGAAGGCATCGACGATCTGCGTACCTTTGAAGCCGAACCCTTTGTCCAGGCATTGTTTGCCGAGCGGGAGCGTTCATGATTCGTTTCGAACAGGTCGGTAAACGCTACCCGAACGGTCACGTCGGCTTGCATGAGCTGAGCTTTCGAGTCCGTCGTGGCGAGTTTCTGTTTGTCACCGGTCACTCCGGTGCCGGCAAATCCACACTGTTGCGCCTGTTGCTGGCGATGGAACGTCCGACCAGCGGCAAGCTGCTGCTCGCCGGGCAAGACCTGAGCACCATCAGCAACGCGCAGATTCCATTTCTGCGCCGGCAGATCGGCGTGGTGTTCCAGAACCACCAGTTGCTGTTCGATCGCACGGTGTTCAACAACGTCGCACTGCCGCTGCAGATTCTCGGCTTGTCCAAGGCCGAGATCGCCAAGCGCGTCGATTCGGCGCTGGAGCGCGTGGCGCTGTCGGATAAAACCGATCTGTACCCGGGCGACCTGTCCACCGGTCAGCAACAGCGCGTCGGCATCGCCCGCGCCATCGTTCACCGCCCGGCCCTGCTGTTGGCGGACGAACCCACCGGTAACCTCGACCCGCGTCTGGCGGCCGAGATCATGGGCGTGTTCGAAGACATCAATCGGTTGGGCACCAGCGTACTGATCGCCAGTCACGACCTGGCGCTGATTGCGCGCATGCGTCACCGCATGCTGACCCTGCAACGCGGCCGATTGATCGGCGACGGGGAGGCTGGCGTATGAGTGCGACACGCAGTCCGAAGGTTTCCGAGCGCGTGGCCCCGAAAGCCGCCGACCCGCAACCACCGAAGAAGAAAAAACACGACGATGACGACGGCCCGGACTTTTCCACGCTGTTGCGGTCGTGGATCGAAAGCCATCGCGCCAGTCTGCTCGACAGTCTGCGCCGCCTCGGCAAGCAGCCGATCGGCAGCTTCTTCACCTGCATGGTGATGGCCGTGGCGCTAAGCCTGCCGATGGGCCTGTCGCTGCTGATCAACAACGTCGAGCGACTCGGCGGCTCGTGGCAGCGGGCGGCGCAGATTTCGCTGTACCTGCAACTGGACGCCACGCCGGATCAAGGCGAGTCGTTGCGCGAGCAGATCAAAGGCATGCCCGGTGTGGCTGATGCTGAATATGTCGGCCGCGATCAGGCGCTGGAAGAGTTCCAACAGCAGTCCGGTCTGGGCGAAGCCCTGCGCGAACTGCCGGAAAACCCGCTGCCGGGCGTGGTGCTGGTGACGCCGAAGGAGGTCGACAAGCCGACCCTGGAAGCATTAAGACAAAAACTTTCCGAGCTGCCCAAGGTACAACAGGCGCAACTTGATCTAGTCTGGGTCGAGCGTCTGGCCGCCATCCTCAAGCTCGGCGACCGGTTTGTCTTCGGTCTGACGGTGCTGCTGGTTTCTGCATTACTTTTGGTGATAGGCAATACCATTCGTCTTCATATTGAAAACCGCCGCACAGAGATAGAAGTGATTAAACTCGTCGGCGGCACCGACAGTTATGTGCGTCGTCCCTTTCTTTATATGGGCGCGTTATATGGCTTCGGTGCGGGAGTTCTGTCCTGGGGGGTGCTGGCGTTCGGCCTGAACTGGCTGAATGACGCGGTAGTTGGACTGGCCGGCTTGTACGGCAGTGATTTCGCGCTGGCCGGAGTGCCAGTTGCCGACGGTCTGTCGCTCTTGCTTGGCGCGGTGCTGTTGGGTTATATCGGTGCATGGATTGCAGTCGCACGTCATCTCAGGGAGCTGGCGCCGAAGTAGAATCTTTTTTGCGCGTGATTGACCTTGCGGTTTTTTTGGGAACTTGTACTTGAATTCCCGGTCAATTTTTCGCAGTGCCGAGAGGCACGAGTATGTAAGTGGGAGGTTTTTTCGCATGACCAATTCTTTGCAACCTGCGTACGCGTTGGTTCCGGGTGCGAACCTGGAAGCCTATGTGCACACCGTCAACAGCATTCCATTGCTGACGCCGGAGCAGGAGCGTGAACTGGCCGAGAGTCTCTACTATGAGCAGGATTTGGGGGCGGCTCGGCAGATGGTGCTCGCCCACCTGCGTTTTGTTGTACACATTGCCCGTAGCTATTCCGGCTACGGCCTCGCTCAGGCTGACCTGATCCAGGAAGGTAACGTCGGCCTGATGAAGGCCGTGAAGCGCTTCAACCCGGAAATGGGTGTGCGTCTGGTGTCGTTCGCCGTGCACTGGATCAAGGCGGAAATTCACGAGTTCATCCTGCGCAACTGGCGCATTGTGAAAGTCGCGACCACCAAGGCCCAGCGCAAGCTGTTCTTCAACCTGCGCAGCCAGAAGAAACGTCTGGCGTGGCTGAACAACGAGGAAGTCCACCGTGTGGCGGAAAGCCTCGGCGTCGAGCCGCGGGAAGTGCGCGAGATGGAAAGTCGTCTGACCGGTCATGACATGGCCTTCGACCCGGCCGCGGAAGCGGACGACGACAGCGCTTTCCAGTCGCCGGCCAACTACCTGGAAGACCACCGGTACGACCCGGCGCGTCAACTGGAAGATGCCGACTGGAGTGACAACTCCAATCACAACCTGCACGAGGCGCTGGAAGTGCTGGACGAACGTAGCCGCGACATCCTCTACCAGCGCTGGCTGGCAGAAGAGAAAGCCACGCTGCACGACCTGGCGCAGAAGTACAACGTGTCGGCCGAGCGGATCCGTCAGCTCGAGAAGAGCGCGATGAACAAGCTCAAGTTGTCGATCGCCGCCTAACCGGCGCTCAGGCAATAAAAAAAAACGCCCCGATCAGCGATGATCGGGGCGTTTTTCATTTCTGATTCAACACCACCCTGTAGGAGTGAGCCTGCTCGCGATAGCGGTCTGCCTGCCACACTTGTGGTCACTGACATGACGCCATCGCGAGCAGGCTCACTCCTACAGGGGATCTTCGGTGTTATTCGGCCCAAGGCGCCCGGCGCGAATCGTTGAGTCCCAGCAGATAACTATCCCCACCCAACTGGCTCATCTGCTGGCGAATCCACCCGGCCCGGCGCGACACGTAAGCCGTCGGATGGCTCGCACTCCATACGCGCGGGTTAGGTAGAACGGCCGCCAGATAACTGGCCTGCTGCCGCGACAGCGACTTGGCGCTTACGCCGAAATGATGGCGGGCTGCGGCTTCGGCGCCAAACACGCCGTCGTCCCACTCGACGCTATTGAGGTACACCTCAAGAATCCGCTGCTTGGGCCAGAGCACCTCGATCAGCGCGGTAAACCAGGCTTCCAGGCCTTTGCGCAGATAGCTGCGACCCGACCACAGGAACAGGTTCTTCGACACTTGCTGGCTCAAGGTGCTGGCGCCGCGAATCGAGCCGCCGAGTTCGTTGTGGGCCAACGCCGCCTGGATCGCACCGAAGTCAAAACCCCAGTGCTCGGGAAACTTCTGGTCCTCGCCGGCCATGACTGCAACCTTGAGGTCATCGGAGATCTCGTCCCACGGTTTCCAGGTGCGCTGCAGGTCGATCGGTTCGCCGTCGACCCAGGATTCGACCTTGCGCTCGATCATCAGCGCCGTGCCCGGTGGCGGCACAAAGCGAAACAGCAAGACCAGCAATACGCTGCCGCCCGCGAACCAGAGCAGGGCCTTCGTGAGACGACGCAAAAGTGAACGCAGCATAGAGATGGCTTGGCCGAACCGATAGAGCGGGCCATTATACAGACCCTGCCGAACGAGTCTGACTGGAGTTCCACATGCTGCGTGGCTTTCTGATGCTGGCCGCTTTCTTTGGTTTTACCGGTGTTGCCCTCGGCGCATTCGCCGCCCATGGTCTGAAAAACCGCCTCACGCCCGAGTATCTGGCGATCTTCCACACGGGTGTGACCTATCAACTGGTGCACACCCTGGCGCTGTTCGGTGTGGCGTTGCTGGCCACGCAAATTCAGGGGCGACTGGTCGCGTGGGCCGGCTTTTCCTTCGCAGTGGGCATTGTGCTGTTCTCCGGTAGCCTGTACGTGCTGACCATGACCGGTATCAGCAAGCTCGGCATCATTACGCCGTTCGGCGGTCTGGCGTTCCTGGTCGGTTGGCTGTGCCTGGGGCTGGCCGCCTGGCGCTTGCCGCTAACCGCTTGACGCTTGGTGCTGACCTTTAGGTCATGATCGGGCTAGAATGCCAGCCCCTAAAAATGATGGCGGCCTAGCGCATGCGCATTCAGTTGAACGGCGAATCCCTTGAACTGCCCGACGGCGAGACCGTTGCGGCCCTGATCACCCGTCTGGAACTGACCGGACGCCGGGTGGCAGTCGAACTCAATCTGGATATCGTCCCGCGCAGCCAGCATGCCGACACCGTTCTCAGCGACGGCGACAACGTCGAAGTCGTGCACGCCATCGGCGGCGGCTAATCGCCCGGCGCCAGGGCACAGAGTTCTGCAAGACCCTCACCCCTAAAGAGGATTCCCCATGAGCATCGTTCGTAACGACAAGCCTTTCGTCCTGGCCGGTCGTACTTACCAGTCGCGTTTGCTGGTTGGTACCGGCAAGTACCGTGACATGGAAGAAACCCGCCAGGCCATCGAAGCCTCGGGTGCCGAGATCGTCACCTTCGCCGTACGCCGCACCAACCTGGGCCAGATCGAAGGCGAGCCGAACCTGCTCGACGTGCTGTCGCCGGAGCGCTACACCTTCCTGCCAAACACCGCCGGTTGCTACGACGCCATCGAAGCCGTGCGCACCTGCCGCCTGGCGCGTGAGCTGCTCGACGGCCACAACCTGGTGAAGCTGGAAGTGCTGGCCGACCAGAAAACCCTGTTCCCCAACGTGATCGAAACCCTCAAGGCCGCAGAAACGCTGGTCAAGGAAGGCTTCGACGTGATGGTCTACACCAGTGATGACCCGATCATCGCTCGCCAACTGGCGGAAATCGGCTGCATCGCGGTGATGCCGCTGGCCGGTCTGATCGGTTCGGGCCTGGGGATCTGCAACCCGTACAACCTGCAGATCATCCTCGAAGAAGCCAGGATTCCGGTGCTGGTGGATGCCGGTGTCGGGACGGCTTCCGACGCCACCATCGCCATGGAACTGGGCTGTGATGCGGTGCTGATGAACTCGGCTATCGCCCACGCTCAACAGCCGGTGATGATGGCCCAAGCCATGCAACACGCGATCGTCGCGGGCCGTCTGGCCTACCTCGCCGGTCGCATGCCGAAAAAACTCTATGCCAGCGCCTCTTCGCCGCTGGATGGTCTGATCAAGTAAGAGCCATTGATGACTGAATCGAACGACACGCCTATCCAGACGGAAGAGGGCGACGAGCGCCAACACCGCCGCATCAAGAGTTTCGTGATGCGCGCCGGGCGCATGACCGAAGGCCAGCAGCGCGGTCTGGATCAGGGCGCGCCGCTGTACGTGCTGCCGCTGGCCGACGCGCCGGTGGATTACGATCAAGTGTTCGGCCGTTCGGCGCCGCGCTCGCTGGAGATCGGTTTCGGCATGGGCCACTCGCTGCTGGAAATGGCCGCCGCCGCGCCGGATCAGGACTTCATCGGTGTTGAAGTGCACCGTCCGGGTGTCGGCGCGCTGCTCAATGGCGTGCTGACCCAGGGCCTGACCAACCTGCGCGTCTATGATTGCGACGCGATCGAAGTGCTCAACCGCTGCATCGCCGACAACAGCCTCGATCGCCTGATGCTGTTCTTCCCGGACCCATGGCACAAGAGCCGTCACCACAAGCGTCGCATCGTTCAGGCCTCGTTCGCCGAACTGGTGCGCAGCAAGCTGAAGGTCGGCGGCATTCTGCACATGGCTACCGACTGGGAACCGTACGCCGAGTACATGCTGGAAGTGATGAACGTCGCTCCGGGCTATCGCAACCTCGCCGAAGACGGCAAGTGCGTACCACGCCCGGCCGAACGGCCGATCACCAAGTTCGAACGCCGCGGCGAACGTCTTGGGCATGGCGTGTGGGATCTGAAGTTCGAGAAACAGTCCTAAGCATCACGCTATGATCGTTCTCACGCTCTGCGTGGGAATGCTGCCCGGGACGCTCTGCGTCCCACAGCGGACGCAGAGCGTCCATTGAGGCATTCCCACGCGGAGCATGGGAACGATCAAAAGCGGCCGAAAAATCAGCGGCGGTCAGCTACGACGCCGATCAACACCAGCACCACCAACAACACCGGCGCCAGGCTGTAGTTGTTGAACTGGCTCAAGCCCTTGACTACCCACGGCGTGGCGTAGATCAGTGCGGCGCCACTGCCGATCACGCACAGCAGCGACATCAGCGGTATGCGCAGGGCGCCGGCGATGCTGCCCAGGCGTTGCTCGACCCAGCCTTTGAAGTCGGCGCCAAACAGCACCAGCAGGCAGCCGACCAGGGCCAGGGCGATTTCCGAGAGATTGCTGCGGCTCCAGCGGGACACGGTGGCGAGCAGATCGAGTATCAAATCCATGCGTTTTTCCTTGGGGCTGCCGTTGGGGCGTGGGCTCAGCTCAGAAATTTCTGCAGCAAGTCGTTGAGAAAGAGTTGTCCGCGCTCGGTGGCCGCCAGACGTGACGGTTCGACCTGCATCAGGCCGCTTTGTTCGGCCTCCTTGCGGTGTTCGGTGAGACCTTCCAGCGGCAGGCCGGTGCGCTCGGGATACAGGCGTGATTCCACCCCGGCAGTCAGGCGCAGCGCGTTCATCAGAAACTCGAACGGCATCTCGTCGTTGCTCAGGGTTTTCTCGCCAGCCTGGAAGCTCTTGGCCGGGTTCAGATAGTCCTTCGGCAGGCGTGTCTTCCAGGTCCGGACGATGCGCCCGTCCGGATGGCTGAGCTTGCCGTGAGCGCCCGCACCGATACCGATGAAGTCGCCGAAACTCCAGTAATTGAGGTTATGCCGCGCCGGCCGTCCGGCCTGTGCATAAGCCGACACTTCGTATTGCGCGTAACCGTGTTCGGCCAGCAGCGCTTGCCCGGCCTCTTGAATGTCCCACAGCGTATCGTCTTCCGGCAGTACTGGCGGCTGGTTCCAGAACACCGTGTTCGGCTCCAGTGTCAGCTGATACCAGGAGATGTGCGTCGGTTTCAGTTCGATGGCCTGGCGCAGGTCGCTCAAGGCATCTTCCAGCGACTGGTCAGGCAAGCCGTGCATCAAGTCGAGGTTGAAGTTGTCGAACCCGGCCTGCCGCGCCATGCCGGCCGCGCGCACCGCTTCGTCGCCGTTGTGGATGCGCCCGAGGGCTTCAAGCTTCTGCTGCTGGAAACTCTGAATACCGATCGACAGGCGATTGATCCCCAGTTTGCGGTACGCGACGAATTTCTCCTGTTCGAAGGTGCCGGGGTTGGCTTCCAGGGTGATTTCGATGTCATGGGCGAACGGAATACGCTGCTCGACGCCTACCAGCAAACGCCCCAGCGCCTCGGCACTGAACAGGCTCGGCGTGCCGCCGCCAAAGAAGATCGAACTGATTTCACGACCGTAAACCGCGTGCAGGTCCTGATCGAGATCGGCGAGCAGCGCGTCGACGTATTCCTGCTCCGGCAGCACGGGACTGGCGGTGTGCGAGTTGAAATCGCAATACGGGCATTTGCGTACACACCACGGGATGTGGATGTACAGCGCCAAGGGCGGCAGCGTCGGCAGCGGTGCCCGAGGCGAAGAGGCGGCGCCGCCGATGATCAGCGACGACGCGGAGGGGCTGTCGGTCATTTCAGGCCCAGACGCTGGCGCAGCAGATCCATTGCACGGGCGCGGTGGCTGATCTGGTTCTTGTCGGCCGGGCTCAGTTCGGCGCTGGACACGTCACGCTCCGGTACCCAGAACAGCGGGTCGTAGCCGAAACCGTGTTCGCCGCTGGCGGCGGTCAGGATGCGCCCGTGCCACAGGCCTTCGCAGAGGATCGGCAACGGATCGTCGGCATGCCGCACCAGCGCCAACACGCAGACGAACTGTGCGCCACGCTCGGCTTCAGGCACGTCCTTCAAGGCGTCGAGCAGTTTGGCGTTGTTCGCCGCATCGCCCTTGCCATCGGCATAACGCGCCGAATAGATGCCCGGCGCGCCGCCAAGGAAATCCACCGCCAGACCGGAATCGTCGGCCAGCGCCGGCAATCCGGAAATACGTGCGGCATTGCGCGCCTTGAGAATGGCGTTCTCGACGAACGACAGGCCGGTTTCTTCCGGCTCGACCTTGCTCCACTCGCCGATCGAGCGCAGTTGCACCGAGTCGCCGAGCATGGCCTGGAGTTCCTTGAGTTTGCCGGCGTTATGGCTGGCCAGTACGAGTTGCTTGAGGTTCATCATTCGCCGGGGAAAAGCTCTTGGTTGAAATTGATAGTGTTGATCTTGTCGCCGTTCTGCACCTTGATTTCAAAGGTGCGGGTTTCCTGCTGCTCAACCGGATACTGGGCGATGTAGTAGATCGCGCCCTGTTCGGTGACCTGGCGGAAGTTCAGCGGCACGCTCTGGCTGGTCAGGTCTTTGACCGTGCCGGTGACGTTGGCGCTCAACGGTTTGCCGTCCTTGATCACCGAGACATTGATCACGCCCTGGTTCTTGCTGCGGATCAGCTCGGCGGCCTTGGCGATGTCCGGCTGCAAATACGTGGAGTTGAAGGTGTTGTAGTGCACCGTCACGTCACCGAAGGTTTCCTGGCGCTCGCTTTTGATGACATCGGCTGCCATGGCCGTGACGCTCAGGCAGGCGGTAAATAACAACAACGCTAGACGACCCATGATCGTTCTCCTCGAAATGTCGTGGTTCAGACCGCGACCCGATGATCTGCAAGCACCGGGCTGCTGACGCGGTAGATACCGATCTCACCTAACAGATTAGGCCATAGCTTACTGGCCCACCCGTGACGGTGCTGTTGATCCACGGCAAGCCGATCAATGACCTTCGCATCACGTTCGCGACAAAGTTCTTCAAAGTCTTCGAAGGTGCAGAAGTGGATGTTCGGCGTGTTGTACCAGGTGTACGGCAGGAACTCGGATACCGGCATGCGGCCCTTGCTCGCCAGGTACCAGCGGCAGCGCCAGTGACCGAAGTTGGGGAAAGTGATGATGCACTGGCGACCGACCCGCAGCATTTCGTCGAGGATCTTGTCCGGGTAATGCACGGCCTGCAGCGCCTGGGTCATGACCACGATGTCGAAGCTGTTGCTGGCGAAGTTGCCCAGCCCTTTGTCCAGGTCCTGCTCGATGACGTTGATGCCCTTGGCCACACACTCGGCGATGTTGTCGGCGTCGTTTTCCAGGCCATAGCCGGTGACGTTCTTGTTGTCGCGCAGCCAGGTCAGCAATTCGCCGTCGCCGCAACCGAGGTCGAGCACGCGGCTGCCGGCGGGGATCCATTCCTGGATGATTTCCAGATCAGCTCTCATGGCTTTCTCACAACGTGATTCGGTTCATGTAATTGCCGAACGCCTGCAAATAGCGCGGGATCGGAATCAGGAAGGCGTCGTGGCCCTGTGGTGCGTCGATTTCCAGATAGCTGACGTCCTTGCGCGCCGCCATCAGCGCGTCCACCAGCTCCCGCGAGCGGGCCGGGGAGAAGCGCCAGTCAGTGGTGAACGACATCACGCAGAACTTGGCCGTGGCGTTCTCGAAGGTTTTCGCCAGGTTATCGTCGAAGTTCGCTGCCGGATCGAAGTAGTCCAGCGCCTTGGTCATCAACAGATAGGTGTTGGCATCGAAACGACCGGAGAACTCTTCGCCTTGGTAGCGCAGGTAGCTTTCGACCTGGAACTCGACGCTGTGGAAGTCATAGTTGAGCTTTTCGCTCTTCAGGCCACGGCCGAATTTCTCGCCCATCGAGTCGTCGGACAGGTAGGTGATGTGCCCGACCATCCGCGCGAGCATCAGGCCGCGCTTGGGGATCACGCCTGCTTCTTGGAACGAACCACCGTGAAACTCGGGGTCGGTGAGGATGGCCTGACGCGCCACTTCGTTGAAGGCGATGTTCTGCGCCGAGAGCTTTGGTGCCGAGGCGATGGCCAGGCAGTGCCGCACGCGATCCGGGTAAGTGATGGTCCATTGCAGGGCCTGCATGCCGCCAAGGCTGCCGCCTATCACTGCGGCGAACTGGCGGATTCCGAGCAAATCAGCCAGACGCGCCTGGCTGTGCACCCAGTCCTCCACGGTGAGTACCGGGAAGTCGGCGCCGAACGGTTTACCGGTTTCCGGATTGATGCTGCTCGGCCCGGTAGAGCCGTTGCAGCCGCCCAGATTATTCAGGCTGACCACGAAGAACTTGTTGGTGTCGATCGGTTTGCCCGGGCCGATGCAGCTGTCCCACCAACCGGGCTTGCGGTCGTCGGGGCTGTGATAGCCGGCCGCATGGTGATGCCCGGACAAGGCGTGGCAGATCAGCACGGCGTTGCTCGCCTGCGCGTTCAGCGTGCCGTAGGTTTCGTAGATCAGGTCGTAGGCGGGCAGCGAACGGCCACAAGCCAAGGCCAGAGGTTCGCTGAAGTGCGCCGTTTGCGGCGTCACCAGACCAACAGAATCGGGGGGAAAGGCAGCTGGCATCGACCCTGCTCTCGTTGAAATGAGGCGTAAGTCTAAAGACCGGGGGGGTTAGCGGCAAGCAACTACCTGCGCTCGTTCCCACGCTCTGCGTGGGAATGCCTCATTGGACGCTCCGCGTCCGCTTCGGCGGGGACGCGGAGCGTCCCGGAATGCATTCCCACGCGGAGCGTGGGAACGATCAACGCATAAGCCCAGGCAGATCCGGCAGCTTCTTCGGCGAGCAGATCCTCACCCGTTTCTGCCGGTTCAACTCACCGCTGAGCAAACTGACCTGGCTCTTCGAGACCCCAAAAGCCTTGGCCAGAAAGCCCATCAGATAAGCATTGGCCTTGCCCTCGACCGGCGGCGCGGTGAGGCGGATCTTCAGGCGGTCACCGTGCAGCCCGGCGAAATCATCGCTGCGGGCTGCCGGTTGCAGATGACATTCGAGGATCAGATCGTCCCCGTCCCAGCGAAACCAGCTCACATCAGCAGGCGCAGGATTTCCGGCATCATCGTCATCGCCGCGAGGTTGTTGATCACCAGCATGTCGATCAGCTTCAACGCGAGGAAGGCGAAGATCGGCGACAGGTCCAGACCGCCGAGGTTCGGCAGGATCTTGCGGAACGGTGCCAGCGCCGGTTCGCAGATCTGGTTTACCAGCTCAGCGCCCGGGTTGTGGCTGCCCGGGGCGACCCACGAGAGGATCACGCTGATGATCAGGGCGAAGAAGAAAATCTTCAGGAACAGCGCGGTCACGCCAATGATCGACCAGATAAACAGCTGCAGCGGGTTACCGGTGGTGCCGTAGGTCAGCAGCAAGGTCAGGGCCATCAGTGCCAGTTGCACCAGAATCGCCAGGACCAGCGACGACATGTCGAGGCCGAATACGCTCGGGATAATCCGACGCAGAGGCTTGAGCAGCGGCTGGGTGGCCTTGACCACGAACTGGCACAGCGGGTTGTAGAAGTTCGCTCGCACCAGTTGCAGGACGAAGCGCAGCAGCACGATCAGCAGGTACAGGCTGCCTAGGGTTTGCAGCACGTAAACCGCTGCGGTGTTCAATCCAATCATGTAAGGCTCCTTATTTGCCCAGTTGTTCGGCCATTTCGGCCGAGCGGTGCGCGGCGGCGCCGAGTGCGGTTTCGACCAGGGCTTCAAAGCCATTGGCCTGGAATGATTTGATTGCAGCTTCGGTGGTGCCATTTGGCGAGGTCACGCGGCGGCGCAGTTCGGCAGCGTCGACATCGCTGGACACCGCCATATGCGCAGCGCCAAGCGCCGTTTGCAGGGTCAGTTGTTCAGCGACTTCCTTCGGCAGGCCGAGTTTGACGCCGGCGGCGGTCATGGCTTCGATCAGCAGGAAGAAGTACGCCGGGCCGGAACCGGAAACAGCGGTAACCGCGTCCAGTTGCTGCTCTTCGTTGAGCCACAGGGCAATGCCGACGGCGGACAGCAGCTCTTCGGCTTGCTGACGCTGTTCGGCAGTCACTTCGCTGGTCGCATACAAACCGCTGACGCCCTGACGCAGCAGCGCCGGGGTGTTCGGCATGCAGCGTACGATTGGCTGCTCGCCGAGCCACGCGGTCATGCTCGCGCAGGTGATGCCGGCGGCAATGGAGACCACCAGTTGATTGGGTTTCAGGCTTGGGCGAATCGCCTCGCACACGGCTTTCATCGCCTGTGGCTTGACCGCCAGTACGATCACGTCGACGCCGTCAATGGCTTGGGCATTATCGGCAAAGGTTTCGATGCCGTGTTCGGCGCTGACGCGTTGGCGCGTTTCTTCGCCCGGATCGCTGGCGCGGATGTGGCTAGCTTGCAGACCCTTGGCGCGCAGGCCGCCGATCAGACTGGCGGCCATGTTGCCGGCACCGATAAAGGCAATACGTGTGTTGCTCATGTCAGGTCCTTATTCAGAAGTTTGTCAGCCATTTCATGGCTGGCCGTAGTCGCGGGCACCAAACAGGGCGGTACCGATCCGCACCCAGGTGGCGCCTTGGGCGATGGCCGACTCGAGGTCGTGGCTCATGCCCATGGAAAGTGTGTCGAGCGGCAGATTCAGGCTGGCCTGCAGGCGTTGCACGGCAGCAAACGCGGCGTCCTGTTCGGCGCGATCTTCGGTCGGCTCGGGAATCGCCATCAACCCGCGCAATTTCAGGCGCGGCAGGGCGCTGATGGCCTCGGCCAGTGCCGGCAGGTCGGCCGGGGTGCAGCCGGACTTGCTGGCCTCACCGCTGACGTTGACCTGAATGCAGATGTTCAGCGGCGGCAGCTCGGCCGGGCGCTGTTCGGACAGGCGTTGGGCAATTTTCAGGCGATCCACGGAGTGCACCCAGTCGAAATGCTCGGCAATCGCGCGAGTCTTGTTCGATTGAATGGGGCCGATGAAGTGCCAGATCAAGGGCAGGTCGGCCAGTTCGAGCTGTTTGCCCAGGGCTTCCTGCAGATAGTTTTCGCCAAAGTCACGCAGGCCGGCGGCGTGGGCTTCACGCAGATCCCCGGCGGGCTTGGTCTTGCTCACGGCGAGCAACTGAACGCTGTTTTCAGCGCGCCCGGCAGCGGCGGTGGCGGCCTGGATGCGCGAACTAACCTGAAGGATGTTGTCTGCTATCGTGGACATCAAGAGGCGCCGGCGGTCTGAAGGTTCGCGGCATTCTACTGGAATTGAGGGACGCTATGGATATCACTGAACTGCTGGCGTTCAGCGCCAAACAGGGCGCTTCCGACCTGCACCTGTCGGCCGGTCTGCCGCCGATGATCCGCGTCGATGGTGATGTGCGGCGGATCAATCTGCCGGCGCTGGATCACAAGCAAGTGCACGAATTGATCTACGACATCATGAACGACACCCAGCGGGTCGACTTCGAGAAACACCTCGAAACGGATTTCTCGTTCGAAGTCCCCGGCGTGGCGCGTTTTCGGGTCAATGCGTTCAACCAGAACCGTGGTGCCGGGGCGGTGTTCCGCACCATTCCGTCGAAAGTGCTGAGCATGGAAGACCTCGGCATGGGCGATGTCTTTCGCAAGATCACCGATGCGCCGCGCGGGCTGGTGCTGGTCACCGGGCCGACCGGTTCCGGCAAGTCGACCACGCTGGCGGCGATGATCGATTACCTCAACACCCATCGACATCACCATATCCTCACCATTGAAGACCCGATCGAATTCGTCCACGAATCGCGCAAATGCCTGATCAACCAGCGCGAGGTACACCGCGACACCCGCAGCTTTGCCACCGCGCTGCGTTCGGCGCTGCGCGAAGACCCGGACGTGATTCTGGTGGGTGAGATGCGTGATCTGGAAACCATTCGCCTGGCGCTGACTGCCGCCGAAACCGGGCATCTGGTGTTCGGCACGCTGCACACCACTTCAGCGGCGAAAACCATCGACCGGGTGGTGGATGTATTCCCGGGGGATGAGAAGTCGATGGTGCGTTCGATGCTCTCGGAGTCGTTGCTGGCAGTGGTCTCGCAGACCCTGATCAAGAAGATCGGCGGCGGACGGGTGGCGGCGCACGAGATCATGCTGGGCACATCGGCGATCCGTAACCTGATCCGCGAGGACAAGGTGGCGCAGATGTATTCGGCGATTCAGACCGGCGGGTCGTTGGGGATGCAGACACTCGACATGTGCCTGAAGGAGCTGATGACCAAAGGCTTGATCAGTCGCGAGCATGCGCGGGAGAAGGCGCGTACGCCGGATAATTTCTGAGGGAGTGATCGTTCCCACGCTCTGCGTGGGAATGCAGCCCGGGACGCTCTGCGTCACTGCCGAAGCGGACGCGGAGCGTCCATTGAGGCATTCCCACGCAGAGCGTGGGAACGATCGGTACGTGCTGTTAGCGCTGAACCACGCGCATCTGCTTACCGGCAGGCTCTTTCGGCAGCACGCGCTTGGCAACCACGTAATGCTGTTCCCAATACGGCTTGTTCAGCGTGTCGATGCTCACCGCTTTACCACGACGGGGTGCGTGGATGAAGCGATCGTTGCCCAGGTAGATGGCAACGTGGTTGACCCGACGGCTTTTGATGTTGAAGAAAATCAGGTCGCCCGGCTTCAGATCCTTGCGCTCGACTTTCTCGCCATGACCGCTGGCCATGGCGTTGGAAGTGCGCGGCAGGTCGAACGTGGCGTCGTTGAACGCATATTTCACCAGCCCGCTGCAGTCGAAGCCTTTACTTGGGCTGCTGCCGCCCCAACGATAAGGAGTACCGAGGACGTTCACCGCACGGCTCAGGACGTTGCTGCTTTCCTTGTTCGCCATCGGCGGAACCAGCTTGCCGTGATTCTTGCTGGCGAGCGTGGTGTGTTTCGTTTGTTTGCTGCTCTTGCTCGAAGGAGCCGAAGCATGGGATTTAGGGGTGAAACCGTTGACGTTGGGAAGACGTTGCTCACGATTGGTGGCGTGGGCGGCCAGTGGCATTAATAGGCAGATGGTTAGCCATGTCTTGAAAAATGGTCGCATTAGGCGTGGCTCTTAAAGGTTTGCGCGCAACTTTATAACAGCTTTTTTGTCCCTTCCGAGGCCGTTGGTCGATTCAACCCGGTGGTCAATTTCGCCCAACAAGCGGTAATTTGGCGCAATTGTCGGACAGAACCCAAGCCCTGCAAGGCTTTGAGCAAGGTGTAACGCTGGCGAACCACTTGTCGGCTCGACACAAAAAAGTCACAGAGATGCAGAAAAAATTTATCTATCGAGGCAAATGAGGTCATCCATGAACCGCTATCAGCAGGTTGCTCAACCCCAGGATACGCACAGCAAAGTGATCGGTTATCTGCTGTGGATTTTCGGTTTTACCGGCGCTCACCGCTTTTATTACGGCAAGCCTGTGACCGGGACGATCTGGTTTTTCACTTTCGGTCTGCTGGGTATCGGCTGGCTGATCGACGTGTTTCTGATCCCGGCGATGGATCGCGAGGCCGATCTGCGTTTTACCGCAGGGCCGATCGAATACAACGTGGCGTGGATTCTGCTGACGTTTCTGGGAGTGTTCGGCGTGCACCGGATGTACCAGGGCAAGTGGATCAGCGGTTTGCTGTACCTGCTGACCGGCGGATTGTTCTTTGTCGGGGTGTTGTATGACTTCTGGACGCTGAACGATCAGGTCTCGCTGCGTAACGCGCAGAACCGGGGCGCCTTCCAGTAACCTGTGGCGAGGGGATTTATCCCCGATGGGCTGCGCAGCAGCCCTCAATCTACAACCTCGGTGATTCAGGTCATCCGCGGTTGAATGGTTTAGGGGCGCTACGCGCCCCATCGGGGATAAATCCCCTCGCCACAATGACCCTCAGCAGCCGGTTAAGCCTGGTGGCTGATCCGCCCATCCACCAGGGTATAGCGAACCACGCCCGGCAATGTATGCCCGAGGAACGGACAGTTCTCGCCCCTCGATAACCAGCCTTCACCGGCCACGGTGGACGCCTTCGGATCGAACAGCACGATATCCGCCGCACCGCCCACCGTCAGTTTGCCCGCCGGCAGACGCAGCGCGTCCGCTGGACCAGCGCTCAGGCGTGCGAGCAGCGTCGGCAGATCCAGCAAGCCATCCTCGACCAGCGTCATCGCCAGTGGCAGCAACAGCTCAACGCTGCTGATGCCCGGCTCGGTCGCACCGAACGGCGCCAGTTTGGCATCGCGCTCGTGCGGCTGGTGGTGGCTGGAAATCGCCGACACCACACCGGACTTCACTGCCTCGCGCAGGCCATCGCGGTCAGCACGGGTGCGCAGCGGCGGTTGCACGTGATACAGGCTGCTGAAGTCGATCAGCGCTTCATCGGTGAGGATCAACTGGTATAGCGCGACATCCGCCGTGACCTTCAGGCCGCGTGCCTGGGCCTGGGCGATCAGGGCGACGCCGCGAGCGCTGGTCAGTTGGCTGAAGTGCGCACGCACGCCGGTCTGCTCGACCAGCAGCAGATCACGGGCCAGGGCCACGGTCTCAGCTGTTTCCGGGATGCCCGGCAGACCAAGGAAGCTGGCGACCGCGCCTTCGTGGGCCAGGCCGCCATCGGCCAGATCGTGATCCTGCGAATTGAAAATCACCGTCAGGTCGAAGGTCGCCGCGTAGTCCAGCGCCCGGCACAGGGTGCGGGTGTTGCGGAAACTCTCCAGACCATTGCCGAACGCCACGCACCCGGCGTCACGCAAAGCAACGAGCTCTGCAAGCTGTTCGCCGTCCAGGCCTTTGCTCAGCGCGCCAATCGGGAACACCTTGGTGTTGCCGGCTTCGCGGGCGCGGTCGAGGATCAGTTCGGCCACCGCCGAAGTGTCGAGCACCGGTTTGGTCTTCGGCGGGCAACACAGGCTGGTCACGCCGCCGGCCGCCGCAGCGCGGGTTTCGCTGGCGATGGTGCCTTTGCGGCTGTAGCCCGGCTCGCGCAGGGCGACGTTCAGGTCGACCAGCCCGGGTGCGGCCACCAGGCCTTGGGCGTCGATGGTTTCGACGGCAGTGAAACCGGCCGGCGCAGCGCCGAGGGCGACGATCTTGCAGGCTTCAACGTGGATATCGGTGATTTGATCCAGGCCGCTGCTTGGATCGATGACACGGGCGCCGAGAATGCTGAGCTTCACTGGGCGTTCTCCTGCTCGAATTGACGTTGTGCTGTTTGCCCGCTCATGGCCATCGACAGCACGGCCATGCGGATCGCGATGCCGTAGGTGACTTGATTGAGGATCACCGAATGCGGGCCGTCGGCCACTGCGGACTCGATTTCCACACCCCGGTTGATTGGCCCCGGGTGCATGACGATGCAATCGGGTTTGGCCCCGGCCAGGCGCGCGGTGGTCAGGCCGAACAGGCGGTAGAACTCGCCTTCGCTCGGCAGCAGGCCGCCGGTCATGCGCTCACGCTGCAGGCGCAGCATGATCACCACGTCGACGTCCTTCAGGCCTTCGTTCATGTCGGTGTAGACCTTCACGCCGTACTGCTCGATGCCGATCGGCAGCAGGGTTTTCGGTGCGATCACGCGGATGTCCGGGCAACCGAGGGTCTTCAGGGCGAGCATGTTCGAACGCGCCACTCGCGAGTGCAGGATGTCGCCGACGATCGCCACCGAGAGGTTTTCGAAACTGCCCTTGTGCCGACGGATGGTCAGCATGTCGAGCATGCCTTGCGTCGGGTGCGCGTGCCGACCGTCGCCGCCGTTGATGATCGCCACCTGCGGGCAAACATGTTCTGCGATGAAGTGCGCAGCACCGGAATCGCCGTGACGCACGACGAACATGTCGGCGGCCATGGCTTCGAGGTTGCGCAGGGTGTCGAGCAGGGTTTCACCCTTACTGGCCGACGAGGTCGACACGTTCAGGGTGATCACGTCCGCCGACAGCCGCTGGGCCGCCAGTTCGAAGGTGGTGCGGGTGCGGGTGGAGTTTTCGAAGAACACGTTGCACACGGTCTTGCCGCGCAGCAACGGGACCTTCTTCACCGCCCGGGCACCGACTTCGAGGAACGAGTCGGCGGTGTCGAGGATTTCCGTCAGCAACTCGCGGCGCAGGCCATCGAGCGAGAGGAAGTGGCGCAGCTGGCCCTGGTCATTGAGCTGCAGCGGGCGCTTGGTATCTAGAGGCGTCATCGCGAGGGGGACTCTCAATAGGGCGGATTAAGGGTTCAGGTCTTGCAGTTCGAGCGTCAGCGGCTCAGGGCCGGACAGCTTGACCCGCTCATGGGCGGCCAGCGACAGGGTCGCGCCGACCACGTTCGGGCGAATCGGCAGTTCGCCTGCGTCCAGGTCGAGCAGGCAGACCAGGGTCACGCTGGCCGGGCGGCCGTAGTCGAACAGTTCGTTCATGGCGGCGCGGATAGTGCGGCCGCTCATCAGTACGTCGTCGATCAGTACCAGATGCTGGCCTTCGATCTCGAAGGGCAGGGCTGACGGGCGCACTTGCGGGTGCAGGCCGTTCTGGCTGAAGTCATCGCGGTAGAAGGAAACATCCAGCGTGCCCAGCGGCGCATCGCTGCCCAGCTCCTTGAGCAGGGCCTGCGCCACCCAGATACCACCGGTGCGGATGCCGATGTAACGCGGTTCGCTGATATCACGTTGGGCAAGGTGCGCCTTGAGGCGGGTCGCCATCTGGCTGATCAGATCGGCGGGATTTGGCAGGCTCATGGTTGCTCCTTCTTGGGATCGAGCCGGGTCCTTGGACGCGGCTCGGGTCGTAGCTCAAAAGAAAAGCGCCGAAGCGCTTGTCAGGATTCAAACAAAGCAGTGTTTTCATCGAGCCAGCCCTGCAACAGCAGGGCGGCGGCGATGGCGTCCACCGGGTTGTCGCGGTAACTGCCTTTTTGTCCGCCACGCACCAGTCGCTCGCCTTTGGCTTCGAAGGTGGTCAGGCGTTCGTCGTGGGTATAGAACGGCACGTTGAAGCGGCCATTGAGGCGCCGGGCGAATTTCTCCGCGCGCAGGCACATTTCGCTGGGCGTGCCGTCCATGTTCAGTGGCAGGCCGACCACCACGGCGTCGGGTTTCCACTCCTTGAACAGCGCTTCGACCTGGTTCCAGTCGGGAACACCGTTCTGCGCTTTCAGGGTGCACAGCTCGCGGGCCTGGCCGGTAATCACCTGGCCGACCGCGACGCCGATCTGTTTGGTGCCGTAGTCGAAGCCGAGAATCAGACGCAGGGCCATCAGGCGTGCCCCGCCTGGCTGGTCAGCAGGCTGAGGTTGATCCCCAAATGCTTGGCCGCCGCTTCCAGACGCAGCTCGCTGCTGGTGTTGAACAGGATGTCGGCATCGTATGGGCAGGTCAGCCAGGCGTTGTCGGCGAGTTCCGCTTCCAGTTGCCCGGCTTCCCAACCGGCGTAGCCGAGGGCGATCACGCTTTTCGCCGGGCCGACGCCGTCAGCGATGGCGAACAGCACGTCCTGCGAGGTGGACAGCGCCAGATCACCGTCCAGCTCGACAGTGGCCTGAAAGGTCTTGCCCGCCGGGTGCAGGACGAAACCGCGATCGGTCTGCACCGGGCCGCCGATGAAGATCGGTACATGCTGGCATAGCGCTGGCGGATCGATGTCCGGGCGCAATTGCTCGAGAATATCAGCCAGATTCAGCTCTTGCGGTCGATTGACCACCAGCCCCATGGCGCCATTGGCCGTGTGCTCGACGATGTAGGTCAAGGTGTGGGCAAAGTTCGGGTCGGCCATGTGCGGCATGGCGATCAGGAAGTGATGCTTGAGGTAGCTGGGGCTGACGTTTTTCATGAGCGATAGTGTGGCGTTCGGGGGGCAAACTGACAAGCTGGAGATGCTGACAACAACACAGATCCCTTGTTGGAACAGAGCTTTGTGGTGAGGGGATTTATCCCCGATCGGCTGCGAAGCGGTCGCAACACCATCACGCACGGTGTGTCAGGCAGATCATGTCAATGTATTCAGGGCAGCTTCGCGCCCCATCGGGGATAAATCCCCTCGCCACAATGAATCACATCGTCACAGAAATATTCAGTTGCTGGAGAGCTTGTCGCCCCGGGCGAATTTCCAGGTGCGGATGATTTCCAGTCGGTCGATATCCGACAGATCGCCGGTAAACGGTGCAAACGGCGCCGCCAGCCGGACGATGCGCTGCGCGGCCTGATCCAGTAGCGGCTGGCCGGAGGACTCGAGCACCAGTACTTCATACAACGAGCCGTCGCGGTTGATCGAGACCATCAGGCGCAGGTTGCCGTAGATCTGCTTGCGCCGGGCTTCTTCCGGGTAATTGAGGTTGCCTATGCGCTCGACCTTCTTGCGCCACTCATCCTTGTACCAGGCGCCCTTGTCGCGCATGGTCGAAGCGGCGCTCAAGCGGTGAATGCGCGGGCGCTTGGCGTACAGCTGTTGTTCATTGGCCAGCTCCGCTTCGAGACTGGCGATGTCGCTGGACAGCTGCGAGCTGTCGAACGTCGGTGCGTTGACCGCAGGCTTGGTCTCGGTCTTGGTTTCTTCTTTTTTGGTCGGCGCCTTTTGCTGTTTCGGCGCCACTGTGGTCACGGCAGCCTTGGGCGCTGCTTCGCGCACTTGCGGCTTGGCGGCCGGTGGCGGGATGACCTTCTTGACCTGATTGTCCTGAAATGGCGCGACCTCGGTGGTCTTGGGAATCGCCTTCTTGTCCAGCGTGCCGCTGCCTTCCTGGTTTTCCTGAGCGAGGAAATCAGCCTTTTTCGGCTTGGTTTCGCTCTTGAAGGTGGCGAGGGTGATTTCCAGGGTTTTGCTGATCTGCTTGGGCTCGACCATGGTGAAGCCGACACCCAGCAGCAGCGCCAAATGAATCAGCGCCGCGAGAAACAGGGTAAATCCGAGGCGATCGGCCGCGCGCACGCCACGATGGGCGAGTTCTGCGGGCAGATCGGACGGGAGGGTCATGACAAGAAAACCAACATCGCGTTTTTCAGAGGCTGCGCATGATAACGCAATGTTGGTTTCACGCCTTGGGCTTCACGCTTCAAGCGACAGACTGCATGTGACGTGCATCAAGCTTGTGGCTTTTTGCCGGCGGCTTGCAGCTTCTTGTCGATCGCATCCATCAGCATGTCGCCGATGTCGGTGCCGAACGCATTATCGATTTCGCGGATGCAGGTCGGGCTGGTGACGTTGATTTCGGTGAGGCTTTCGCCAATCACGTCCAGACCGACGAACAGCAGGCCTTTCTCGCGCAGGGTCGGGCCGACTTGTGCGGCGATCCAGCGATCCTTGTCGGTCAGCGGACGGGCTTCACCACGACCACCGGCGGCGAGGTTGCCACGGGTTTCGCCCTGCGCCGGAATCCGCGCCAGGCAGTAATCCACCGGCACGCCGTCGATCATCAGGATGCGCTTGTCGCCGTCCTTGATTGCCGGCAGGTAAGCCTGGCCCATGATCTGCTGGGTGCCGAGGGCGGTCAGGGTTTCCAGAATCACCGACAGGTTCGGATCGCCCACGCGGTGACGGAAAATCGAAGTGCCGCCCATGCCGTCCAGCGGCTTGAGGATCACGTCGCCGTGTTTGGCGGCGAATTCACGCAGCACATCGGCGCGACGGCTGACCACGGTCGGTGGCGTGCACTGCGGGAACAGCGTGGCGAACAGCTTTTCATTGCAGTCGCGCAGGCTCTGCGGTTTGTTGACCACCAGCACGCCGGCGGTTTCGGCCTGTTCCAGCAGGTAGGTGGAGTAGACGAACTCCATGTCGAACGGCGGATCCTTGCGCATCAGGATCACGTCCAGATCGCTCAGCAGGTTGTCCTGCTCGGCGTCCAGTTCGAACCATTTTTCCGGGTTGGCGAAGACTTTCAGCGGCTTCATGCGCGCCCGGGCCTGGCCTTCGCCCTGATACAGGTCGCGCTGTTCCATGTAGAACAGTTCCCAGCCACGCTTCTGCGCGGCCAGCAGCATGGCCAGCGAGCTATCCTTTTTATAGGAAATGCTGGCGATAGGGTCCATGACAATCCCGACGCGAACGCTCATTGGGTTTTCCTCGAAAATTGGCTACCGGATCGGTATTGAAAAAGTGCCGCCAGAGTGGCGCTGGCAGGGTTTTGGGTCAAGGAAAAACCCGTCGATAGATTGCATCTGGAGACTGTGCTAAAAAGGCTGGCATAGCGTGCTGGCCCTTGAGCATCAAGGGTTTCCAGCCATTACTCATCGCAAAACGGACAATTTGATTCGCAAAGGCGACGGTAGAGCCCCCTTATGGAACAGCAGTCCAGCGCCTTGAAGGTCATGGTGATCGATGACTCGAAAACGATTCGTCGCACCGCCGAAACGCTGTTGAAGAATGTGGGCTGCGAGGTCATCACGGCCATCGACGGTTTCGATGCGTTGGCCAAGATCGCCGACAACCACCCCGGAATCATTTTTGTCGACATCATGATGCCGCGTCTGGATGGTTATCAGACCTGCGCTTTAATCAAGAACAACAGTGCGTTCAAGGCCACGCCGGTGATCATGCTGTCGTCGCGCGACGGGCTGTTCGACAAGGCCAAGGGGCGGATTGTCGGTTCTGATCAATTTTTGACCAAGCCTTTCAGCAAGGAAGAACTGCTCAACGCGATTCAGGCCCACGTTCCGGGCTTCGCCGCCGTTTTGCCGCAGTAAGACACGTACAGTGACGCTCGGCCAGCGGGCCGGATGTCGACAAGAAAAATGGGGAAGACCATGGCACGTATCCTGATCGTCGATGATTCGCCGACTGAAATGTACAAACTCACCGGCATGCTGGAAAAGCACGGCCATGAAGTGCTCAAGGCCGAAAACGGTGCCGACGGCGTAGCGCTGGCCCGTCAGGAAAAACCCGACGCGGTGCTGATGGACATCGTCATGCCCGGCCTCAACGGTTTTCAGGCGACCCGCCAGTTGACCAAGGATGCCGAGACCAGCCATATCCCGGTGATCATCATCACCACCAAGGATCAGGAAACCGACAAGGTCTGGGGCACCCGTCAGGGCGCGAAGGATTACCTGACCAAACCGGTCGAAGAAGACATGCTGATCAAGACCCTGAACAACGTGCTGGCCGGTTGAACGCGTCGTCATGAGCCAATCGCTGACCGCGTTCGAACTGCTGTGGCAGATCGACCAGCGCTGTCGCCTGCTGGCGGCGGACCTGCCCTCGCAGCCCGGTCGCCAGGATCGCTGGAGCGGCATCGGTTTTCGCCTCGGCGAGCACTGGTACGTGGCACCGATGGGCGAAGTCAGCGAAGTGCTGCACGAGCCACGCTTCACTCAGTTGCCCGGGGTCAAGCCGTGGGTCAAAGGGGTGGCTAACCTGCGTGGGCGCTTGCTGCCGATCATGGACCTCTGCGGTTTCTTCGGCCACGAACTGTCGCCACTGCGCAAACAGCGGCGGGTGTTGGTGGTGGAGCATCAGGACGTGTTCGCCGGGCTGCTGGTCGATGAGGTGTTCGGCTTGCAGCACTTCGAGCAGGACAGCTTCGAGCCGATCTCGATCAGCAAGCGCCAGGGCTCCAAGGCCGAGTTCGTCAAAGGCTATTTCCGGCGCGAGCAGAACTGGCGGGTGTTCAGCCTGTTTGCGTTGGCCAAATCGCCGGTGTTCATGAGCGTCGCAATTTAGTCGAAACAACACAAATCCCACATTGGATCGTGGCAGGTTTCATAGGCGAGGACCGATGACAAAAGCAAAAACAGGCAAGTCAGCAGAAGGATCGCGCAGTCGCTCGCAGATCATCGTGCTGTTCATCGCACTGATCGTGTTCATCATGCTGCTGTTCGCCAACTTCGCGTACCTCAATACCCAGGCCAACTACGACAAACAGTACATCGGCCACGCCGGTGAGCTGCGCGTGCTGTCGCAACGCATCGCCAAGAACGCCACCGAAGCCGCCGCCGGCAAGGCTGCCGCGTTCAAGCTGTTGAGCGATGCGCGCAATGATTTTGCCCAGCGCTGGAGCTACCTGAAGAAGGGCGACCCGGCGACCGGCCTGCCACCCGCGCCGGCCACCGTGCGCCCGGAAATGCGCGCCGTGCAACTGGACTGGGAACGCCTGCTGAAAAACACCGACGCGATTCTCTCCAGCGAGCAGACCGTGCTGTCGCTGCATCAAGTCGCCGCGACTCTGGCTGAAACCGTGCCGCAGCTGCAGATCGAATACGAAAAAGTCGTCGAGATCCTCCTGCAACGCGGCGCCCCGGCCGCGCAAGTGGCGATGGCCCAGCGTCAGTCGCTGCTGGCTGAACGCATCCTCGGCGCGGTCAACACCGTGCTCGCCGGCGACGAGAACTCGCAGCAGGCGGCCGATGCCTTTGGCCGCGACGCCACCCGATTCGGCCAGGTGCTCAACGGCATGCTGCAAGGTAACCCGACCCTGAAAATCAGCCAGGTCGAAGACCGCGATGCCCGCGCACGCCTCAGCGAAATCTCCGAGCTGTTCCAGTTCGTCTCCGGCTCCGTGGATGAAATCCTCGAAACCTCGCCGGAGCTGTTCAAGGTCCGTGAGTCGGCGAGCAACATCTTCAGCCTGTCGCAGACCCTGCTCGACGAAGCCTCGCACCTGGCCACCGGTTTTGAAAACCTCGCCGGCGGGCGTAGCACCGACACCATCGGCGGCTACGTGCTGGGCTTGCTGGCGCTGGCCTCGATCATCCTGATCGGCATGGTCATGGTCCGTGAAACCAACCGCCAGTTGCGTGAAACCGCCGAGAAGAACGAGCGCAACCAGAACGCAATCATGCGCCTGCTCGACGAAATCGAAGACCTCGCCGACGGCGACCTGACCGTGACCGCCTCGGTGACCGAAGACTTCACCGGGACCATCGCCGACTCGATCAACTACTCGGTCGATCAACTGCGCGATCTGGTGGCGACCATCAACCTCACCGCCGGCCAGGTCGCCGCCGCCGTGCAGGAAACCCAGGCCACCGCCATGCACCTGGCCCAGGCCTCGGAGCATCAGGCGCAGCAGATTTCCGAAGCCTCGACCGCGATCAGCGACATGGCCGAGTCCATCGATCAGGTCTCAGCCAATGCCGCGGAGTCTTCGGCAGTGGCCGAGCGCTCCGTGGAAATCGCCAACAAAGGCAACGAGGTGGTGCACAACACCATCCACGGCATGGACAACATTCGCGAACAGATTCAGGACACCGCCAAGCGCATCAAGCGCCTCGGCGAATCCTCGCAGGAGATTGGCGACATCGTCAGCCTGATCGACGACATTGCCGACCAGACCAACATCCTCGCCCTTAACGCGGCGATTCAGGCGTCGATGGCCGGGGATGCCGGGCGTGGTTTCGCGGTGGTTGCCGATGAGGTACAGCGTCTGGCCGAGCGCTCGTCCGCCGCCACTCGGCAGATCGAAACCCTGGTGCGGGCGATCCAGACCGACACCAACGAAGCGGTGATTTCCATGGAGCAGACCACCACCGAGGTGGTGCGCGGCGCGCGGCTGGCGCAGGATGCCGGTGTAGCCCTGGAAGAAATCGAAGGCGTATCGAAGACTCTCGCGGCGCTGATCCAGAGCATTTCCAACGCGGCGCAGCAGCAGACCTCGTCGGCCGGGCAGATTTCCCTGACGATGAACGTGATCCAGCAGATCACCACGCAGACTTCGTCCGGTTCCACCGCCACTGCCGAGAGCATTGGCAACCTGGCGAAGATGGCCAGTCAGCTGCGCCGTTCGGTATCCGGTTTCACCTTGCCGTCGGCGTCCGCGACGGACAAGGCGTGAGTGGAGTGGTTATGGGTGACCGGCACGACTACGTGGCCCTCGAATGGGTCAAGGGCGAGATTGCCGAAACGCTGAAACAGGCGCATCAGGCGATTGAAGCCGTGCTCGATGATTCGCAGGCGTTTCCTGGGCTGGACGAGTGCCTTGACTACGTCCATCAGGTGCACGGCAGTCTGCAGATGGTTGAGTTCTATGGCGCCGCCTTGCTTGCCGAAGAGATGGAACATCTGATCGAGGCCCTGCAGCACGAACGCGTCAGCCATCGCGACGAAGCCCTGCACCTGCTGCTGCAAGCCCTCGGGCAACTGCCGATCTACCTCGATCGCGTGCAGAGTGCCCGCCGCGATCTGCCCTTGGTGGTGCTGCCGCTGATCAACGATCTGCGCAGCGCCCGGGGTGAAAGCCTGCTCTCGGAAACCAGCCTGTTCAGCCCGCAACTGCCCGAACTGGCGCCGCTCAGCGATGCAGCGCTGGCGCTGCTGGAGCCAGCGGAACTGCCGAACGTGCTGCGCAAGTTGCGCCAGATGCTGCAAATGGCGCTGGTCGGTCTGTTGCGCGAGCAGGATGACCAGACGCATCTGGACTACCTGGCGAAAGTCTTCAACCGACTTGAAGCCTTGAGCGGCGACGCGCCGTTGAGCCCCTTGTGGCAAGTGGTATCGGCGCTGGTCGAAGGCATGCGCGAAGGCGTCATCGCCCACAGCCCGGCGCTGCGCAGCCTGTTCAAGGATGCCGACAAGGAACTCAAGCGCCTGCTCGAACAAGGCATGCGCGGCCTCAATCAGCCGCCGCCTGCGGAGCTGCTCAAAAGTCTGCTGTTCTATATTGCCAAAGCCGAACATCCCACCGGGCAGATGCTGACCATGAAAGATCGCTACTCCCTGGACGACGCGTTGCCCGACAGCGCGATGCTCGACGAAGAACGCGCGCGCCTGGCCGGTCCCGACCGCGATGCGATGCGCTCGGTGCTCACGGCATTGTGTGAAGAACTGGTGCGGGTCAAGGAACGCCTTGATCTGTTCGTGCGCAGCGACCGCCAGCATGCCTCCGACCTGGAGAGCCTGCTGGCGCCACTGCGGCAGATCGCCGACACCCTGGCGGTGCTCGGTTTCGGCCAGCCGCGTAAAGTCATCATCGATCAACTGGCAGTGGTGCTCAGCCTCGCTCAAGGCCAGCGCGAACCGAGTGACGCCACACTGATGGATGTGGCCGGCGCCTTGCTCTACGTCGAAGCGAATCTCGCCGGGATGGTCGGCAAGGTGGAGCCGGAAAGCCCCGAAGACGCGCGTTTGCCGACCACCGACCTGACGCAGATCCACCAGATCGTGATCAAGGAAGCGCGCATCTGTCTGCAACAGGCCAAGGACATGATCGTCGACTATATCGACGCCGACTGGGATCGCCAGCAACTGCAACCGTTGCCGGAGCTGCTGACCCAGGTGCGCGGCGCGCTGGCGATGATTCCGCTGAGCCGGGCGGCGAGCCTGGTCGAGGCCTGCAACCGTTTCATCCGCGAGCACCTGCTGCTCGATCCCCACGAGCCAGGTTGGCAGCAGCTGGATAATCTGGCCGACGTCATCACCAGCCTTGAGTATTACCTCGAGCGTCTGAGCGACGATCCGCAGGCGCCGAACGAGCAATTGCTGGACGTCGCGCAGAAGAGCCTCGCCAGCCTCGGTTTTTTTCCCAAGGACCCGCTCGACGAGCAGCCCCGCGAACCGCGTGTGCCGCTGCTTGACGACGTGCTCAGCCCCGGCGAAGCGCGGGTGATGCAGGACCTGCAAGCGCTGGATGACCCCGAGACGGTGCAGTCGCTGGCCGATGTGCTGGCCAGCCCGGTGTCGGCGCTCAACCCGCCGGCACGGATCACCCCCGGCAGCCTGATGCCGCCGCCCGCCGATGAAGAACCGGTGGACGATGAACTGCGCGAAGTGTTCCTCGAGGAGACCGACGAGGTGCTCGAGGTCCTGCACGAATACCTGCCGCGCTGGTCGGCCGACACCGATGATCGCGCCGCGCTGACCGAACTGCGTCGCGCCTTCCACACCTTGAAGGGCAGCGGGCGCATGGTTCGCGCGTTGATCCTTGGCGAGCTGGCGTGGGCGGTGGAAAACCTGCTCAACCGCGTGCTGGAACACAGCGTCGAGCCCGGCCCGCAGGTTCAGCAGTTGCTTCAGGACAGCGTGCTGTTGCTGCCGGAGCTGATCAACGAATTCGCCACTCAGCGCCAGCGTCAGCGCAGCGATGTCGATCAACTCGCGGCCCGTGCGCACGCTCTGGCCAAAGGCGATCAAGCATTGGCCGAAGAAGACGTCGCCGACGTTGCCGCGCTTGATCCGCTGTTGCTGGAGATCTTCCGCAACGAGGCCGAAACCCACCTCGCCAGCCTCAACCGTTTCCTCGATCAGGCCGCCGAGCATGTGCCGCTGCAGGCCAGCGACGAGTTGCAGCGCGCCTTGCACACCCTCAAGGGCAGTGCGTCGATGGCCGGTGTGCTGCCGATTGCCGAGCTGGCGGCGCCGCTGGATCAACTGGCCCGCGAGTTCAAGGCGCATCAGTTGCCACTCGATCTGGACGAAGTGGAATTGCTGCTCGAAGCCGAAGGCCTGTTCCGGGTTGGCCTGCGTCAGCTCAAGCATGATCCGCTGGCGCCGATTGTCGGTGCGCAGTCGCTGATCAAACGCACGGGCACACTGCTCGCCGAACGTCTGGAAGCGATCCTCAATGCGCCGAATACCGGCCTGCGGGTCAAGCGCGATCCGCAACTGATCAACAACTTTCTCGCTCAGGGCATGGACATCCTGCTCGACGCCGAAAGCCTGTTGCAACGTTGGCAGCAGCACCCCGGCGAGCGCCAGGAACTCAGCGCGCTGCTGGATGAACTGACCACTTTGGGCGAAGGCGCACACCTCGCCGATCTGCTGCCGGTCGACGTCCTGTGCGAAGCCTTGCTCGACCTCTATGGCGCGGTGGAAGAAAGCAGCCTGGCGGTCAGTGAGCGGTTTTTCCAGGAGGCGCAGAATGCTCACGAAGCGCTGATCAACATGCTCGACGAACTGGCCGCCGGCCAGGAAGTCACGCCGCAGCCGCAACGTATCCGCGCCCTGCACGAACTGCTCGACGAAAGCCTCGACCCCACCTCCATGGGGCTGATCCGCAGCGACGGCAGCCGCACCTTGAGCATCCATGAGCTGGGCGCCGCGACCGCCGAACTTGCCCAGGCCAATCCCGAGACCGCTCCCGACGACGAGATCGTCGAGATCTTCCTCGAAGAGGCGGTGGACATTCTCGACAGCGCCGGCCAGGCCTTGCAGCGCTGGTTGAGCGATCCGGACAACAGTGCGCCGCTGTCGTCGTTGCAGCGCGACTTGCACACCCTCAAGGGTGGCGCGCGAATGGCCGAGGTCGATGCCATCGGCGATCTGGCCCATGAGCTGGAAGGTCTTTACGAAGGGCTGGTGGATCGTCGCTACAGTCACAGCGAGAGGCTGGGCCGTTTGCTGCACAAGAGTCATGACCGCCTGGCCTTGTTGCTGGAGCAGTTGCAGGATCATCAGCCACTGCGCCCGGCGCAGGAGCTGATCGAGGCGATCCGCCAGTTCCGTCAGGGCGCATCCGGCAGTGCCGAAGCCGCGCAACCGGCCGCCGAGCACGACAGCGCCGCGCATGACCCGGAGCTGCTGGAGATCTTCCTCGAAGAAGGTTTCGACATCATCGAAAACTCCGGCGCGGCGTTGCTGCGCTGGCAGGCCGAGCCGGGCAATCGCCAGGAAGTGGAAACCCTGCTGCGCGATCTGCACACTCTCAAGGGCGGCGCACGGATGGTCGAGATCGGCCCGATCGGCGACCTTGCCCATGAGCTGGAATACCTTTACGAAAGCCTCGCCACCGGTGTGCTGCAACCGTCCGCCGAACTGTTTGCGCTGGTGCAACGCGGGCATGACCGCCTGGCGCAAATGCTCGACGGCGTGCGCGCCGGACAGCCGTGCCCGCCAGCAGATCGACTGATCAGCGCGATCCAGAACTTCAGCCACCCGGTGACGCCCGACACGCCGCCGCTGGTACCGGTTGTGGTCAAGACCGAAGCTGCGGCGCCGGCCGTCGACGCCGGTGCGGACATGGTCAAGGTCTCCGCCGAACTGCTCGATGAGCTGGTCAATCTGGCCGGTGAAACCTCGATTTTCCGTGGGCGTATCGAGCAGCAGGTCAGCGATGCGCAAACCGCGCTGAACGAGATGGAAACCACCATCGAGCGCATGCGCGATCAGTTGCGCCGGCTCGATACCGAAACCCAGGGGCGGATTCTCAGCCGACAGCAGGTCGATGCCGAACGCCTCGGTTACGAAGAATTCGATCCGCTGGAAATGGACCGTCATTCGCAGTTGCAGCAACTGTCGCGTGCCCTGTTCGAATCCGCCTCCGACCTGCTCGACCTCAAGGAAACCCTCGACCGTCGCAACCACGACGCCGAGAACCTGTTGCAGCAACAGGGGCGGATCAACACCGAATTGCAGGAAGGCCTGATGCGCACGCGCATGGTGCCGTTCGAGCGCATGTTGCCGCGGCTCAAGCGCATCGTGCGTCAGGTCGCCGAAGAGCTGAACAAGGACGTTGCGTTCATCATCGACAACGCCGAAGGCGAGATGGACCGCAACGTGCTGGAGCGCATGGCCGCGCCGCTGGAACACATGCTGCGTAATGCCGTTGACCACGGTCTGGAGTCTGCCGAAGTGCGGCTGGCGGCGGGCAAGCCGGCGCAGGGCACGATCAGCCTGGACCTGTCCCGCGAGGGCGGCGACATCGTTTTCGATATCCGCGATGACGGCGCCGGTGTGCCGCTGGATGCGGTGCGGCGCAAGGCGATCAAGCGTGGTTTGCTGGCGCCGGATGCCGAGATCAGCGACCGCGATGTGTTGCAGTTCATCCTGCAGCCGGGATTCTCCACCGCTGAAAAGATCACCCAGATTTCCGGACGCGGCGTCGGCATGGACGTAGTCCACGAAGAAGTCCGCCAGCTCGGCGGCACCATGAGCATCGACTCGGTGCCCGGGCAGGGTGTGCATTTCCGCATTCGCTTGCCGTTCACCGTATCGGTCAACCGTGCACTGATGGTGCAGAGCGGCGAGGATCAATACGCGATTCCGCTGAACACCATTGAAGGCATCGTCCGCGTGTTGCCGAATGATCTGGAAGGGCATTACCGCAATGATCCGCCGAGCTATCACTACGGCGGCCAGCGTTACGAGTTGTGCTATCTGGGCGAGCTGCTGAAAACCGCACCACGGCCGAAACTGCTCGGCCAGAGTCTGCCGTTGCCAGTGCTGCTGGTGCAGTGCAATGACCGGCACATCGCGGTGCAGGTGGACGCGATGGCCGGCACTCGCGAGATCGTGGTCAAGAGCCTCGGCCCGCAGTTCGGTGCGGTGCAGGGCGTGTCGGGGGCGACGATTCTCGGCGATGGCCGGGTGGTGTTGATTCTTGACCTGCTGGCGCCGATCCGCGCGATGCAGGCGCGGGTCGCGCAGCGTCCGGCGCACGCGGAAATCGACAGCGAGCCGCACAAACCGCTGCTGGTGCTGGTGGTCGACGACTCGGTCACCGTGCGCAAGGTCACCAGCCGTTTGCTCGAACGCCACGGCATGAACGTGCTGACCGCCAAGGACGGGGTCGATGCCATGCTGCTGCTCGAAGAACACATGCCGGACCTGATGTTGCTCGACATCGAAATGCCGCGCATGGACGGCTTCGAAGTCGCCACCCAGGTGCGCAATGACGAACGCCTGCAACACCTGCCGATCATCATGATCACCTCGCGCACCGGGCAGAAACACCGCGACCGCGCGATGGCCATCGGCGTCAACGACTACCTCGGCAAGCCGTACCAGGAATCGGTGCTGCTCGAAAGCATTGCCCACTGGAGCAAGAAACATGCATGAGCGCCGCCACAACGCGCGCACCAGTCAACTCACCGGCCTGCTGCTGCCGCTGGCCGACCGCAATCTGATCCTGCCTAACGTCGCTGTCGCTGAGTTGATCGACTATCAGGCCAGCGCGTTCGATCTGGACACACCGCCGTGGTATCTGGGACGGGTGAAGTGGCGTGAGCGGCAGATTCCGCTGCTGAGTTTCGAGTCGGCCTGCGGGCAGAAAATCGTCATTGGTGAGCGCGCGCGAATCGTCATCCTCAATGCCCTCGGCGGCTTGCCGCAGCTGAAATTCATTGCGCTGCTGGTGCAGGGGATTCCGCGCTCGTACAAGCTCGACAGTCAGTTGAGTTATGTCGATGTGCCGTTGTGTGCGCTGGAGCAGGCGGCGGTGCAAGTCGGGGAGCAAGTGGCCAAGGTGCCGGATTTGTTGGGGTTGGAGCAGTTGTTGGTGGATGCCGGACTTATCCACTGATCCGGAGTCTTCAGTGGCCTGACTGGCCTCATCGCGAGCAGGCTCACTCCTACAATTGGAATGCGTTCCCCCTGTAGGAGTGAGCCTGCTCGCGATAGCGCCTGCGGCATCACCCAAAATCCGACAGACAAATCCCAATTCCTGTAGCGCAATAAACACTATTCAGCACAGCTGTTTAAAGACACTCAGTGTTACGCCTAACCAGCCTACAAATCCTTGCGCCGCTGCCTACGCATGCACCAGAATCCGCCGGCTTGTGCGCCCTCGGTTGGCTGCGTAACTTGATCCCGTCACTGATTTCCAGTGATCGGGTTTAGTAGCCCGTGGTTAATCTAAGGGTGCACATACACCATCGTCAGGCTTCGCCTGCATTCGATGGCGGCTGTGCGCAGGGCGCTTCGGCGCGCCGGCTTCCTTAGGTTCCCCGGTCTGCTAACCTGCGTTCAGCTGCCACCCCTTCTTTTAGCAGAGAAGCGGTTCCAGCCTTATTCCGGAACCTGAAAAATGATAAAACCTTCGCCAAACCCGCCGGATACCGATCCCGCATCCCCCTACGAATCCCCCGACTCAAAGAAATTCCACGAAGCCGCCGAACGCGCCCTCGACCATTACCTCGGCCCGACCAACGCCGATCTGATGGCCACGCCTTACACCCCCAACACGCTGTACATGGCCAATCCCAATGCCGACACCGAATCCCTGCTGGCCGACGCCAGCGAAACCCTCGGCTCGGCTACGGTGATGCTCAACAACCATGCAGCAATGGTGCAAGGCACGCACCGCAAGACTGTGCAAGGTATTGCGCAGGTGGTGATGGTGGCGGAGATGGCCGTCAACCGTTTGTTGGACAGGTTGGTGCCGACGGAGTGATTTAAAAGCCAACCCTCACCCCAGCCCTCTCCCGGAGGGAGAGGGGGCCGACCGAGGTGTCTGGCGTTGTACATCGACCTGAAATACCCAGTCGATTATGGATTCAGTAAAGCACGATCAGGTCGGCGTATCCCTTGAGCATCCCCCAATCGGTCCCCTCTCCCTCCGGGAGAGGGCTAGGGTGAGGGTGCTTTTGATCGTTACCCTGGGCGTAATGATTCGCCGCTGCGCTTGATTGATGCCCCCACCCCACACGCCTACCTTAGCTCCACGACAGCGAACCCCGTGGAGTGAGCATGACAACAACAATTTCCCCCGACTCGCGCTGGACGCGGCGGCGTGACGAGAAGCAGCGGCGTCTCGACAAGGTGCGCGGGCTGGCCGACGGTGTGGTGTTGCCCACCGACAAGATCGTCGCCGCGCTCGAAGCGCTGATCCATCCCGGAGACCGTGTGGTGCTGGAGGGCAACAACCAGAAGCAGGCGGATTTTCTTTCTCGTTCGCTGGCCAAGGCTGACCCGGAAAAGCTCCACGACCTGCATATGATCATGCCCAGCGTCGGTCGCTCCGAGCATCTGGACCTGTTCGAACGCGGCATCGCCCGCAAGCTCGACTTCTCCTTCGCCGGCACCCAGAGCCTGCGCATCAGCCAGTTGCTCGAAGACGGCTTGCTGGAAGTCGGTGCGATTCACACCTACATCGAACTCTACGCACGGCTGGTGGTGGACCTGATCCCCAACGTTGTGCTCTCGGCCGGGTTCATGGCCGACCGCGCAGGCAACATCTACACCGGCCCCAGCACCGAAGACACTCCCGCACTGATCGAACCGGCGGCGTTCAGCGACGGCATCGTCATCGTCCAGGTCAACCAGTTGGTCGACGACGTCAGCGAGCTGCCCCGCGTAGACATCCCTGCCTCATGGGTCGATTTCGTCGTGGTCGCCGACAAGCCGTTCTACATTGAACCGCTGTTCACCCGCGACCCACGCCACATCAAGCCTGTGCACGTGTTGATGGCGATGATGGCGATTCGCGGTATCTACGAAAAACACAACGTGCAGTCGCTCAACCACGGCATCGGTTTCAACACCGCCGCCATCGAATTGATCCTGCCGACCTACGGCGAATCCCTCGGTCTCAAAGGCAAGATCTGCCGCAACTGGACGCTCAACCCGCACCCGACGCTGATTCCGGCGATTGAAAGCGGCTGGGTCGAAAGCGTGCATTGCTTCGGCACCGAACTGGGCATGGAAAACTACATCGCCGCGCGCCCGGACGTGTTCTTCACCGGCCGCGATGGCTCGCTGCGTTCCAACCGGATGTTCTGCCAACTCGCCGGGCAATACGCGGTGGATCTGTTTATCGGCGCGACGTTGCAGGTCGATGGCGATGGCCACTCCTCAACCGTCACCCGTGGCCGTCTCGCCGGTTTCGGTGGCGCGCCGAACATGGGCCACGACCCGCGCGGTCGCCGTCACGGCACCCCGGCGTGGCTCGACATGCGCCACGACGATTCGCAGCAACCGATGCTCGAACGCGGCAAGAAACTCGTGGTGCAAATGGTCGAGACCTTCCAGGAGGGCGGCAAACCGACCTTCGTCGAAACCCTCGACGCGGTCGAAGTGGCGAAGAAAAGCGGCATGCCGCTGGCGCCGATCATGATCTACGGCGACGACGTCACTCACCTGCTCACCGAAGAAGGTATCGCCTACTTGTACAAGGCGCGTTCGCTGGAAGAACGCCAGGCGATGATCGCCGCGGTGGCGGGCGTCACCGCCATCGGCCTGCGCCACAACCCGAAAGACACCGAACGCATGCGCCGCGAAGGCCTGATCGCCTTGCCCGAAGACCTCGGCATCCGTCGCACCGACGCCACCCGCGAACTGCTTGCGGCGAAAAGCGTGGCCGATCTGGTCGAGTGGTCCGGCGGCCTCTACAACCCGCCCGCCAAGTTCAGGAGCTGGTAATGCACGCACTCAACCTGCAAGCGAAACCCGTCAGCCTGAGCGAACGCCTGGCCGATCTGGCGGTGGATGCGCTGATCGACGAAGCCGATCTGTCGCCGAAACCGGCGCTGGTCGATCGGCGTGGCAATGGCGCACACACCGATTTGCACCTGGGCCTGATGCACGCGTCGGCGTTGTCGTTGTGGCCGGCGTTCAAGGAAATGGCCGAGGCCGCCAACGCGACAGGCAAAGTCGGATTGCCGTTGCGCGAAGCGATTGGCCGCATCGGCCGCGAAGGCGAGCAAGCGATGCTCGCGACCACCAACGGCGTGAACACGCATCGCGGGGCGATTTGGGCGCTGGGTTTATTAGTGACCGCCGCTGCACTGGAACCGCAATCCTCCAGTGCTAACGCCGTGACCCTGCGCGCCGCGCGTCTGGCCTTGCTGGACGATCGCTACGCACCAAAACCTTTGAGCCACGGCGCCCAGGTCGCCCTGCGTTACGGCGCACGCGGTGCCCGCGAGGAAGCACAACTCGGCTTCCCTTCAGTGCTGCAACGCGGTCTGCCACTACTCAAGCGCAGCCGCGCCTACGGCCACGGCGAACAGAACGCCCGGCTCGACGCCTTGCTCGCGATCATGACTGAGCTCGCTGACACCTGCGTGCTCTACCGCGCCGGTGAACAAGGTCTGCAGGCCATGCAACACGGCGCGCAAGCGGTGCTCGACGCCGGTGGCAGCGCCAGTCTCACCGGGCGTCGTCGCCTGCACGAACTGGATCAACAACTCATCGCATTGAATGCCTCGCCCGGTGGCGCCGCCGACTTGCTCGCCGCCACGTTGCTGCTCGACCGAATCGAGCGCGACGGCATCCTTCAGGGAGCGTTTTGATGGAAACCTTATCCTTTGAATTCCCCGCCGGGCAGCCGCCACGTGGACGGGCGCTGGTCGGTTGTGTCGGCTCGGGCGATCTGGAAGTACTGATCGAACCGGGGCTGGCCGGCAAACTGACGATCAATGTGCAGACCTCGGTCAACGGTGCGCAGCTGCGCTGGCAGCACCTGTTTGCGCGGATGTTCGACGGTACCACGCCGCCGGCGATGGCCATCGATATCCACGATTTCGGCGCGACGCCGGGGGTGGTGCGCCTGCGGCTGGAACAAGGTTTCGAGGAGATCGGCCATGACTGACAGCGCAGCGCTTTTGCACAAACACAGCTTCGTCGAACTCGGTGCGCGGCAACGGGCGAAAGCCTTGCTCGACGCCGGGACCTTCCGCGAATTGCTCGATCCGTTTCAACGCGTCATGTCGCCGTGGCTCGAACGCCAGGGCGTGGTGCCGCAAGCCGATGACGGTGTGGTGATCGCCAAGGGCAGCCTCGATGGTTTGCCGGTGGTAATCGCGGCGATTGAAGGCGCGTTTCAGGGCGGCAGCCTCGGCGAAGTCGGTGGGGCGAAGATTGCCGGTGCACTGGAACTGGCCGCCGAAGATAACCGCAAAGGCATTCCGACCCGCGCCGTGCTGCTGCTGGAAACCGGCGGCGTGCGCTTGCAGGAAGCCAACCTCGGGCTGGCGGCGATTGCCGATATTCATGCGGCGATTGTCGATTTGCAGCAGTACCAACCGGTGGTTGGGGTGGTGGCGGGCAGCGTCGGTTGCTTTGGTGGCATGTCGATTGCCGCTGCGCTGTGCAGCTATTTGCTGGTGACTCAGGAAGCACGCCTGGGTTTGAACGGCCCACAGGTGATCGAGCAGGAAGCCGGCATCGAAGAATACGACTCGCGCGATCGTCCATTTATCTGGAGCCTGACCGGTGGCGAGCAACGTTTCGCCAGTGGTCTGGTGGATCGTTATGTGGCCGATGACGTGGCGCAGATTCGGCAGCAGGTCGGTGAACTGCTGCAGCAAGGTTTGCCCGCGCAGCCACGCAGCCAGCGCGCCGAATGGTTCCTGCGACGTCTGGCGAGCCTGGACACCGACCAGCAAATCGAGCCTTCGGTGGTTCGCGATCTGTATCAAGGAGAGCGCTCATGAGCGGTTATTCACTGCGCGGTTTGAACTGGTTCAACGCCCTGAGCGCGGGGGCAGTTGCGGTGGAAGGTTTGCCGCCATCGTTGAAGGTGGCGGATGGCGAGCTCGGGCGTTTTATCGCTGTGGTCGCTGACCCGGATAATCGTTTTCCTCGAGCCCGAAACGGCGAAGTCGGTTTGCTCGAGGGCTGGGGTTTGGCCAAGGCTGTGGATGATGTGATCACTGCCGATCGCGACAAAGCGCAGAAGCGCCCGATCATCGCCATCGTCGATGTACCCAGTCAGGCTTATGGCCGGCGCGAAGAAGCGCTCGGCATTCACCAGGCGCTGGCTGGTGCGGCGGACAGTTATGCCCGCGCGCGTCTGGCCGGGCATCCGCTGATTGCGCTGCTGGTGGGCAAGGCCATGTCCGGGGCGTTTCTCGCTCACGGTTATCAGGCCAACCGCATGATCGCGCTGCGCGATCCGGGCGTGATGGTGCATGCCATGGGCAAGGCATCGGCGGCGCGGGTGACCTTGCGCAGTGTCGAGGAACTGGAAGCGCTGGCCGCCAGCGTGCCGCCAATGGCCTACGACATCGACAGCTACGCCAGCCTCGGATTGCTCTGGGAAACCCTGTCGGTGCAGCAGATCGAGCAGCCGACAGCGGAGGATCTGGCGCGGGTCAGCGAATGCCTGAAGCAAGCCATCGACGATATTGCCGCGACTGATTTGAGCAACCGTCTTGGCGCAAAAAATCGCCAGGCATCCAGCCGTGTGCGCGAACTGCTGAGGGCGCAGTGGTGAGCATGCCTCTGGCCCACGATCTGCTGTGGGGCATGACGCCTGCGCAGCTGCCGGCGGATGCGCCGCAGTGGGCAGTCGAGTCGCTGGCCGCCGGGCAACCGGTGGTGGTGCGGCGGGCGCTGAGCGAGGAAGGTTTAGTCGCGGTCGGCGTGCGCGGTGTGTTGCGCGAGCAGCGGTTGGCGGCGTTTATGGCACTGGATTCGATTGCCTGTCGGGTCAGTCCGGAGGCGCTTTGTCATGTTGATTGCGAGCGCGATCTGCCAGTGATGCAGGCGCTCCAACAACTGCGGCCGATGCTCGACGATTGCGGTTGGGTTTGGGGCGTCAGCGGCAGTGTCGGCTTTGAATTGGCCAGCGGTTTTACTGCGATGCACGCGGCCAGTGACCTCGATCTGATTCTGCGTACACCGCAACTGATCACGCGTAATCAGGCACGTAAACTGGTCGCGCGTTTCGACCAAGCCATGTGCCGGGTCGACATGCAATTGCAGACTCCGTTCGGTGCTGTGGCTTTGCGTGAATGGGCCAGCGGTTCGGCACGAGTGCTGCTGAAAAACGCTCATCAGGCTTGTCTGGTGGCTGACCCATGGAACCCGCAGGAGCAGGCAGCGTGAGCAGTCTGCTGGTGTTTCCCGGCCAGGGCGCGCAGCAGCCAGGCATGCTCCAGCGTTTGCCTCGGGAAACCTTGATCGAGGCGAGTGATGTGCTCGGTGAAGATGTCCTGCTGCTCGATTCTCCCGAAGCGTTGCGCACCACCCGAGCCGTTCAGCTGTGCCTGTTGATCGCCGGGGTCGCTGCCTCGCGGCAGCTGTTGCAGGACGGGCTCACGGCGGATTACGTCGCCGGCCTGTCCATCGGCGCTTACCCGGCAGCGGTGGTTGCCGGTTCTTTGAGCTTCAGCGACGCGTTGCATCTGGTCAGCCTGCGCGGTGAGCTGATGCAGCAAGCTTATCCACAAGGCTACGGCATGACCGCGATCATCGGCCTGCAATTGTCCACAGTCGAAACGCTGCTGGCGCAGGTGCACAGCGAGGATTCGCCGGTGTATCTGGCCAATATCAACGCCGACAACCAGGTGGTGATTGCCGGCAGCGACAAGGCCATGCAAGCGGTGGCCGAACTGGCGCGCGGGCGTGGCGCCGGTCTGGCAAAGCGCCTGGCGGTGAGTGTGCCGTCGCACTGTCCGTTGCTGGATCAACCGGCTCAGATCCTCGCTGATGCCTTTGCGAAAGTGGAAGTGAAGTCCCCGATAATCGCTTACCTGAGTGGCAGCCGCGCGCGTCCGGTGATCAAACCTGACGCTCTGCGCGACGACCTCGCCTTCAACATGTGCCGCGTGGTGGACTGGCGCGGCACCGTGCAAAGCGCTTATGAGCGCGGCGTGCGGCTACAAATCGAACTGCCGCCCGGTGCGGTACTGACCGGGCTGGCGCGCCGGGTGTTCGAGCAGGGCACGGTCACTGCCTTCGACAGTGCGCGGCTGGACACCTTGCAGGCGCTGTTGCGAGAGGAGGGTGGCCGCCGACCATAAACCGCCGCGACTCAGGCTTCGAACAACAAAAACAACATTCGACGATGCACTTTGAGGACTACAACAATGATTATTTACGGTGTGGCGCTGCTGGCGATCTGTACGCTGGCAGGGGTGATCATGGGTGACATGCTCGGTGTACTGCTGGGCGTCAAATCCAACGTCGGCGGGGTCGGCATCGCCATGATCCTGTTGATCTGCGCGCGGTTGTGGATGCAGAAGCGCGGTGGCATGACCAAAGACTGCGAGATGGGCGTCGGCTTCTGGGGCGCGATGTACATTCCGGTGGTGGTGGCGATGGCCGCGCAACAGAACGTCGTCACCGCGCTGCACGGCGGCCCGGTGGCGGTGCTGGCGGCGATCGGTTCGGTGGTGGTCTGTGGCTGCACCATTGCCCTGATCAGCCGCACGCATAAAGGCGAGCCGTTACCCGACGAACCGGCGCAAGTCACGCCCGTCGGCACGCCAGTAGGAGGTCGCTGACATGTGGGACCTCATTGAAAACGGTCTGGAACACAACGGTCTGGTCACGGCCTTCGCCTTCGTCGGCGTGATCATGTGGGTCTCGGTGATTCTCTCCAAACGGCTGACGTTCGGGCGCATTCACGGCTCGGCGATTGCCATCGTTATCGGTCTGGTGCTGGCCTGGGTCGGCGGTACCATGACCGGCGGGCAAAAGGGTCTGGCGGACCTGTCGCTGTTCTCCGGTATCGGCCTGATGGGCGGGGCGATGTTGCGTGATTTCGCGATTGTGGCGACTGCGTTCGAAGTGCAGGCGACCGAAGCGAAGAAAGCCGGGCTGATCGGCGTGATCGCGCTGCTGCTGGGCACGATTCTGCCGTTCATTGTCGGCGCGAGCATGGCCTGGGCCTTCGGTTATCGCGATGCGGTGAGCATGACCACCATCGGTGCGGGCGCGGTGACTTACATCGTCGGGCCGGTGACCGGTGCGGCGATTGGTGCGACTTCGGATGTGATGGCGCTGTCGATTGCCACCGGGTTGATCAAGGCGATTCTGGTGATGGTCGGCACGCCGGTGGCGGCGCGCTGGATGGGCCTGGATAACCCGCGCTCGGCGATGGTTTTCGGTGGTCTGGCCGGGACGGTGAGTGGGGTGACCGCAGGGCTGGCGGCGACGGATCGGCGGTTGGTGCCTTATGGGGCGTTGACGGCTACGTTTCACACCGGGCTTGGGTGTTTGCTGGGGCCTTCGCTGCTGTTCTTCATTGTTCGCGGGATTGTGGGTTGAAGATCAACAGCCCCTCACCCTAGCCCTCTCCCGGAGGGAGAGGGGACTGACCGAGGTGGATATTGGAGGTTCGCCGACCTGAAATTCCTGAGTCGAACTCAGGCTTTGAAAAGCCCCCCGATCTGCCCCCTTTCCCCCTCGCCCCCTTGGGGGAGAGGGCTGGGGTGAGGGAGTAAGCTCTTGATCTGCTGTTAATCCGCCAACTGCCGATTGGCATACATCCGACACTCCGCCAACAACGCCAGCAAATTCGGATCCCGCTCCTTGGCCTTCAAGAACACCACGCCAATGTGCTGCTGCAACCGGTACTTCTCCTGCAACGGAATCAGCTTCACCCGATTCTCGTACACCGCCGCAATCCTTCCTGGCAGCAACGCATAACCCACCCCCGAGCTGACCATGCTCAGCAGCGTGAAAATGTCATTCACCTGCATCGCCACCTTCGGTTCGAACCCCGCCTGCCTGAACACCCGGATGCCGTCCTGATGGGTCGCGAAGCCTTGGGTCAGGGTGATGAACGTTTCATCGCGGACCTCGGCCAGATCGACTTCCTGACGCTGGGCGAACCTTGAATCTGCCGGCGTGGCGAGGAAAATGTCATCGGAGAACAGCGGGATCTGTTCGCAGTCCGGGTCGCTGACGCTGTCGTCCAGCGACACCAGGATCGCGTCGACTTCCATGTTCTTCAGCTTGTAGAGCAGGTCGATGTTCGAGCCGAGAATCAGGTCAATGTTGAGCTCGCTGCGACGGATCTTCAGGCCCATGATCAGTTGCGGTACGGTTTTCACCGTCAGCGAATACAGGGATCCGAGCTTGAAGCGTTCAGCGGAGAATCCGGCGGCTTCGCGGGTCAGGCGTACGCTTTCGACCACGTCCTGAATCAGCTTCTGCGCCCGTTCTTCGAGCACGTAGGCGCTTTCCAGCGGCGTCAGGTTGCGGCCTTCGTGCTTGAACAGCGGGCAGCGCAGAGCGCTTTCCAGCGAATGAATCGCCCGGTGCACGCTGACATTGCTGGTCTGCAACTCGGCCGCGGCGCGCGCCAGATTGCCGGTGCGCATGAAGGCGAGGAACACCTCGAGTTTTTTCAGGGTCAATTCTTCGTCGATCAGCATGGCGCGGACTCTTTTTGGTATCGACCGATTGTGCCCAATTACCGTGGCGTGCGCAGGTCCGCGTTGAACAGAAACATTGCGCTTTTACGCTCAAGGCCCGAGCCTTGCGCGCTGCGGTAACGAATATTGAGGTGAGCGACACATGTATCACGGAGAAAAACTCAACGCCTGGACGCATCTGGTCGGGGCAGTGGCAGCGTTTATCGGCGGCGTGTGGATGCTGGTGATTGCCAGCCTCGACGGCAGTCCGTGGAAAATTGTCAGCGTGGCGATCTACGCGTTTACCTTGCTGGTGCTCTACAGCGCCTCGACCGTGTACCACAGCGTGCGCGGGCGCAAGAAAGCGATCATGAAGAAGGTCGATCACTTTTCGATCTATCTGCTGATCGCCGGCAGTTACACGCCGTTCTGCCTGGTGACCCTGCGCGGGCCGTGGGGCTGGACGTTGTTCGGGATTGTCTGGGGGCTGGCGCTGATCGGCATCCTGCAAGAGATCAAGCCGCGCTCGGAGGCGCGGATCCTGTCGATCGTGATCTACGCGGTGATGGGCTGGATCGTGCTGGTGGCGGTCAAGCCGCTGATCGCAGCGCTGGGCACGACCGGGTTTGCCTGGCTGGCGTCCGGTGGCGTGTTGTACACCGTGGGGATCATCTTTTTTGCCCTGGATCACCGGTTGCGGCATGCGCATGGGATCTGGCATTTGTTCGTGATTGCCGGGAGTCTGCTGCACTTTGTGGCGATTTTGTTTTATGTCCTCTAGACACACCACCCTCCCTCTGTCGGCCTTCGCCAGCTCGCGATAGCGTCAGGTCAGGCGGCAGAGTTTTTGGCTGATCCACCGCCATCGCGAGCAGGCGAAGGCCTACAGGGGTACCAGTTCATCCAGTTGCTTTTTCGCGCGATCGCTGAATATTTGCAGCAGATGGTTGAGGGTATGCGGCGGTGGTTCGGTGGCGCGGGTCACGGCGTAAAGGGTGATCGGCAGCGGCGGGGCGAGGGGGCGGATAGTGGTGGTCGCCGACGAGGCACCCAGCGCCGTGAACGGGTCGATCACCGCGACCCCGGCACCGGACTCGACCATCGCTCGCGCCAGTGAATAGGTCTGCACGGCGATCCTCACCCGGGGCGGCGGCTCGACCGCTTCCAGATAGCTGTCCAGCCTTGCCGCCAGTGGGTCGGCACTGGACAAGCCAATCAGCGGCGCCCCCGCGAGCGCCATCAAGGGCAGCGGTTTGCCGACGTCTGCCAGCGGCCAGAAATCCTTCGGCGCCAACGCCACCAGCACACCTGCCGCCAATGGCTGCGCTTTCAGCCCCGGGTGATCCGGCAGTTGCAGGGTCAGGGCCACGTCCACTTCGCGCATCAGCAGGTTCTGCATCAACTCGCGGCTGTGGGCGCTGGACAGCTCGCAGGCGCTGTCCGGATAACGCGTCGTCCACTCATGAATCGCCGGTGGCAGCAACGACAGCGCCAGCGCCGGGGTCGCGCCGATACGCAGGCTGTGGCCCGGCTCGCGGCGCAGGCTCTGGGCCAGACGGCGCACGCCTTGCAAGCTCTCCGTGACCTTGTCGACCTCGCGTTCCAGCTCCAGCGCTTCCGGGGTCGCCTGCAACTTGCCGCGTACGCGCAAAAACAACGGGAAGCCCAATTGCTGCTCGGCGTGTTGCAAGACCTTGGTCACTGCCGGTTGCGAGACGTGCAGCAACTGCGCGGCCGCGCTGATCGAACCGGTCTGGCGGATGGCCTGGAAAATCTCGATGTGACGTAAGCGCATGACGAGTCCATAACCTTTGTTTATGGGGCGAACATCTTTATTCATTGTTCGCCGGCTGTCACCTGGCCCTAACCTCGGCCCCGTCTTCACAACGGTTTCAGGGACAGACATGGCTCAGCGTGTATGCGTCATCGGTGGTGGGGTGATCGGTCTGGCAACGGCGTATGCGCTGGTGCGCGACGGTTTTGAGGTGACGGTGATCGAAGCGCGGGATGCGCTCGGCGTCGAAACCAGTTTCGCCAACGGCGGCCAGTTGTCCTATCGCTATGTCGCACCGCTGGCCGATGCCGGGGTGCCGTTGCAGGCGCTGGGCTGGATGCTGCGCGGCGACTCACCGCTCAAGCTGCGCCCACGTCTGGATCCGGCGCAGTGGCGCTGGATGGCCGCGTTCCTCGGCGCCTGCCGCACTTCGGTCAACCGCGAGAACGCCGCGCATCTGTTGCGTCTGGCGCTGCTCAGCCAACGCACGCTGAAGCACTGGCGCGAGGATGACGGCCTGAGTGGATTCCACTGGCGTCGTAACGGCAAACTCGTGACCTTCCGCAACGCCGGCAGCTTTGAACATGCGCGCAAGGGCCTGGCCGACCCGCAGCAACAGCAGGTGTTGTCCGCTGCCGAATGCGCGCAACTGGAACCCGCGTTGGCCGACGCCGCGTTTGTCGGGGCGATCTACACGCCGGACGAAGAAGTGGGCGACTGCCATGGGTTTTGCCTGCAACTGGCCGCGCGATTGCGCGCCTCTGGGCGTTGTGAGTTTCGCCTTGGTCAGGCCGTGACCGGGATTCGCCACAGCAATGGCGCCGTCAGCGCTATCGAACTGGGTAGCGAAGTGCTGCCGGTTGAACAACTGGTGATCGCCGCCGGCCATCGCAGCCCACTGCTGGCGTTGCCCGGCCTGCGCCTGCCGCTGTATCCGCTCAAGGGCTACAGCCTGACGGTGCCGATCGGCGCTGAACATCGGGCACCGGACATGAGCATCACCGACTACGACCGCAAGATCGTCTACGCGCGCATCGGCGAACAGTTGCGGGTGGCGGCGATGGTCGACATTGTCGGTTTCGATCCGGCGGTCGATCCTCAGCGGCTGGCGCTGATCAAGCGTCAGGCGCGCGACACCTTCCCCGACGCCGGAAACTATGAGGCCGCCGTGGAATGGGCCGGTATGCGCCCGGCGACGCCCACTGGCGTGCCGCTGCTGGGTGCCACGGCGTATCGCAATCTGTGGCTGAACCTTGGCCACGGTGCGCTCGGTTTTACTTTGGCCTGTGGCAGCGGACGGTTGCTCAGCGAACTGATTGGCCAGCAACGTACCTCTATTGATCTGCACGGCTTCAATCCCCGTGCGGCGTGATTGACTGATGCTTCACCGTTCAAAAACAACAATGCCCACAACGGAGAATAACAATGCAAAAAATCACGTTGCTTGCCTGTACTTTGGGGCTGCTGCTCGGCAGTCAGGCTCAGGCCAATGAGGCGCCGCTGACCGGCACTCTTGGCAAAATCGCCAGCGCCAACAGCATCACCCTGGGTTATCGCGATGCGTCGGTGCCGTTCTCTTACGTGGGCGATCAGAGCGGTCAGCCGATGGGTTATTCGGTGGATCTGGCCGGCAAGGTTGTCGAACGTATCCGCCAGCAACTGGCGCGGCCGGAGCTGAAGGTGAAGTACAACCTCGTCACCTCGCAGACGCGCATTCCACTGGTGCAGAACGGCACGGTCGACCTTGAGTGCGGCTCCACCGGAGTCACCGCCGAGCGGCAGAAACAGGTGTCGTTCTCCTACGGGTTCATTTACGTCAAAGGGCAGTTGCTGACCGCCAGGGACAGTGGCATCCAGCGCTTCGACGATCTGCGTGGCAAGAACGTGGTGACCACGGCGGGCACCACCAACGAGCGCTATCTGAAGAGCTACAACCACGATCACAAGCTCGATATGTCAGTGATCAGCGCCAAGGATCATGGCGAGGCATTCCAGATGCTCGAGTCGGGGCGGGCGGTGGCGTTCTACATGGACGACGCGTTGCTCTACGGCGAACGGGCCAAGGCGCGCGATCCGCATCACTGGGTGGTGGTCGGGGAGGAGCAGTCGCGGGAGATCTACAGCTGCATGGTGCGCAAGGACGATCCGCAGTTCCTCGCGTTGGTGAATGGCGCGTTGGCTGAGCTGTATCGTTCGGGGGAGATCAATGGGATTTACAAACGCTGGTTCGAACAGCCGATTCCGCCGAAAGGGTTGAACCTGGAGTTTCCGATGACCAGCGAGTTGAAGGCGATTATTGCCAAGCCTGTCAGTGATCCGGTGGAGTGACAGTTAGACCGAGGTGAAGCTTTTCGCGAGCAAGCTCGCTCCCACAGTGGATGTCCAGTGAGCACAAACTTTGTGTACACCCAAGATCTACTGTGGGAGCGGGCTTGCTCGCGAAGAGGCCCTAGAAATCACCCCAAAGCTGCTGGGCTACCGCCAGTGCAACCACCGGCGCCGTCTCGGTACGCAACACGCGCGGGCCGAGGCGGGCGGCGTGGAAGCCGTTGCCTTTGGCCTGCTCGACTTCGGCATCCGTCAAACCACCTTCAGGCCCGATCAGGAACGCCAGCGTCGCCGGTTTGGCATGGCTCACCAGCGGCTCCGCCACAGGGTGCAGCACCAGTTTCAACTCGGCTTCGGTCTGCTTGATCCAGTCAGCCAACAACACCGGCGGATGAATCACCGGCACCCGCGAACGGCCGCACTGCTCACAGGCGCTGATCGCCACCTGACGCCAGTGCAGCAGGCGTTTGTCGGCGCGTTCGTCCTTCAGGCGGACTTCGCAGCGATCACTGAAGATCGGGGTGATTTCATTCACACCCAGCTCGGTGGCTTTCTGGATCGCCCAGTCCATGCGCTCGCCCCGGGACAGGCCCTGGCCGAGGTGGATCTGCAATGGCGACTCGACCTGGCCGGCCAGTTGCTCGTCGATCTGCACGGTCACACGCTTCTTGCCGACGTCCAGCAGGGCGCCGCGAAATTCATGGCCGGAGCCGTCGAACAACTGCACCGCATCGCCCTCGGCCATGCGCAGCACGCGGCTGATGTAATGCGCCTGGGCTTCCGGCAGTTCGTGTTCGCCGGTGCTCAGGGGGGCGTCGATAAAGAAGCGGGACAGTCTCATTTCGGGTCTCTCAGATTAGATCGTTCCCGCGCTCTGCGTGGGAATGCCTCAATGGACGCTCTGCGTCCGCTTTGGGACGCGGAGCGTCCCGGGCTGCATTCCTTTGCTGCGCGTGGGAACGAGCGGTCACGGTTAGCCCGGATCGCGGAAGCCGGGGTGGAAATCTTTCGGCACAGCGACGCTGACGCTGTCACGCGTGGCGATGTCGATGCCTTCGCTGGCGACTTCGGCAAGGAAGTCGATCTGCTCCGGGGTGATCACGTATGGCGGCAGGAAATACACCACGCTGCCCAGCGGACGCAGCAGCGCGCCACGCTCCAAAGCATGCTGGAACACTTTCAAACCGCGACGTTCCTGCCAAGGGTAGGCCTCTTTCGTGGCCTTATCCTTGACCATCTCGATCGCCAGGACCATGCCGGTCTGGCGCACTTCCGAGACGTTCGGGTGATCGACCAGATGCGCGGTGGCCGAGGCCATGCGCTGGGCCAGGGCCTTGTTGTTCTCGATGACGTTGTCCTGCTCGAAGATATCCAGCGTCGCCAGTGCCGCCGCACAGGCCAGCGGGTTGCCGGTGTAGCTGTGCGAATGCAGGAAGGCGCGCAAGGTTGGATAGTCGTCGTAGAACGCGCTGTAGACCTCATCGGTGGTCAGGCATGCGGCCAGCGGCAGGTAGCCGCCGGTCAGGGCCTTGGACAGGCAGAGGAAATCCGGGCGGATGCCGGCCTGTTCACAGGCGAACATGGTCCCGGTGCGGCCGAAGCCGACAGCGATTTCGTCGAGGATCAAATGCACGCCGTAGCGATCGCAGGATTCGCGCAGCAGCTTGAGGTACACCGGGTGATACATACGCATGCCGCCGGCGCCCTGAATCAGCGGTTCGACGATCACTGCCGCGACGCTGTCATGATTTTCGGCCAGAGTCTGTTCCATGGCCGCGAACAGGTTGCGCGAATGTTCTTCCCAGCTCATGCCTTCAGGGCGCCCGTAACAATCGGGGCTCGGCACCTTGATGGTGTCCATCAGCAGGGCTTTGTAGGTTTCGGTGAACAGCGGCACGTCGCCAACGGCCATCGCTGCCATGGTTTCGCCGTGGTAGCTGTTGGTCAGGGTGACAAAGCGCTTTTTGTTCGGTTGGCCGCGGTTGAGCCAGTAGTGAAAGCTCATTTTCAGCGCGACTTCGATGCAGGACGAACCGTTATCGGCGTAGAACACCCGGTTCAGGCCTTCCGGGGTCATCTTCACCAGACGCTCGGACAGTTCGATCACCGGCTGATGGCTGAAACCGGCAAGAATCACGTGTTCCAGTTGATCGACCTGATCCTTGATGCGCTGGTTGATGCGCGGGTTGGCGTGGCCGAACACGTTGACCCACCAGGAGCTGACGGCGTCGAGGTAGCGCTTGCCTTCGAAGTCTTCGAGCCACACGCCTTCACCGCGCTTGATCGGGATCAGCGGCAGCTGTTCGTGGTCTTTCATCTGGGTGCAGGGATGCCACAGCACCGCGAGGTCGCGTTGCATCCACTGGTTATTCAGGCCCATTTACAGTCTCCTCGAGGCGGCTCGCGTCAGGCGCGGGCGAACAATCGCGCAAGCCTATGCAATGCATCGCGCCAGGACAACCCATTGCGTCGATTGAGCTACTTTGTATGGGCCGATAGACGTCGCTGGCGGCGTTTTGATGGCTGACGTATTCTTCGCGGTTCTTTGGGTCGTCTGACCCGCAAAACTGCTTTTTCCTACGTGTATTTCCGGAGTTCGCTGAATGTCTGTCGGTTGGCTGCGCGCCTGTGCGCTGGTGATGTTGGGGCTGTTCAGCGTTACGGCGCTGGCCAAGGATAAAACCGCAATTGTGATCGGCGGCGGCCTGTCGGGCCTGACCGCGGCTTACGAGCTGCAGAACAAGGGCTGGCAGGTCACCCTGCTGGAGGCCAAACCGAGCCTGGGCGGTCGCTCCGGCATGGCCACCAGCGAGTGGATCGGCAACGACAAGACCCAACCGGTGCTGAACAAGTACGTCTCGACCTTCAAGCTGGGCACCACGCCGGCTCCGGAATTCGTGCGTACGCCGGGTTATCTGATCGACGGCGAGTATTTCTCCGCCGCTGATCTGGCGACCAAGCAACCGGTCACCGCCGACGCCTTGAAGCGCTACCAGAAAACCCTCGACGATCTGGCGCGCTCGATCGACGACCCGCAGAACCCGGCGGCGACCAGCACGCTGCACGCGCTGGACCAAATCACCGTGTCGAGCTGGCTCGACAAGCAGAATCTGCCGGCCACCGCGCGCCAGTTGATCAACCAGGACATCCGTACTCACTACGACGAACCTTCGCGTCTGTCGTTGCTGTATTTCGCCCAGCAGAACCGCGTGTATCGCGGCGTCTCCGACCGTGACCTGCGTGCTTCGCGTCTGGTCGGCGGCAGTCAGGTGCTGGCCCAGGCGTTCGTCAAACAGATCAAGACGATCAAGACCAACTCGCCGGTGTCAGCGATCAATCAGGACAAGGACGGCGTGACCGTCAAGGTCGGCAGTGTTGGCTACCAGGCTGATTACGTCGTACTGGCCGTGCCATTGCGTGCGCTGAACAAGATTGCTTTGACGCCTGCGCTGGATGCCCAGCACCTGGCTGCGATCAAGGGCATCAACTACGGCTGGCGCGACCAGATCATGCTGAAGTTCAAGACGCCAGTCTGGGAAAGCAAGGCGCGCATGTCCGGTGAGATCTACAGCAACACTGGCCTCGGCATGTTGTGGATCGAGCCTGCGCTGAAGGGCGGCGCCAACGTGGTGATCAACCTGTCCGGCGACAACGCTCGCGTAATGCAGGCATTCGGCGACAAGCAGATGGTCGATCAGGTGCTGATCCGTCTGCACGCGTTTTATCCACAGGCCCGTGGCTCGTTCACCGGTTATGAGATCCGTCGTTACAGCACCGACCCGTCGATGGGCGGCGCCTACCTGGCTTACGGCCCGGGCCAGATCAGCAAGTTCTGGCGCCTGTGGGAACGTCCGCTGCAACGCGTAACGTTCGCCGGCGAACACACCGACACCCTGTACCCGGGCACTCTGGAAGGCGCACTGCGCACCGGTCAGCGTGCGGCCAGTCAGGTTGAAGATCTGGCAGCCGGCAAGTCGTTTGAACCGGTCAAAGTGGTTCCGGCTGCAGCAGCAGGCGCGGCGGGTGCCGTGGCGGCGAAGAAGGGCAACTTCTTCAGCAACCTGTTCGGTGGTTCGGATGACGAGAAGAAGCCAGAGCCTGTGAAGGCGCCTGAGCCAACTCCAGCTCCAGCGGCCCCAGCGCCTGCACCGGCTCCAGCCCCTGCGCCAGCTCCGGTGGAAGCACCGAAACCAGCCGCTCCGGTGAAAACCGAGCCGGCGAAGAAAGCGCCAGCCAAGCCTGCGGCGAAAAAGCCGGCGGCCAAAACCGACGCGAAGAAAGCCGCAGCCAAGCCTGCTGCGAAAAAGGCTGAACCGGCGAAGAAGCCAGCGGCCAAGCCTGCTGCAACGACCGAGACCAAGGCGCAGTAAGCCTTGCGGTGAATGAAGAAGCGCGGCTTTTATGCCGCGCTTTTTTTTGCCTGTAGGACTGCTATCGCGAGCAGGCTCACTCCTACAGGGGATCGCATTTCTCCAATTGGAATACGGCCAACTGTAGGAGTGAGCCTGCTCGCGATAGGGCCAGCTCTGCCAACAAAAATCCATTGCTTAGAAACAACATCCCGCCACACTTTTCCCTTTAATCTTTCCTTAACAAGCCACTTACAGACTCTTGATCGTATTTCTCGATACTTCAAAGCAAAATTTTCCGCTTTAATTCGATAGATAACTCGCTAGTCTTGGTTCGCAGTTCTCACAGGATTTGGGCAATGCAGCTACGTAACTCTTCTTCACGCTATGGTTGGGTCAGCATCTTCATGCACTGGGGCGTGGCGCTGGCAGTCTTCGGGCTGTTCGCACTGGGTCTGTGGATGGTGGGGCTGGATTACTACAGCAGCTGGCGCAAAGACGCGCCGGATCTGCACAAGAGCATCGGTCTGGTGTTGTTGGGTGTGATGGTGTTGCGGGTACTCTGGCGCTTTATCAGCCCACCGCCACCAACACTGCAAAGCTACAGCCGCATGACCCGCATTGGCGCCAAATTCGGCCACGGGTTTCTTTATCTGGCGCTGTTCGCTGTGATGATTGCCGGTTACCTGATTTCCACCGCAGACGGTGTCGGGATCCCGGTGTTTGGCCTGTTTGAAGTTCCTGCACTGGTCTCCGGGCTACCGGATCAGGCAGATACCGCTGGGGTGATTCATCTCTGGCTGGCGTGGGCGCTGGTAATTTTTTCCGGCCTCCATGCGTTGGCAGCATTGAAGCACCACTTTATCGATCGTGATGCGACCCTGACGCGAATGCTCGGTCGCAAAGCCTGAAATTCAACCTCGACTCAAAGGAAAAGAAAGCATGTTGAAAAAGACTCTGGCCGCTCTGGCAATCGGTTCTGCACTGCTCTCGGCTCAGGCCATGGCAGCGGATTACAAAATCGACAAGGAAGGTCGGCACGCCTTCGTTGACTGGAAAATCAGCCACCTGGGTTACAGCTTCATCCACGGTACTTTCAAGGATTTCGACGGTACGTTCTCGTGGGATTCGGCCAAGCCTGAAGCCAGCAAGATCGCTGTCGACGTGAAAACCGCCAGCCTGTGGTCGGACCACGCTGAACGTGACAAGCACATCGCCAGCAAAGACTTCCTCGACGTGGGCAAGTTTGCTGATGCCAAGTTCGTCTCCACCGCCGTTAAGTCGACCGGTGAAAAGACTGCTGACGTGACCGGCGACCTGACCCTGCACGGCGTGACCAAGCCTGTGACCTTCAAAGCCACGTTCAACGGCGAAGGCAAGGATCCATGGGGCGGCGAGCGTGCTGGCTTCAACGCCAAGACCACCCTGAACCTGAACGATTTCGGGATCAAGGGCCCAGGTCCTACCTCGCAAACTGCAGATCTGGATATCTCGCTGGAAGGCGTGAAAGTTAAATAACTTTCCCCCACCACAGAAAAACGCCCCCGGTCGAAAGGCCGGGGGCGTTTTTTATTGCCCGCCAAAACACAATTCCCCCTGTAGGAAAGCGGGTTTGGGTCGTCCATAAAAAATGCCCCGGCTCTTGCGAGTCAGGGCATTTTTCATTGCAGCGTCAAATCAGCGATTGCGGGTCAGCAGTGCTGGTTTTTCGCCACGCGGGCGGCTTGGCAGTTGATCGAGCTGCTCAGGCGTCGGGAAGCGGTCGGCTTTCGATTCCTTGTGCATGATCTTCGGCCCGGTGCTGCGCGGGTTCTGTACGGCTGGCTCGCTACGTGGCTGATCGTCACGAGCTGGACGGCGGTTGCGCGACGACGAGGAGGACTCGTCACGACGAGCCGACTGACCATCACGCGGTGCGCCGTTGCGCGGGCCGCTGCGTTTGGCCGGCGGGGTGCCGGTGCTCGAACCGTTGCTGTTGCGCGGACCGTTCTGACGACCCTGCGACTGACCGCCGCGTGGTGCGCCCGAACCTGCGCCTGCGCCCTGAGCCGGTGCGCCTGGACGACGGCCGCGACCGCCAGCAGGAGCCGGCTTCGGCACGTAGTCAACGCGGTTACCGAAGTTGTCGATATCGTCGTCGAGGAACTCGTCCGGTGCGCGATCGGCAGCAGCACGTGGCGGCTGGCTTGGGCGCTGTTCACGGGCTGGAGTGCCTTCGCGCGGCTTCTGCTGACGGGCAGGACGCTCGCCACGTTCACCGGCCGGTTTTTCCTTGCCCTTGTCTTTGCCTTTGTCTTTACGACCGCCGCCACCGCCGCCATTCGGGCCGTCGCCGCGTGGGCCACGTGGATTGCGTGGATTGCGCACGTCCGGACGCTCACGCACTTCCGGTTTCTCGGCTTCAATGGTGCTCGAATCGAAGCCCATCAGGTCGCCGTCGGCGATTTTCTGCTTGGTCATGCGTTCGATGCTTTTCAGCAGTTTTTCTTCGTCCGGCGCAACCAGCGAGATCGCCTCGCCCGAACGACCGGCACGGCCCGTACGGCCGATACGGTGCACGTAGTCTTCATCGACGTTCGGCAGTTCGAAGTTGACCACGTGTGGCAACTGATCGATGTCCAGACCGCGAGCAGCGATGTCGGTGGCCACCAGGATACGCACTTCACCGGCCTTGAAGTCGGCCAGGGCTTTGGTGCGAGCGTTCTGGCTCTTGTTGCCGTGGATCGCCACAGCCGGCAGGCCGTGTTTGTCCAGGTACTCGGCCAGACGGTTGGCGCCGTGCTTGGTGCGGGTGAACACCAGCACCTGTTCCCAGGCGCCTGCGGTGATCAGGTGCGCCAGCAGGGCACGCTTGTGGCTGGCCGGCAGACGGAAGACGCGTTGTTCGATGCGCTCGACCGTGGTGTTCGGCGGCGTCACTTCGATGCGTTCCGGGTTGTGCAGCAGCTTGCCGGCAAGGTCGGTGATGTCTTTGGAGAAGGTCGCCGAGAACAGCAGGTTCTGACGCTTGGCTGGCAGACGCGCGAGGACTTTCTTCACGTCGTGCACAAAACCCATGTCGAGCATGCGGTCGGCTTCGTCGAGGACGAGGATTTCGACGTGGGACAGGTCAACGCTGCCCTGGCCGCAGAGGTCGAGCAAGCGACCCGGGCAGGCAACGAGCACGTCAACACCACGGGACATGGCCTGAACCTGTGGGTTCATGCCGACGCCGCCGAAGATGCAGGCGCTGACGAATTTCAGGTCACGGGCGTAGATCTTGAAGCTCTCGTGAACCTGGGCCGCGAGTTCGCGGGTCGGAGTCAGGACCAATACGCGCGGTTGGCGCGGGCCATGACGCTGGGATTTGTCCGGGTGACCGTTGGGGAACAACCGCTCCAGGATCGGAAGGGCGAAACCGCCGGTTTTACCGGTACCTGTCTGTGCCGCAACCATCAGGTCGCGACCTTGCAACACGGCGGGAATGGCCCGCTGTTGCACCGGAGTAGGCTCGGTATAGCCCGCATCTTCGATGGCACGGACTAAAGCCTCGGAGAGACCGAGGGAAGCAAAGGACATGAGTAATCCTGTTTTAGTTAGGGCTTGGCCCAATGGGAGTCTTGCCTGGCGCGAATCGCGTTTAAGAGGACGCGATCCCGTCCGGTCCAGCTGCGGTCTCGAAGGCACGTCAGGAGCGCTCGCGCGGGCTGAAAAGCTGCGCTGTAGCGGGTCTAGAGGCCTGTTACGGTTCCGGGCGTCCGGGCGTGAGCCTGGCGGGAACGCCGGAGTATAACAGAGCAATCACTGCGCGCTGCTTTCCTGCTGCTCAACGGTTTTGCGGCTGGCCGAGGCGTTGCCCAGCGGCGCGGTGCCGGCCGGGGCTGCGCCGTAGCGTGCGCTCAGCTCGGCATAGGCCGGTTCACGCTTGAAACGCTTGAGTTCGGCGCCGAAACGCTGCACCAGTAGATCCATCCCGGCATTGCGTCGAACCGCCAGAAATTGGCTCTGACGACTAATGACGGTGGGGTTTTCGGTGATCTGATCGCGGATATTCAGTTGATCGAGCAAATGCTGACCCACACGGCGATCGGTGATCAGCAAGTCGATGCGCCCGCGCAGCAGTTTGCCGAAGTTCGCCTCGTGGGTTGGCGCCGGTTCACGGGTGAACAGCAAGGATTCGCTGAAGTCCGGGCTGTACAGATATCCCGGCGAGGTGCCGATGGTCAGGCCTTTGAGGTCTTCGAGCTTATGGAACGGGTGCGGGCGGTCGTTGGCGTAGAACATCACGAACTCGACGTCCGACAGCGGTTCGCTGGGGTAGAGCAGGGTGGCGTCGCGTTCGGCGCTGTGAAAGATGTCCAGCGCGCCGTCGGCCTGGCCGGTTTCAAGCATCGACAGGCAGCGCTTCCATGGCAGGAACTGCCACTCGACCTCGATCCCCAGGCGCTTGAACACAATGGCAGTGGTTTCGTAGTCCAGCCCGAGGTTCTTGCCGCCCTCTTCGTAGACATAAGGCGCCCATGGCTCGGTGACAATACGCAACTTCTCGCCCCGAGCGGCAAAGCTCAGGCAAGCAAAAACCAGCACGGCGAATAACTGCGTGATCAAAGGCATGGCTTGAGATTACGACGAGAAACGCGAAAGAGCCAGAAAGTGGCTGCACAAGCTCTGTTTCGGGCGTTAAAAGAAAAAGATCGCAGCTTCTGGCAGGGTTCGCAGAGCCGGAACACTGTCAAAAATTGCGATCTTCGGGTCTTGCTCGGGTGTTGCTTAGCGCGGCAGCTTCAGGTTGTTCCAGATCGCCAGGCTCGGTTCGGCCTGGTTCATGGAATAGAAGTGCAACCCCGGTGCGCCACCCTGCAGCAGACGTTCGCACATTTCGCTGACGACCTGCTCGCCAAAGCGCTGAATGCTTTGGCTGTCATCGCCGTAGGCTTCCAGTTGCTTGCGGATCCAGCGCGGGATTTCCGCACCGCAGGCATCTGAGAAACGTGCCAGCTTGCTGTAGTTGGTGATCGGCATGATCCCCGGCACGATCGGCAGATCGACACCCTGCGCCTGCAAACGGTCGACGAAGTAGAAGTAGCTGTCGGCGTTGAAGAAGTACTGGGTGATCGCGCTGTCGGCACCGGCGCGGGCCTTGCGCACGAAGTTGGCGAGATCGTCTTCGTAGTTGCGCGCTTGCGGATGCATCTCCGGGTAAGCGGCGACTTCGATGTGGAAGTGATCACCGGTTTCTTCACGAATGAATTCCACCAGTTCATTGGCGTGACGCAGCTCGCCGCTGGTCATGCCCATGCCGGACGGCAGGTCGCCGCGCAGGGCAACGATGCGCTTGATACCGGCTGCCTTGTACTCGTTCAGCAGGCCGCGCAGGTCGTCCTTGCTGTCGCCGACGCACGACAGGTGCGGTGCGGCCGGTACTTTGACTTCGCTTTCCAGTTGCAGAACGGTGTTGAGGGTGCGATCACGGGTCGAACCACCAGCGCCATAGGTGCAGGAAAAGAAATCGGGGTTGTAAGTGGCCAACTGACGGGCAGTGGCGAGCAGTTTTTCTTGCCCAGCATCGGTCTTGGTCGGGAAGAACTCGAAGCTGTAGCGACGGTCTTGGGACATGGGAAATACCCTTGGAAACACGAAGCCTGTGAGGCTTGCACGGCCCATGTGGGAGCGGGCTTGCTCGCGAAAGCGGCGGGTCAGGCAACACCAATGTTGAATGACATACCGCTTTCGCGAGCAAGCCCGCTCCCACAGGGAGAGCAGGCCGTCGCGTCAATCAGTAGCGGTAAGCGTGCGGCTTGAACGGGCCTTCGACGGTCACGCCGATGTAGTCAGCCTGTTGCTTGGTCAGTTGAGTGACCACGCCGCCGAAGCCGCGAACCATTTCCAGGGCCACTTCTTCGTCGAGTTTCTTCGGCAGTACTTCAACGGTCAGACGCTCGGCTTTCTGGGCTGGCGACAGGTCGGCGTACTTCTGGCCGAACAGGAAGATCTGCGCCAGAACCTGGTTGGCGAACGAACCGTCCATGATGCGGCTTGGGTGGCCAGTGGCGTTGCCCAGGTTCACCAGACGGCCTTCGGCCAGCAGGATCAGGTAGTCGTCGTTCTGCGCGTCGAATGCGCCCGGGCCGGTACGGTGGATCTTGTGTACCTGTGGCTTCACTTCTTCCCATGCCCAGTTCTTGCGCATGAAAGCGGTGTCGATTTCGTTGTCGAAGTGACCGATGTTGCAGACAACAGCACGCTTCTTCAGCGCTTTGAGCATGTTCGCGTCGCAAACATTGACGTTACCGGTGGTGGTCACGATCAGGTCGATCTTGCCCAGCAGCGCTTTGTCGATGCTTGCTTCGGAACCGTCGTTGATACCGTCGATGAACGGCGAAACCAGTTCGAAACCGTCCATGCAGGCCTGCATGGCGCAGATCGGGTCAACTTCGGAGACTTTGACGATCATGCCTTCCTGACGCAGGGACTGGGCCGAGCCCTTGCCCACGTCACCGTAACCGATGACCAGCGCTTGCTTGCCGGACAGCAGGTGGTCGGTACCGCGCTTGATCGCATCGTTCAGGCTGTGACGGCAGCCGTACTTGTTGTCGTTCTTGGACTTGGTTACCGAGTCGTTGACGTTGATGGCCGGGATGCGCAGTTCGCCCTTGGCCAGCATGTCCAGCAGACGGTGTACGCCGGTGGTGGTTTCTTCGGTCACGCCGTGAACGCGATCCAGTACTTGTGGGTACTTGTCGTGCAGCAGCTGGGTCAGGTCGCCGCCGTCGTCGAGGATCATGTTGGCGTCCCATGGTGCGCCATCCTTCAGGATGGTCTGCTCCAGGCACCACTCGTACTCTTCTTCAGTCTCGCCTTTCCAGGCGAAAACCGGGATGCCGGCAGCAGCGATAGCGGCAGCAGCCTGATCCTGAGTCGAGAAAATGTTGCAGGACGACCAGCGTACTTCGGCACCCAGGGCAACCAGGGTTTCGATCAGCACGGCAGTCTGAATGGTCATGTGGATGCAGCCGAGGATCTTGGCGCCTTTCAACGGCTGTTCGCCGGAGTACTTGCGACGCAGACCCATCAGGGCCGGCATTTCCGACTCGGCGATGATGGTTTCGCGACGGCCCCAGGCAGCCAGGGACATGTCGGCAACTTTGTAATCGTTAAAATCGGCAGGCGTGATAACAGCGCTCATGAAGAGCCTCCATTCGTAATGTATGCGAATGGGCGCCGTTGTGCGTTTAGTGTCTGGCCTGAGCCAGTCAACGCCCCATCCGAGCCTGACAGGTTGAACCTGCTGCAGCGCCCCTCGGACAGGTGGCGGGAAAACGGTACCAATTGAAGATGACCGTTTTGAAACGGTGGCGATTATAGCCGTCTAGACTGATCTTCCAAAGGGTTTCTGTCGGCCAAATGAAGATCGCTAATAGCGACCATAGTAGAAGGCTCATGGAGCCTGACCGCTCGGTCTGCCAAGATGGCGTCATCTTTCGGCAAACGCTCAGGAGTGAACATGAATTTCCACACCCGCAAATGGGTAAAACCCGAAGACCTGAACCCCAACGGCACCCTGTTCGGCGGCAGCCTGTTGCGCTGGATCGACGAAGAAGCGGCGATCTACGCCATCGTCCAGTTGGGCAATCAGCGCGTGGTGACCAAGTACATTTCCGAGATCAACTTCGTCAGCGCCTCGCGCCAGGGCGACATCATCGAACTGGGCATCACCGCCACCGAGTTTGGCCGTACCTCGATCACCCTGACTTGCGAGGTGCGCAACAAGATCACCCGCAAGAGCATCCTCACGGTGGAGAAGATGGTCTTCGTCAACCTCGGTGAAGACGGTCTGCCGGCACCGCACGGGCGCACTGAAATCAAATATGTGAAAGATCAGTTTCAGGAAGATGAATTAGTCACCAAGTGACATCGGCGGTGCGCCCTTCGCGAGCAAGCCCGCTCCCACATCAGACCGCGTGCTGCCCCGCATCTCGGTCAACTGTGGGAGCGGGCTTGCTCGCGAATGCGGTTTTGTATCCACCGAAGATTCATCTGCTCAGTGAACAGCTGTGAACGACGGGGGTCGTAGCTAAAAGCCCCCCACGGTTCCCACGCCATGAGCACCCCGACAGACGGCAAGACCCCCGACCTCTCGGCCCAGGAGCAACACGAAGTCGAGAAAAACCAGCCGCCGCGCGCGGCGGTTCTGCATGAAATCATCCGCACCCAGGGCGACCAGGAGCTGGAGCGCAGCATTGCTGCATTGTGGTGGTCGGCGCTTGCTGCCGGGCTGACCATGGGCCTGTCGCTGATGGGCATGGGCCTGCTCAACTCACGCCTGCCCGAGGGCGACGAATTCAAGGTGATCGCCAGTTTCGGCTACTGCGCAGGCTTTCTGGCGGTGATCCTTGCCCGCCAGCAACTATTCACCGAAAACACCCTGACTGCGGTCCTGCCGGTCATGACCAAACCAACGATACGCAACTTCGGTCGGCTGATCCGGTTGTGGGGCGTCGTCCTGTTCGGCAATTTGTGCGGCACGATTCTGGTGGCGTACGTGATGCTCGAGTTGCCGATCTTCGACAGCAAGACCGATCACGCCTTCCTTGAAAACGGCCGCAAGGTCATGGAAAACCACGCCAGCCAGATGTTCGCCAAGGGCATCGTCTCCGGCTGGATGATCGCCACCATGGTCTGGATGATCCCGTCCATGGAGAGCGCCAAGATGTGGATCATCATCCTCATCACCTATTTGATGGCGCTGGGCGACTTCACCCACATCGTGGTCGGTTCGGCGGAAGTGTCGTATCTGGTGTTTGCCGGCGAATTGCCGTGGAGTGATTTCTGGAGGGTGTTCGCCGGGCCCACGCTGGCGGGGAATATCATCGGCGGCAGTTTCATTTTCGCCCTGATCAGCCATGCGCAGATCCGCAGCGAGAGCGGGGCGCCAAAGACTGATAAACCAGACTCTGACGAACCCCGCGAGGATGACGCCGACAGCAAGGCCAAATAGCGTCAGGCCTTGAACGGTGGACTGACCGTCGCTATGACCGCTTCGCTCTGCGGTGCCTTGAGCTGGCCTTCCCAGCGCGCGATGACCAGCGGCGCCAGCGCATTGCCCAATACATTGAGTGCTGTCACCGGCATGTCCATCAAGCGGTAGACGCCGGCGATGATCGCCACGCCTTCCACCGGCAACCCGGCGGCAGTCAGTGTTGCCGTCAGAATGATGAACATGAACCCCGGTACGCCCGCCGCGCCTTTCGATGTCAGCACCATGATCAACACCAGCATCGCCTGATCCGCCAGGCCCAGCTCGATGCCGTAAGCCTGGGCGATGAACAACGTGCCCAGCCCTGCGAACAATGATGCGCCGTCCAGATTGAACGAGTAACCCAATGGAATGACCATGCTGGTGATCGGGCGCGGTGCCCCGTAACGCTCCATTTTCTCGATCAACTGCGGCATCACCGTGGCCGATGCAGCACTGCTGTAAGCCAGCAGCAGTTCACTGCGTATTTCGCGGATCAGGTGGAAAAAACGGATCCCGGCCATTCGCGCCACCACACCCAACACGCACAGCGCGAACAGCAACACCGCCACGTAGGTGATGCCGATCAGCTTGGCCAGTGGCAGCAAGGCACTTAGACCGAAGCTCGCCACGGTGACGCCGATCAGGCCGAAGATGCCGATCGGTGAATAGTGCATGACCAGGTGCGTGACCTTGAACATGGTGTCCGAGACCGCCTGCATCACTGCGATCAACGGCGCTTTCTGCTGCTCGGGCAGCATCGACAGGGCGCAGCCGAACAGGATGGCGAAAAACAGCACCGACAATAGTTTGCCCTGAGACATGGCCAGGACAATGTTGTCGGGAACGATATTGACCAAGGTGCGGCCAAGGTTTTGCGTTTCGCCCGAAGTAGCGAGTCCGCTGACCGGTGCCTGCAAGGTACTGCTGAAGTCCGCGCCAGCGCCGGGCTGGAATACATTGCCGACGACCAGTCCGAAGACGATGGCGATGCTGGTGATCGTGAAGAAATACACCAGCGTTTTGATTCCGACCCTGCCCAGCGCCTTGGTACTGCCGGCTCCGGCAATGCCAACCACCATGCAGGCAAACACCAGCGGGACCACGATCATCTTCATCAGTCTGATGAACAAATCGCCTGCCGGTTGCAGCAGATTGTCGATGAACCAGCCCTTGTATTCGGGAAACTGGTTGAGAAGGATGCCGACAATGACCCCGGCGGCGAGCCCGATCATGATGCGAGTGACCAGACCGGTGGTTTTCTTGTTGCTCATGTTGTGCCCCTTTTTTCTTGTGTTTGTTGGGGGTGGAATCAATGGGCGAACAGACCGTTGAAGTCCTTGAAGCCTTTGACTTCCAGCGGATTGCCGCTGGGATCGAGAAAGAACATCGTGCGTTGCTCGCCGGGTTCGCCGGCGAAGCGGATCATCGGCGGGATCTCGAAAGCAGTGCCAAGGCGTGTCAGGCGCTCGGCCAATGCCAGCCATTCTTCCAGCGGCAGCACCACGCCCATGTGTGGCATCAATACCTTGTGCTCGCCGACCTGTCCGGTGCGGGTAGTGGCGAAAGGTTCGCCCAGGTGCAGTGAAAGCTGATTGCCGAAAAAGTCGAAGTCGATCCAGGTCTCGGTGCTGCGGCCTTCGGTGCAGCCCAACACATCCCGATAAAAAATCCGCGTCTGTTGCAGATCGCAAACGTGGTATGCAGCGTGAAAGGGTCTGTTCATGGGATATCCCTGAGTGAAGGAGCGTTCAGGGTAAACAGGCCCCGCGGCGGGGCAAAACGGCTTCGCCTTGTTCTGAGCGAAAGGAAAACTTATGGATGTTCGGTTTCTGAAAAGCCTGGTTGCCGTGGTTGAAAACGGTTCGATTGCGGCGGCCGCGCGGCGGGAAAATCGCACGGCTGCGGCCATCAGTCAGCGTATCCAGGCCCTCGAACGTACGCTGGGCTGCACGTTGTTACTGCGCACGGCCCATGCGACCCGCCCTTCGGATCAATGCCTGCTGATGTTGCCGAAGATCAGGGCGATCATCGAACAGGCGCAGGCGTTGCAGGACGACTTGCACCTCGACGGGTTGGTCGGTGAAGTAAAGATCGGCGCAATCTCGACGGCGCTGACCGGGGTGTTGCCAGCCTTGATCGAGCGGCTGGCGATTTCCGCGCCGGATCTAAAGTTGAAGATCACACCGGGTGACTCACGAAGCCTTTACGAAAAAGTGCTCAACGCCGAGCTGGACGCGGCGATTCTGGTCAGACCGCCGTTCCAGCCGCCGAAGGCATTGGCCCTGGCTGTGCTCAAGGTTGAGCCGCTGATTCTGGTTGCGCCCGCCGCGCGCGTCGGACAGTCGCTGGAAACTCTACTGCGCGAAGGTCCATTCATTCGTTATGACGCACGCTCATGGGGCGGACAGATCGCTCAGCGATACCTCGACGAGCAGGCGATCGAGCCGAATGTGCTGTGTGAGCTGGATGCGCTGGAAACCATCATCATGCTCGTTGCTCAGGGGATGGGGGTGTCACTGGTGCCGCAATGGGTCGGGATGGCGCTCGACGGACTGTATGTCTTGCCGGTGGAGGATGGTCAGCGTTATTCGCGAGAACTGGTGGTGATGCACGGCTCGACGCCGCACCGCCCGTTGGCGATGCGGCATCTGCTCGAATTACTCTGCGGCTCGCCATGAAGGTATCCCGCGACGGCGCCACAGTGCTGCGTCAGTGTGCGGGCCCGGCCGCTGTGGCTGGCTCGTCACGGGTGGCGTGCTTGACCAGTTTGCCGATGGTCAGACCCTGCAACAGGATCGACGACAGCACCACGATGTAGGTGATGCTCAGCAGCAGATCGCGCTCCGGACCCAGCGGCAGGGCCAGCGCCAGTGCCACCGAGACACCGCCGCGCAAACCGCCCCAGGTCAGGATGCGGATGGTCCCGCGCGGCACCGTGCGCCAGCGGCGCAGCAGGACGATGGCCGGGGCCACGGTGAGCAGGCGCGAGAGCAGAATCGCCAGCGCCAGCAGACTGGCCGCCGCCACGTGCGCCCAGTTGAACGGCAGCAGCAACAGTTCCATGCCGATTAGCGCAAACAGCAGGGCGTTGAGCATGTCATCGAGCAGTTCCCAGAAACCGTCGAGGTACTTGCGGGTCATGTCGTTCATCGCCAGGTTGCGCCCCAGGTTACCGATGATCAGACCGGCCACCACCATCGCAATCGGCGCCGAGACGTGCAGCTCGGTGGCCATCGCCGAACCGCCGATCACCAGCGCCAGGGTCAGCATCACCGTGATCTGATGCTGCTGGACGCTCTTGATCATCCGGTACACCAGATAACCGATCAGCCCACCGAACAGCACGCCGCCAATGGCTTCGTGCACGAACAGCATGGCCGTGGCGCTGATCGTTGGCGTCTCGCCCAGTTGGGCGATGCCCAGCAGCACGGTGAACACCACCACTGCAGTGCCGTCGTTGAACAGCGATTCGCCGACGATGGTGGTTTTCAGCGGCTTGGAGGCGTTGGCCGTACGCAATACGCCGAGCACCGCGATCGGGTCGGTCGGCGAAATCAGCGCGCCGAACAGCAGGCAATACAGGAAGCTCACGTGCCAGCCGAACAGGGCAAAAATGTAATAGGCAAGGCTGCCGATCACGGCGGTGGCAATCAGCACGCCGAAGGTCGCCAGCAGGCCGATCGGCCAGCGGTAGCTGCGCAGGTCGTTCAGGTTGACGTGCAGAGCGCCGGCGAACAGCAGGAACGACAGCATCCAGTTCATCAGCAGATCGCCGAAGTCGATCTGGCCGATCAGTTGCTGCACGCGTTCTTCCAGGCCGGGGTAGCCGAGCACACTCAGGCCTTGCAGCAACAGGGAAAACATCAGTGCGGTGACCATCACGCCGATGGTCGGCGGCAGGCCGATGAAGCGGTAGTTCACGAAAGTGAGGAGGGTGGTGAGGCAGATGAAAGCGGCTACGAGTTCAAGCATCCGGGGTCCTTTGGATGAAGGTGGAAAGACAGCGCCCCGATTCTTCGGCGCAAAGGTTGGATGGGCTGATTCGGGGTGGGGACACAATCCTGTCCCCTCGGTTGGTCAGCCGCGCACATTGGTGTAGGGTCAACAAAAAAATCAAGGAGTGAGACGTGCTGGCGACAGTTCTGGTGTTGATGGCGGCGCTGTTGCATGCGACGTGGAATACCCTGATCAAGTTCAGCGCCGAACGGTTGTTGGTAGTGGCGTGCATGGACACGGTGGCGCTGTTGTTCGTGGCGCTGGTGTCACCCTTTATCAGCCTGCCGCCGCTGGACATCTGGCCGTGGATTCTGGCTTCGGCGGCGTTCGAGCTGCTCTATCGCTATCTGTTGATTCAGGCTTATCGGGTCGGCGACCTCGGGTTGGTCTATCCGCTGATGCGTGGCTTGTCGCCGCTGGTGGTGCTGGCGCTGACCCTGATCTTCGCCGGCGAAGTGCTCAGCGCGCAGCAGATCTTCGGCATCATGCTGATTCCGTTGGGCATGGCTTGCCTGCTCTGGCAGGGCGGCGGCGGGAAGCATTTGCCGTGGTCGATGCTGCCGGTGGTGGCGCTGATCGGGCTGTGCATCGGTTGCTATACCTACATCGACGGCCAGGCTTTACGGCGCTGGTCGCATCCGCTGGATTACCTGGTCTGGGTCACGCTGCTCAGCGCCTGGCCGTTTCCGTTGCTCGCATGGTTCGCCAAACGCCCGGCGTTTCTGGTGTTCTGGCGCGAGCAATGGAAACTGGGGCTGGCGGTCGGGTTCTGCGTGTTGTTCAGCTACGCTCTGGTGCTGTGGGCGATGCAGTTGGGCTCGATTGCCGAGGCGGCGGCATTGCGCGAGATCAGCGTGATCCTGGTGGTGTTGTTCGGCATGCGCTACCTGAAAGAACCTTTCGGCAGACCGCGGCTCTTAGCCTGTGGGTTGGTATTGATCGGCATGCTGGTGATGAAGTTCTGACCGCCCGCCATTTTCCATCACTCAAAGAAGGACGGCTTTATGACGGTAGCTCTGTGGTGCGTGTTGATTGCGATTTTCCTGCCCTATATCTGCACAGCCGTGGCCAAGGCCGTGGGCGGCTACCGACTGAGCGACAACCATGATCCCCGGGACTTTCTGGAAAGTCTGAACGGCGTGGCCCGACGGGCGCATGCGGCGCAGTTGAACAGTTTCGAAGTGACCCCGGCGTTTGCCGCGGCGGTGATTGTCGCGCATCTGGTAGGCACCGCGCAGCTGGTGACGGTGAATGTGCTGGCGGTGATGTTTATCACCAGTCGCCTGCTGTACATCATCTGCTATCTGGCGGACTGGGCGATTCTGCGGTCGCTGGTGTGGTTTGTCGGGATGGGGTTGATTGCTTCGTTCTTCTTTGTGTCTGTCTGATTCTTTGCTTGTAGCTACCGGCGCCATCGCGAGCAGGCTCACTCCTACATTGGAACGTGTCCCCCTGTAGGAGTGAGCCTGCTCGCGATAGCTAATTGTCAGACGCTGAACAACTCAGGATTTGTCTTTGGGAGTGTCGGCGACTTGGGGCACTTGCGGCAACGCCGCCCCCTTAGGCCAGAGCATCCAGATCTGCCCCTGTTGTTTCATGTCGCCGGCCAGTTGCCCGGCTGCGTCGCCGGTGCCCCAGAACAGATCCGCACGCACTTCACCGACAATCGCACCACCGGTGTCCTGCGCCGCGACCGGACGCACCAGCGCCGTGCCGTCGGGGCGGGTGGTCGACAGCCACAACAGACTGCCCAACGGAATCACCTTGCGATCCACCGCCGCGCTATAGCCGGCAGTCAACGGCACGTTCAGCGAGCCGCGCGGGCCTTCGTTGCTGTCGGGATTGCGGGTGAAGAACACATAGCTCGGGTTGCTGCCAAGCAGTTCCGGAATGCGTGACGGGTTAGCCTTGGCCCAGTTGCTGATCGCGCTCATGGTCACGTCTTCTTTCTTCAGCTCGCCCTGTTCCACCAGCCAGCGACCTATCGGTCGATACGGGTGGCCGTTCTGGTCGGCGTAGGCGATACGCAGTTGTTTACCGTCCGCCGTCTGAATCCGCCCGGAGCCCTGGATCTGCAGGAATTGCAGGTTCATCGGGTCGGTCAGATAAGCAACCACCGGCGCTTTCACGCCTTTGGATTCGATGGTCGCGGCGTCGTCATACGGCTTGAGCACCCGACCTTCGAGGCGGCCACGCAGGCGCTTGCCCTTGAGCTCCGGATAAATGCTGTCCAGCGACACGATGATCATGTCTTCAGGCACGCCGTACACCGGCACGTTGGCGGCGTCTGTGGGCGTCAGGCTGCCGGGGTAGACCGGTTCGTAGTAACCGGTGATCAGACCGTTCGGGTTGTCATGCTCGGCGCGCAGGCCGAACACGTCGAGGTTCTGCTTGAGGAAGGCGCGGATTTCGCTGGCGCTCTGCGGCACATTGGCTGCCGCAGTGCAGGTCCCGCCCCAGATCGGGTCGGCCTTGAGCCGGGTGCAAGCGCTGCGCCATGAGCCGAAGCCGGCGACCAGATCGCTGTCGGACACGGCCGGAAGGGCTTCCCAGGTGGCGCTGGAGTAAGTGGCCAAGGCGTGGGTTTTCGGTTTGGCGGTGTCGCCGCCTGTGCAGCCGGCAAGGATTGCCAGCAACGGCAGGGTTGCGATCAGTGGGTGACGCCAGGCCTTGAAACGGCTGTTCATGGAGTGATTCCTGTGTCGGTTGCCCGAGTGCTCCATGCGCTCCGGCAACCCGTATTTTTAATAGGGCTATTGGTGTTTGTCGGCGACGCGAGGATACTGGCCGCCGAATTCCGTGACCTGAAGCCACCATGACTCTTAAAAGAATTTCTGTTGTATTGCTGGCCTGTCTGACCTTGTCCGCCTGTGGCGGTGTCGATCCGAATTCCCCGCTGGGTCAACGCAAGGCGATCTTCAAACAAATGCTCAAGACCGGCGAAGAGCTGGGCGGCATGTTGCGTGGGCGCATTGCGTTCGACGGGCCGAAATTCGCCGACGGTGCGCTGAAACTCGATGCGTTGTCGCATGAACCGTGGAAGCATTTCCCGCAGGTGCGCGAAGAAGATCACACCAGTGCCAAGGATGATGTCTGGCTGCGTCAGGCACGCTTTCAAGAATTGGCCCGCAACCTTGAAGCGGCCACCGGTGAACTGGTGATCGCCAGCAAGGTTCAGCCCTACAAGGCCAGTAACCTGGGGCCGGCGGTGCAGAAAGTTGAAGATGCCTGCAGCGCTTGCCATAAAGAGTTTCGGGATCATTGATCTCTATTGTTTGAATTGACGTCATCGCGAGCAGGCTCGCTCCCACAAGGTTCATCGCCAATCCTGTGGGAGCGAGCCTGCTCGCGAAAACGGTCTGAAAGTCACCGCAACACTGAATGCTTACTTATCCAATTGGTCCAGCGCGTCCTGCAGTTCCTTGCGCGACTCGGCGAGCTTGTTCTTGCGCTTGTCGATCTTCTCCGGATCGCCTTTTTTCATCGCCTTGTCGAGGTCGGCCTGACGCTTGCTGACTTCGTGCTTGGCATCCAGCACCTTGTTTTCGCGTTCTTTCTTCAGGCCGGCATCGGTGCAGTTCTTCGTCACTTCATCCAGTGCCGTTTGCAGGCCGGCTTGCTGATCGGCGTTGCCGCGGGACTTGGCTTGTTCGATCTGGTTGGTGATGCCCTGTTTCTTGGCGGCGCAACCGGTCAGGCCCGGGGCATCTTCGTCAGCCATCACGGGGGCGGCCATCATGGCGCAGAGGGTCAGCAGGGCGAGCGGTGAAAGAAGTTTCATAAAAGCTCCATGTGCAAAGGCAATCGGGTCAGTCGGGCGCTGCGCAGTTGGAGCGCCTCGACGGCCGTTGGGTTCCCGGCGTGCGGGGATTGCATGTTCAGAAACCGTCGATTCCGGCGGCACGTAATTGTTCGCTGATGGCCAGCACCTGCGGGTCGCGAAAGAATGCGCTCAATTGCGCTGCGCGTCCGGGGCCGATTCCGGCTTCAGCCTGCCATTGTTCGGTATTTCGTTGTGCCAGTGCCTGCCATGAATCAGCCAGTTGAACCTCACCTGTCGGTGGTAGGCCCAACGCTTTGAGCCACTGTGTGAAAGGCCTTTGGCGGGCACTGTGAAAACTGAGTATCAGGCGCGCACTGCTGCGTTCGCCGAAGCCGGCAATGTTAGCAAGCTCTGGCTCATCGAGGGTCAACCAATCCAGCAGGTTGTTCACGCGGCCTGTCTCCAGAAGTTTCTCCCAGGTGCCTTTACCCACATGGGGCATTGCCAGCCCTTGCTTGCCGCTGAGCCAGGTCAGGCGCGCGAGAAACTGGCTTTCGCAGCCGGGTGTCGGTTGCCAGCAGCTCAAGGTGTGGAAATCCCCTGCCTCGGGAATCTCGATGTCGGCCCGCTCGGCCGTTCGCAGCACCACGCTGTCGAGCCGCGGAATCGTAAGCCCGGCCAGGCTGATTGCCACCTGGTCGCCGGGGCGGATGTCCAGCGCCCGCCAGCGCTTGAGCGAACTGGCGCTGACGCGTTTGATCTCCCGGTCATCGAGCATGACCGGCGTCAGCTCCAGCACCGGTGTGATGCGGCCGGTGCGGCCGATTTTGAAATTAACCTTGCGCACCTCGGCCAGGGCCCGGGCAAACGGGTATTTCCAGGCGACGGCCCAGTAGGGGGCACTCGCCTGCCAGCGCTCGGCCGGTGGGCGCAGGCTCTGGCGCAGGACAATGCCGTCGCTGGCGAAAGGCAGGGGTGATCGATACCAGTGCTCGCGCCACTTCTGGGCGTCCTCAAGGTTGGCGATGGCCTGACTGAACGGCGCCGTCGTGGCGAAACCCAGTGTCGTCAGCATGGCTATTCTTTCAGGAAGCGCCGCTGGCCCCTGTGGCCAATCCCAGACGAACAGACCAATCCCGGCTGCCTGCTCGGCGCTCAGGGTTTTACGGTTCATCAGCCCGGCAACGGTGGCGCGGGCATTGACGCTGCCGGCGCGGGCCTGCACGTGTTGGGTCAGGCGCCAATAGAGTTCGCCCTGCACCAGCAGATCACGGGGCTGCGTCAATTGTTGCGGAATGGCCGCGATCTTTTGCGCCGACGCCGTCCAGTCCTGACCGCTGATACCGTCGCCACGACTGATCGCTTGTTGCAGCAGGCCGCGACGGTAGATCAGTGTTATTGCGACGCCATCGACCTTGGGTTGGACCCAGACATCCCGGCGGTCCTTCAACCACGCCTGTACGGCTGCTGCTTCGTGCAGTTTATCCAGACCAGTGTGCGCGACAGGATGCGCGATTGGGCCAGATGCGCTGCGCAAAGGTTCGGGCGCTGGTGGCTGCTGGAAACACTGGCGCCACACGTTGAGTCGCAAGCGGGTTTGATCGTAGAGGTCGTCGGCAATCAGAGAACGGCCTTCGCGGTGATAGGCGTCGTCCCATTGGTCGATCTTTTTTTGCAGGGCGGTGATTTCGTTTGTTGCGGTGGCGGCGGACCAATCGGGGCAAGCGGCATAAGCAATCAGGTGGGTGATGCTCAGCAGAACAATTGAAAACAGGCGCAGCGTGGCAAGCATGGTGAGCGTCCTTGCTCAGGGGGAATGCTTGAAGGCTAGTCAGGATTTTGAGCAGCACCGGGTGGGTGTTTTGCATCGTGTTTCCGAGCTGAAACTCAGGGCCTCAGAGCTGGCCTCATCGCGAGCAAGCCCGGCTCCCACAGGATTTTGGGTTGAAATCAGAAAAGTATTTCAGGCATGAAAAAGCCCCGCACGGCGCGAACCGTGCGGGGCTTTTTGTGCAGCCGGGGACGTCTTACAGACCAGCAGCGGAACGCAGGGCGTCGGCGCGGTCGGTTTTTTCCCAAGTGAACGTGGTGAAGGTGTCTTCGCCAACAGTCTTGGTCTGCGGAGCACGACCGAAGTGGCCGTAGGCTGCAGTTTCCTGGTACATCGGGTGCAGCAGATCGAGCATGGTGGTGATTGCGTATGGACGCAGGTCGAACACTTCACGTACCAGTTTGACGATCTTGTCATCGCTGATCTTGCCGGTGCCGAAGGTGTTCAGCGAGATCGAAGTAGGCTGAGCTACACCGATCGCGTAGGAAACCTGAATCTCGCAACGCTCGGCCAGGCCGGCAGCGACGATGTTCTTGGCAACGTAACGGCCAGCGTAGGCAGCCGAACGGTCAACCTTCGATGGATCTTTACCGGAGAACGCGCCACCGCCGTGACGGGCCATGCCGCCGTAGCTGTCGACGATGATCTTGCGACCGGTCAGACCGCAGTCACCTACCGGGCCGCCAATGATGAACTGGCCGGTCGGGTTGATGTGGAACTGGGTGTCTTTGCTCAGCAGTTCGGCAGGCAGCACGTGCTTGACGATCAGCTCCATCACGCCTTCGCGCAGGTCTTTGTACGACACTTCAGGGTTGTGCTGGGTCGACAGAACAACAGCGTCGATACCGACAACCTTGCCGCCTTCGTAGCGGCAAGTCACTTGCGACTTGGCGTCCGGACGCAGCCAAGGCAGCAGGCCCGATTTACGGGCTTCGGCCTGGCGCTGCACCAGTTGGTGCGAGAAGGTGATCGGGGCTGGCATCAAAACGTCGGTTTCGTTGCTGGCGTAGCCGAACATCAGGCCCTGGTCGCCGGCGCCTTGATCTTCAGGCTTGGCACGGTCAACACCCTGGTTGATGTCCGGGGACTGCTTGCCGATGATGTTCATCACGCCGCAGGTCGCGCCGTCGAAGCCGACGTCGGAGCTGTTATAGCCGATGTCGAGAATCACGTTACGCACGATCTCTTCCAGATCGACCCAGGCGCTGGTGGTGACTTCACCGGCAACGATGGCCACGCCAGTCTTGACCAGAGTTTCCACCGCAACGCGTGCGTGTTTGTCCTGGGTAATGATGGCGTCCAGCACCGCATCGGAAATCTGGTCGGCGATTTTGTCCGGATGTCCTTCAGACACGGACTCGGAGGTGAAGAGGGAGTATTCGCTCATCTCGATGTTTTCCTGAATTTACCGATGGTGAGTGTCGCCAGCCGGTCGCTGAAAGTGGCGAACCTGGATCTGGAAACCATTACGTAAGCCTACATAGAGGCTGTCCCCGGGAACGAGTCCCGCAGCGGTGGCCCAACGGGCCAAATCGTCCTGTTCAAACCCCAACCACAGATCACCGCAGGCCTCCCTGGCCCAACTCTGGTTGTGGCTACATAACTCTGTCACGAGCAGGCTACCGCCCGGTTGCAGCAGGCCGGCCATGTGCTTGAGCGCTTCGGCCGGCGCGGCGAAATGGTGCAACACCATGTTCAGTACCACGCAATCGGCCTGAAGGCTTGTGCCATTCAATGCATCGGCCAATTGCAGGCTGACGTTAGCCAGCTGTTCACGAACGCATACCTGACGCGCCAGATCGAGCATCGCCGGGCTGTTGTCCAGCGCGGTTACGGTGCCGAAGCGACGAGCCAGTTCCGGCAGAAAAGCACCATCGCCGGGGCCGACTTCAATGGCCGTGGCAGCACCATTGAAGTTCAGTTTGTCGAGCAGGGCCAGCACGCTGTCACGGTACTGCGGCAGGCCTGCGATCAAGTCTTGCTGGGCGCGAAATTTCTCCGCGACCCGGGCGAAAAAGTCCTGGCTGGCCGCCTCGCGTTGCCCGTGTACCTGAGCGATGCGTGCCTGTACGTCATCCGGCAGCGCCAGATTGTCGACTTCTTCTAACAATGCCGCGTGCAGCTTGCCGCCCAGCAGTTCGGTGTGGGGCAAGGCGCGGCGATAGAAAATCGCGTTGCCTTCACGGCGCGTTGCCACCAGATCAGCCTGGGCCAGCACTTTAAGGTGATGACTCATACCGGACTGACCGATGCCGAAAATCTGCGCCAGTTCCAGTACACCGAACGAATCGTTGGCCAGCGCGCGCAATACATTCAGGCGCAGCGGGTCGCCACCGGCCTTGCACAGGGCCGCCAGCTCGTCGCAATCGTCATGGCGAATGGAAGGCACGCGTAAGTTCATGGGGCAGCAGTCTAGTGACGGTGGGAAATCGCCGCAAGAGCAATATCAAAAAGTTTTGATATTGCTCGATAGATGGCACTTCTCACTGGCTGGTTAACTCTACAAACGAACAGCGGAAAGGTTTCACCCACAGAATCCACTGTTAACCATGGGAAAAACGCCTCCGGATGACTATCTGTCATTGCCCCGAGGCGCTCCGGTGAGGGAAAATGCCCTCCTTTTTTCCGTTTCGATTATTCACACTCAGGAGATCAGCGATGCCTAGCCGTCGTGAGCGTGCCAACGCCATTCGTGCCCTCAGCATGGATGCCGTGCAAAAAGCCAACAGCGGCCATCCCGGTGCCCCTATGGGTATGGCAGATATCGCCGAAGTGCTTTGGCGCGACTACCTCAAGCACAACCCGAGCAATCCATCGTTTGCCGACCGTGACCGCTTCGTGCTGTCCAACGGCCACGGCTCGATGTTGATCTACTCGCTGCTGCACCTGACCGGTTACGACCTGTCGATCGACGACCTCAAGCAATTCCGTCAACTGCACAGCCGTACCCCGGGTCACCCGGAATTCGGCTACACCCCAGGCGTTGAAACCACCACCGGTCCGTTGGGTCAGGGTCTGGCCAACGCTGTGGGCTTCGCTCTGGCAGAAAAGGTTCTGGGCGCGCAGTTCAACCGTCCTGGCCACAACATCGTTGACCACCACACCTACGTGTTCCTGGGTGATGGCTGCATGATGGAAGGCATTTCGCACGAAGTTGCTTCCCTGGCCGGTACTCTGGGTCTGGGCAAGCTGATCGCTTTCTACGATGACAACGGCATCTCCATCGACGGCGAAGTCGAAGGCTGGTTCACCGATGACACCCCGAAGCGTTTCGAAGCCTACAACTGGCAAGTGATCCGCAATGTTGACGGTCACGATCCGGAAGAGATCAAGACCGCCATCGAAACCGCGCGCAAGAGCCCGCTGCCGACCCTGATCTGCTGCAAGACCACCATCGGTTTCGGTTCGCCGAACAAGCAAGGTAAAGAAGACTGCCACGGCGCCCCACTGGGTGACGCGGAAATCGCTCTGACCCGCAAGGCGCTGAACTGGAACCATGGCCCGTTCGAAATCCCGGCCGACATTTATGCCGAGTGGGATGCCAAGGAAAAAGGTCGCGCAGTCGAAGCCGAGTGGGATCAGCGTTTCGCTGCTTACTCCGCAGCATTCCCGACCGAAGCCAACGAACTGGTGCGTCGCCTGAGCGGTGAGCTGCCGGCTGACTTCTCCGAAAAAGCCAGCGCCTACATTGCTGAAGTCGCGGCCAAAGGCGAAACCATCGCCAGCCGTAAAGCCAGCCAGAACACCCTGAACGCGTTCGGCCCGCTGCTGCCGGAACTGCTCGGCGGTTCGGCTGACCTCGCCGGCTCCAACCTGACCCTGTGGAAAGGTTGCAAGGGCGTCAGCGCTGAAGACGCCAGCGGCAACTACATGTACTACGGCGTGCGCGAATTCGGCATGACCGCCATCATGAACGGCGTGACCCTGCACGGCGGTCTGGTGCCTTACGGCGCGACCTTCCTGATGTTCATGGAATACGCCCGCAATGCCGTGCGCATGTCCGCGCTGATGAAGAAGCAAGTGATCCACGTCTACACCCACGACTCCATCGGTCTGGGCGAAGACGGCCCGACGCACCAGCCGATCGAGCAACTGACCAGCCTGCGTACCACACCGAACCTCGACACCTGGCGTCCAGCCGATGCCGTTGAATCGGCCGTGGCCTGGAAAAACGCGCTGGAGCGTAAAGACGGCCCGTCGGCGCTGATCTTCTCGCGTCAGAACCTGCAGCATCAGGAACGCGACGCTGCCCAGATCGCCGACATCAGCCGCGGTGGTTATGTGCTGAAGGACTGCGCAGGCGAGCCTGAGCTGATCCTGATTTCGACCGGTTCGGAAGTGGGTCTGGCGGTTCAGGCCTATGACAAACTGACCGAGCAGGGTCGCAAGGTGCGCGTGGTTTCCATGCCTTGCACCAGCGTGTTCGATGCTCAGGATGCTGGCTACAAGCAAGCGGTGCTGCCGTTGCAGGTCAGCGCGCGTATCGCGATCGAAGCGGCACACGCCGACTTCTGGTTCAAGTACGTGGGCCTGGAAGGTCGCGTGATCGGCATGACCACCTACGGCGAATCGGCTCCGGCTTCGGCACTGTTCGAAGAGTTCGGCTTCACCCTGGAAAACATCCTGGGTCAGGCTGAAGAACTGCTGGAAGACTGATCCAGGAGTCGCGTCGTCTGGACGGACGCCTTCGCGAGCAAGCCCGCTCCCACAGGGGGATTTGTTGTGTGACACAAACAGTGTTCACAACCCTGATCCAATGTGGGAGCGGGCTTGCTCGCGAAATCGGTGGCTCAGACACCACTGCAATAACGGATTCACCACGGTAATCGAGAACCCCATGCCTCAACCGCGTCCTTACAAAGTTGCACTCAACGGCTACGGCCGGATTGGTCGTTGCGTCTTGCGTGCGTTGTTTGAGCGAGGCGAGAAAGCCGGGTTTGAAATTGTCGCGATCAACGATCTGGCGGACATGGCCAGCATCGAATACCTGACACGCTTCGACTCCACTCACGGCCGCTTTCCCGGCGAAGTGCGAGTAGAAGGCGATTGTCTGCATATTAATGGCGACTGCGTGAAGGTCCTGCGCAGTGCTACCCCCGAAGGCATCGATTGGGCGTCGCTGGGCGTCGATCTGGTGCTTGAGTGTTCCGGTGCCTACAACACCCGTGAAGACGGCCAGCGCTTTCTCGACGCCGGCGCACCGCGCGTGTTGTTTTCGCAGCCGATGGCCAGCGAGGCGGATGTCGACGCCACCATCGTCTACGGCGTCAATCAGGACTGCCTGACTGGCGACGAACTGCTGGTGTCCAACGCCTCCTGCACCACCAACTGCGGCGTGCCGCTGTTGCGTTTGCTCGACAAGGCCATTGGCCTGGATTACGTGTCGATCACCACGATTCACTCGGCGATGAACGATCAGCCGGTGATCGACGCTTATCACCACGAAGACCTGCGCCGCACCCGTTCGGCGTTCCAATCGGTGATCCCGGTGTCCACTGGTCTGGCGCGTGGTATCGAGCGCTTGCTGCCGGAACTTGCCGGGCGAATTCAGGCCAAAGCCGTACGCGTGCCGACGGTCAACGTGTCCTGCCTCGACATCACGATGCAGACCGCCACCGCGACCGACGCGGGTGAGGTCAATCGGATCCTGCGCGAGGCCGCCACCAGTGGTCCGCTCAAGGGACTGCTGGCCTATACCGAGTTGCCGCACGCCAGCTGTGATTTCAATCATGACCCACATTCGGCCATCGTCGATGCCAGTCAGACCCGTGTTTCCGGCCCCAAACTGGTGAACATCCTGGCCTGGTTCGACAACGAATGGGGTTTTGCCAACCGAATGCTGGACGTTGCAGAACACTATCTGCAAACAGCGATTTCAAAAAAACCTGCTCTCTAAGAACAGTTACTCAGGAAGTGCGACCCATGACCGTGTTGAAGATGTCCGACCTCGATCTGCAAGGTAAGCGCGTATTGATTCGCGAAGACCTCAACGTCCCAGTCAAGGACGGTGTTGTCACCAGCGATGCGCGTATCCTGGCTTCGCTGCCGACCATCAAGCTGGCCCTGGAAAAAGGTGCAGCCGTGATGGTCTGCTCGCACCTGGGCCGTCCGACCGAAGGCGAGTTCTCCGCCGAGAACAGCCTCAAGCCAGTCGCTGACTACCTGAGCAAGGCGCTGGGCCGTGAAGTGCCGCTGGTGGCCGATTACCTGGGCGGCGTTGACGTCAAGGCCGGCGACATCGTGCTGTTCGAAAACGTGCGTTTCAACAAGGGCGAGAAAAAGAACGCCGACGAACTGGCACAGCAATACGCCGCCCTGTGCGACGTGTTCGTGATGGACGCTTTCGGCACTGCTCACCGCGCCGAAGGCTCGACCCACGGCGTGGCGAAGTTCGCCAAAGTCGCCGCTGCCGGCCCGCTGCTAGCCGCTGAACTGGACGCACTGGGCAAAGCCCTGGGTGCTCCGGCGCAACCAATGGCGGCGATCGTTGCCGGTTCCAAGGTGTCGACCAAACTCGACGTGCTGAACAGCCTGAGCCAGATCTGCAATCAACTGATCGTCGGCGGCGGCATCGCCAACACCTTCCTCGCTGCGGCCGGTCACCCGGTGGGCAAGTCGTTGTACGAGCCGGACCTGCTGGACACCGCACGCGCCATCGCCGCCAAGGTCAGCGTGCCACTGCCGGTTGACGTCGTGGTGGCCAAGGAATTCGCCGAAACCGCCGAAGCGACCGTCAAGCTGATCGCTGACGTCGCAGCGGACGACATGATTCTGGACATCGGCCCGCAAACCGCAGCCAACTTCGCCGAACTGCTGAAATCGTCGAAAACCATTCTGTGGAACGGTCCGGTTGGCGTGTTCGAATTCGACCAGTTCGGCAACGGCACCAAAGTGCTGGCGCAAGCCATCGCTGACAGCGCCGCGTTCTCCATCGCGGGCGGTGGCGACACCCTGGCCGCGATCGATAAATATGGCGTGGCTGAGCAAATCTCCTACATTTCCACCGGTGGTGGCGCGTTCCTCGAATTCGTCGAAGGCAAGGTGCTGCCAGCCGTTGAAGTCCTGGAAAGCCGGGCCAAGGCCTGAGGCCGCCCGTTTGGCCAGGCAAAGGAGTGTTCACATGGTCAAGTCGTTAGCGCTGTTGTTGCTGACCGGTACGCTGGCGGCCTGCGGGAGTAACCCGAAGGCCGAGGCGACGCCTGCGCCGGGAGAGGCGCAGAAAGGCTGCTACCAGGCCGACTGGCAGGCTGAAACCAACCCGGTGCTGAACAAGCGCTCGGGGCCGGACGGTCTGGACAAATACGAGACGCAAACCCCGGCCAAGGAACATGGTTGTCCTTGACGGGTCTGACTCTTTAACTCAGGGCTGGCGGCGTGCGCCGTCAGTCGAGGAACACGGATGAAAGGCTTGATCGCCATTGCGGCGTTGGCATTGTTGGGCGGTTGCGCGCAGATGAACCTGTTTCAGTCGTCCGCCCCTGTGGACAGCTGGACGACATGGACCTGCGACAGCCAGGCCAAAGTGCTGTGGCGCTACGCCGATGCCGGCCAGAAGGAAGTCGATGTTCGACTCGGCGGCGGTGATCAGGTCTATCGCCTGAAAGAAGAGCCGGGCGCCTCGGGCACGCTGTACAGCGACGGCATGCTGGCGTTTCACGTCAAGGGTGACGAAGGCCTGGTGTACTGGGTTGCCACCAATGACCTGATCGGGCGTGGCTGCAAGGCGCAGTAATTGACACACCACAGTTCTAATGTGGGAGCGAGCCTGCTCGCGAAAGCGGTCTGACAGGCACTGCATCAGCGACTGCAAGATTGCTTTCGCGAGCAGGCTCGCTCCCACAGGGACTGTGCAGGTTTCCAAGATTGGCTTTATCGAATCACCAGACCGGGCCTCGACCCCCGATCTGCAATCACTTGAATAGCCGCCGCCGCTCCGGCAGGCTGGCACGATTAACGACCCTCAACCGGGAGAGACACACACAATGGCACTTATCAGCATGCGCCAGATGCTGGACCACGCAGCCGAGTTCGGCTACGGCGTTCCAGCCTTCAACGTCAACAACCTTGAGCAGATGCGCGCCATCATGGAAGCCGCTGACAAGACTGACTCCCCGGTGATCGTCCAGGCTTCGGCCGGCGCTCGCAAATACGCCGGCGCGCCGTTCCTGCGTCACCTGATCCTGGCCGCGATCGAAGAATTCCCGCACATCCCGGTGTGCATGCACCAGGACCACGGCACCAGCCCTGACGTCTGCCAGCGCTCGATCCAACTGGGCTTCAGCTCGGTGATGATGGACGGCTCGCTGGGCGAAGACGGCAAGACCCCGACCGACTACGACTACAACGTCCGCGTTACCCAACAAACCGTGGCCATGGCGCACGCCTGCGGCGTTTCGGTAGAAGGCGAGCTGGGCTGCCTGGGTTCGCTGGAAACCGGCATGGCCGGTGAAGAAGACGGCATCGGCGCCGAAGGCGTTCTGGATCACAGCCAAATGCTGACCGACCCGGAAGAAGCCGCTGACTTCGTCAAACGCACTCAGGTCGATGCCCTGGCTATCGCCATCGGCACCAGCCACGGCGCCTACAAGTTCACCAAGCCACCTACCGGTGACGTACTGGCCATCGACCGTATCAAGGAAATCCACAAACGCATCCCGAACACCCACCTGGTGATGCACGGTTCCTCGTCGGTGCCACAAGAGTGGTTGGCGATCATCAACCAGTACGGCGGCGACATCAAAGAAACCTACGGCGTACCGGTTGAAGAAATCGTCGAAGGCATCAAGCACGGCGTGCGCAAGGTCAACATCGACACTGACCTGCGTCTGGCCTCCACCGGTGCGATGCGTCGCCTGATGGCCACCAACCCGAGCGAATTCGACCCACGTAAATTCTTCGGCGCGACTGTGACGGCGATGCGCGACGTATGTATCGCTCGTTATGAAGCGTTCGGTACTGCGGGTAATGCTTCGAAGATCAAGCCGATCTCGTTGGAAGCGATGTTCCAGCGGTATTTGAAGGGTGAGTTGAACGCCAAGGTTAACTAAGCCCGGGTGTTGAGCTGCTTTTATGAAAAACCCGCCGAGAGGCGGGTTTTTTATGGTTCGCATAATTCAAGTTACTCAACGTTTTTTGCTTCAATACGCAATTCAATATTAGTTCCGACAAGTCCGACGTCGCCTCCCTGTGTGCAAACATAAGCTGCCCATTGACTATCCCCGTTGCTCCCTGGTCGTACTATTTTTTTGTGAAGCTCTATTCCGCCATGTTTGCAAACTAATTCCAAACCAGCAATAACGTTTCCTGTCATTTCATTTAGACCTATCACCTTGCCGTTTTGCTTAAAACTGAAGCGATTCGATTCGGAGCGAGGGCGATAGGCGAAAAGATAGCTCTTGTCGGTTATTCCCAAGTAGCATCCTTCATAAAAATCTTTGTCTCTACTGGTTATGGTGTACTCTCCATAGTTGCTGGTTTGCTCAAAGTGGAATAAAGCTCCTCTACTTCCCGAGCAGGTATTCGCACATAGATAGTCAGTTTTCGGTAAGGTTATAGTTGTGGAGGAGCTTCCACCCTCCATTCCGATTCCTTTGCTGCCAGGGCTTGACGTCGACTCGAAGTATTGAAATCCTAGTTGGCACGTCAATGAGTATCCGGATATCGACATGTACCCTGTGAATGAGCCTTCCTTGTTCATGATATTCCTCGTTGCAGTTATTTAGGTTGCGTGGTTTACGCTTGGCGCTAGATAAGGATTGTAAGTTACTTCGAGAAGTAGAATAGAGGCGCGGGAGGGGTGAGCACACCTGTCAGAGTTGACAGGTTTTAAGATGATTTTGCTGTGATTGATGTTGCGGAAAGTTTGATCGCGAAAGAAATTTCAAGAGCTGGAATATTAGCTTCGTACTTTGTACTTAAATTCCGCCTGAAGAGTAGTTACTTTGGGTTAAGGTTTGTCGGTCGTGCGCTCGTCCTACAGACACTGGCATTCGCCGGGAATATTCCGACAGGTCGCGTCGGTTGTCCCTCGGAAGTCGGCTGGATAGGCTGGTCGTGTCGCTGACGTATCAGTGACCGGGTCTGGAAAACCCGATTCATACCAACTCTGCCCATGGCATACTGCGGCGCTTTTCTGCTCGCGATGTAATGGCGGCTGCGCGCGGGAGGCCTTTGGGCCTGCCGGTTTGGGTTGGTTGACCGGTTTTTCCAGTCCGCGCTCAGCTGCCACCCTTTCGCCTGGAAAACGAAAATGGCGGCTGCAATTCAACCAGCCATGAGTATGTCTACGATGATCAAGCCAACACCCAATCCCCCCGAGGCGGAATCTACGTCGCCCTACGAATCCCTCGACTCAAAAAAGCTCCACGACGCCGCCGAACGGGCGCTCGATCACTACCTCAAGCCGAACGCCGCCACTCTGAGGTTCCACAAACCCAGCACGATGTTCCAGGTCAGCCCGGGCATGGACAACGAAAGTCTGCTGGTTCATGCCTGTGAGTCGCTGGCCTCTGCGAGCATCATGACCAGTGACATTGCCGCTTATGTGGATACGCCGCAACGGCATACGATTCTGGCGATTCAGCAGATCATCATGCTGGCGGAGCTGGCGGTGAGTCGGGTGCTGGATAATGTGGAAGTCAGCCAATCCCCGGAACACCGCTGAACCTTTGTAGGAGTGAGCCTGCTCGCGATTGCGATCTGACATTCAGCATTGTTGGCGACTGATACGCCGTCATCGCGAGCAGGCTCACTCCTACAATTGGATCGTGTGCAGTCTGCAAGATATTGGTTGGTGGTCGGGACGCCATCGCTGGCAAGCCAGCTCCCACAGGGTTGTGGGTAGTTCTTCAGTTCGTCGATGTCACTTGTCGTGATCAATATCCAACTTGGTAAATGTCACCTGCCCACCCTCACTGGTATACCCGGTGTTGTCCTGCACATACACGCCGGCCTTGAAGTACAGCGGCTTGTTGCGCCAGGTCGCGCTGATTTGTGAATCCCACTGATAACCCGCCGCACTTACACCCAACGCGCCGCCGGGACTGAGGTGGATGAGGTAGTTGAATTCGTTGTCCAGTTTGATCCCGGTGGCGAGGGTGATGACGCGGCTTTCCTTGTCGTCGGGGTGCATGCGGACTTTGATCACCAGGTTGCCTGTCTGGGTTTTTTCCTTGTACTGGTATTCGAGCTTGACCATCGGGCGCTGGCTTTCATAGGCGTGGATCTGGCCGATGACGATCTTGCCCGAGCTGGGCACCTTGTTCACCGCGAGGGTTGCGCGCAGGGTGTTGTCGGCGTCCGGGTAGTACCAGTTGCGCAAGGTGCCGTTGCTGAAGGTTTCGCGCAGTTCGGTGCGCGGGTAAATGGCGTTTTCGGTTTTTGACCCGGTAACCGGCGACCAGAAAAACAACGTACCGGTATCGGAATGGAAGTACTGATCCTTGAAGCCATCCACCAGTTTGGAGGTTTCGACGGTGTACGGCGGACTGCCGACGGGAACGCTGAGGTTCCAGGTTGCGAGATCGATCATGTCGGTTCTTCCACTCAATTCATCCTGAACGCGAGTGCCAGAAGCTCTAGCCCGCGCCTTTTCGGGCGGCCTTTATAAGCGTAGAGGACTTTTTTGTTAACGCCCGTTTGGCAGATGATTGGCGTCAACATCCTGTCGAAATGCCATCTGTGCCGGTTTCCGGGGGCTGCAGGGGTGACCGTTAGTCGGTAAATCGTAGCTTTGGTTAAATGATGGCGGCGTGACAGCTTCTGCTTTCACAGATCCGGGACTAGAGTGATGGCTCAGTAACTGTACGGTTTTCACGAGAAACCGGCCGATATCCCGACAAGAGATGTCCCGACAAGAGAAGCAGCATGGAATGCGCGCAACCCCAGCCAGGTGAAGGCAGCTCTGTCCTTTTGATCGTTGACGATTACCCTGAAAACCTGATCAGCATGCGTGCGTTGTTGCAGCGTCAGGATTGGCTCGTCATGACCGCCGCCTCCGGTTTCGAGGCGCTCAGTCTTTTGCTCGAACACGATGTCGACCTGGTGCTGCTGGATGTGCAGATGCCGGGCATGGACGGCTTCGAAGTCGCGCGGCTGATGCGTGGCAGCCAGCGCACGCGCCTCACCCCGATTATTTTCCTCACCGCCAACGAGCAATCCCAGGACGCGGTGATCAAGGGCTATGCCAGCGGCGCGGTGGATTACCTGTTCAAGCCGTTCGACCCGCAGATTCTCAAGCCCAAGGTGCAGGCGCTGCTCGAACATCAGCGCAATCGCCGCGCCTTGCAACGCCTGACCCATGATCTGGAAGTCGCCCGCGCCTTCAATGCGTCGGTGCTGGATAACGCGGCCGAAGGGATTCTGGTGCTGGGCGAGGACGGTTTGATCCGCTTCGCCAATCCGGCGATTTCGCGCTTGCTCAATGCCCCGGTGAAGGAGCTTGAGGGCAAGGAATTTCTCGATTTCCTGCAGAAACCGCACATTCCCCTATGGGCCGACTCCGAGTTGTTTGCCGGTTATCGGCGCGGCGAAACCCTGCGTCTGCACGACGCGCTGTTGCGCACGGCGCCCGGCCAGCAAGTGCCGGTGGCGCTGTCTTGCGCGCCGTTGCCGGCGGTGCAGCAGGCGATGGTGGTGACGGTGCTGGACATGTCGGTGGTGCGTCACTTGCATCAGCAGTTGGAGTTTCAGGCGGTCACCGATCCGCTGACCGGTTTGCTCAACCGCCGTGGTTTCTATCAGACCGTGGAGAATCTGCTGCTGCGCGGTGAACGCAGCGACAGCAGTTGGGTGCTGTTGTACCTCGACCTCGATGGTTTCAAGCGGGTCAACGATTCCCTCGGTCACGATGCCGGCGACCGGGTGCTGCGCTGGGTCTCCGAGCAACTGAAGGCTTGCCTGCGGCCGTTCGACATTCTGGCGCGCATGGGTGGGGACGAGTTCACCGCGTTGCTCGATCTGGAGTTTCCCGAGCAGGCGGCGAAGATTGCCGAGAAGCTCATCGAGCGGGTGTCGATCTGTCAGCAGATCGAAGGGCTGGACATTGCCCTCGGCGCCAGTATCGGCATCGCCACCTATCCGGACTGCGGTTCGAACCTCGACGGATTGCTGCGTGCGTCCGACATCGCCATGTACGAAGCCAAGCGCGCCGGGCGGCAGCAATATCGCTTTTATGATCACGACATGAACGGTCGGGCACGCTCGCGCCTGATGCTCGAAGAAAGCGTGCGCGCGGCGATCGAAAATCGTGACTTCAATCTGGTGTATCAGCCGCAGGTGGCGATCGACAGCGGGCAGATCCGTGGCTTCGAGGCGCTGTTGCGCTGGCAGCATCCGAGTGTCGGCGATGTGCCGCCGGGGCTGTTTTTGCCATTGCTGGAAGAGGCACGGCTAATCAGCCGGCTCGGCAGCTGGATCTATCACCGTGGCGCCGGTCAGCGCAAAGCCTGGGAAACCCTGTTTGCCGAAGACCTGGTGCTCGGCGTGAGCCTGAGCAACACCCAGTTCGGCTTGCCCAACCTCGCCACCGAATTGCGTCAGGTGCTGGAGCGGCATGCCTTGCAGCCACGGCAATTGGAAGTCGAAATCACTGAAGAAGCGTTGATGCACAACCCCGATGAAACCCGTAAGCAGCTGCGCTTGCTGCGCAATCTTGGGGTGCGGGTGGCGCTGGACGATTTCGGTTCCGGGCCGTGTTCGCTGGCGCATCTGCGTGATCTTGAACTCGATACACTCAAGCTTGATCGGCACCTGATCGCGCGTCTGCCGGATTCGGCCCGGGATGCCTCGCTGGTGAGCACGGTGATCAGCCTGTGCAAACAGTACGGTTTGCTGGTGATCGCCGAAGGTGTGGAGACCATCGAGCAGTACCAATGGCTGCAGGCCCATGGTTGCGAATACGTGCAAGGCTTCCTGGTAGCGCGGCCGATGATGGCAGATGCTGCTGCAAGCTTTGCCGAGCCGTTTGACTGGAGCGCGCTGCCCGGTTGAATTCGCTACACTGGCGCTCTTTTCAAACCGTGTTGCCGTGTCCATGACTGCGTTGAAATACCTCCAGGCCTATCCCGCGCAATTGCAGGATCAGGTGCGCCAACTGATCGCCGAGCAGCGTCTGGGTGATTACCTGAGCCAACGCTATCCCGGGCGCCACGATGTGCAGAGCGACAAGGCGTTGTACAGCTACGCGCTGGACCTGAAGCAGGAATACCTGCGCAACGCCCCGGCCATCGACAAGGTGCTGTTCGACAACCGCCTCGACCTGACTCATCGAGCGCTGGGCCTGCACACCACGGTTTCGCGGGTGCAGGGCGGCAAGCTCAAGGCCAAGAAAGAGATTCGTATCGCTTCGCTGTTCAAGGAGGCGGCGCCCGAGTTTCTGAAGATGATCGTCGTGCATGAGCTGGCACACTTCAAAGAGTCGGATCACAACAAGGCTTTCTACAAATTGTGTGAACACATGCTGCCGGGGTATCACCAGGTCGAGTTCGACCTGCGGGTGTACCTGACGTGGCGGGATCTGCAATAGCCGCAACAAGGAGCGGGTGGATGGACGTCAGCAAGACCAAAAGCAGTTTCTACCGTCGCCTGTACGTGGCCTACCTGATCGACAGCGGCCTGGCTGCCAGCGTGCCGGCGCTGACCGAGGTCACCGGCATGCCGCGGCGCACGGCGCAGGACACCATCGCCGCATTGGCGGATCTGGATATTGTTTGTGAATTCGAGCAGGAAGAGGGCGCACGCAACCATGCCGGGCGCTATCGGATTCGCGAGTGGGGGGCGATTGATCGTGGGTGGATCGAGCGCAATTTGCGGCAGATCAAGGCTGTGCTGGAATATCCCTGAATCCTGCGGTGACTGAGCTGACGCCATCACTCCTACAGTAGATCGGGTTCCTTCAGATGGAATGCGATCAAATGTAGGAGTGAGCCTGCTCGCGATAGGGCCTCAGGAACGACGCATCCCTATGTGCAGAATGTCATCCTCGAGGTATTCCTCACCCGCCACGACAAACCCGTACTTGCCGTAATACCCCTGCAAATGCGCCTGCGCCGACAGATAGATCGGTACCTGCGGCCAATGCTTCTCGGCCTGTTTCAGTGCGTGTTCCATCATTGTGTGCCCCAGCCCTTTGCCACGCCCTTGCGGCGCGATGATCACGCGGCCTATGACCACGTCACCGCCCTGGGACTCGGGGTCGAGCAGGCGCAGATACGCCATCAGGTGATCATCTTCCCAGCCCATCAAGTGATGGGTGTCGCCGTCCAGATCCTGACCGTCGAGGTCCGGGTAGGCGCATTTCTGTTCGACCACGAACACCTCCGAGCGCAGCTTCAACAGTGCGTATAACTGCTCTTTACCCAGATCGCTGTGATGTTTGCAGATCCACTCGATTGTCATCTTCCGGCTCCTTGAACGCTGTCGTCCGATACTAAGCGCACAGGCTTTGGATGTCTGTATGGCGTAAGAGTCTGTGACAAAGGTCAAAATGCCATCATTCCTTTCTCGCGACGGCGCCGGCTTTGTGTAATCTGCTGGTAAGCGCTGTGCACTGGCTTCAATGAGCTACTGTTAGGGCCTGGGTTTCGCCGGTAAGGGGTCTTGGGGTTTTGACTGGAAAACACGCTGGGCAAGCTGCCCGCTAAGGATTTTCAAGCATGCCGCGACTGCATCGAGCCTTTGCTTTGATCGGATTGCTCTTGCTGGCCCAAACCGCCGCAGCGGACAAGCTGCGACTGGTGTTTGATATCTGGCCGCCCTTTACCGATGACACGCTGGTCAACGGCGGCCTGGCTACGGATATTGTCAGCACGGCGCTGGCTCGGGCCGGCTACGCCAGTGACTATGAGCAGGTGCCGTGGGCGCGGGCACTGCTGGGGGTTGGCGAAGGGCGTTACGACGTGCTGGTCAACGCCTGGTACAACGACGAGCGCACAAAGCTCGGCCAGTTCTCCGGCGAATACCTGCTCAACCGCATCCGCTTTCTCAAGCGCAAAGACACGCCGCTGGACTACAGCAGCCTGGAGCAACTGCACACGTATCCGGTCGCGGTGGTGCGCGGTTATGCCTATTCGCAGGCGTTCGATGCCGACACCGCGCTGCAGAAAGTCCCTGTGCATAACTTCGCCATGGCCGTGCGCATGCTCGCGGCGGATCGGGTCAAATTGACGCTGGAAGATGAATACGTCGCGCGGTATTACCTGACGCGCGAATCACCCAAGGTGCGCAACGCCGTGGAGTTCCTGCCCAAGCCGCTGAGCGAGAACAGTCTGCATATTCTGGTGAGCCTGAAGAATCCCGAGCATGAGCAGATTGTGGCGGGGTTTGACAAAGCGATTGCGGCGATGAAGGCGGATGGCAGTTATGACCGGTTGATGCGGCAGCATGGGATGTAGGAGCTGATCCGCAAACTGCTGTGTGGCTGATGGCCCTTTCGCGAGCAAGCCCGCTCCCACCTTTGGAGTGCGTTCCTCTGGGGGGACATGGGATGTTGGGGCTGATCTGAAAATTGTTGTGTGGCTGATGGCCCCTTCGCGAGCAAGCCCGCTCCCACCTTTGGAGTGCGTTCCTCTGGGGGGACATGGGATGTTGGGGCTGATCTGAAAATTGTTGTGTGGCTGGTGGCCCTTTCGCGAGCAAGCCCGCTCCCACCTTTGGAGTGCGTTCCCCTGTGGGGGCATGGGATGTTGGGGGTGATCTGAAAATTGTTGTGTGGCTGATGGCCCTTTCGCGAGCAAGCCCGCTCCCACCTTTGGAGTGCGTTCCCCTGTGGGGGCATGGGATGTTGGGGGTGATCTGAAAATTGTTGTGTGGCTGATGGCCCCTTCGCGAGCAAGCCCGCTCCCACCTTTGGAGTGCGTTCCTCTGGGGGGACATGGGATGTTGGGGCTGATCTGAAAATTGTTGTGTGGCTGGTGGCCCTTTCGCGAGCAAGCCCGCTCCCACCTTTGGAGTGCGTTCCCCTGTGGGGGCATGGGATGTTGGGGGTGATCTGAAAATTGTTGTGTGGCTGATGGCCCTTTCGCGAGCAAGCCCGCTCCCACCTTTGGAGTGCGTTCCCCTGTGGGGGCATGGGATGTTGGGGGTGATCTGAAAATTGTTGTGTGGCTGATGGCCCTTTCGCGAGCAAGCCCGCTCCCACCTTTGGAGTGCGTTCCTCTGGGGGGACATGGGATGTTGGGGGTGATCTGAAAATTGTTGTGTGGCTGGTGGCCCTTTCGCGAGCAAGCCCGCTCCCACCTTTGGAATGCGTTCCCCTGTGGGAGCGGGCTTGCTCGCGAAGGCGTCCTTTCAGCCAGCGCTAACCTCGCTGGTGTCCTTGATCAAGTGTGCCGCCAACGTACGCAACGGCCCCAGCTGCCGGCAGATCAGCGCCAGTTGTGTCTGCACCAGACGCTGTCCCTCATCGATCTCGTCGGCCATCTGCTCCAGCTCATTGGCCAGTGCTTCCTCTTCGTCGCTCTGAATCGCTATCGGCTGCTTGTTCGCCAGGCCTTGGGCGATTTCGTCGATGCTCGCGGCCAGTTTCACCCCGGCGCCGTCGATCAGCTGTTCACGAACCTCCGCGGGTAGTTGCGTCTCGCGGTGCGCGCCCAGCCCGGACAGGTAACTGAGCAGGGTGTGCGAGAGCACCAGGAAGCGGAAACCGACATCCGCTTCCTTACGGAAATGCCCCGGCTCCATCAGCATGTTCGCCAGCGTGGTCGACAGGGCTGCGTCGGCGTTGTGCGCGTTGCGCCGGGCCAGGCGATAGGCGAGGTCGTCGCTCTTGCCGGCGGCGTATTGCTGCATGATCTGACGCAGGTAGATGCTGTTGCAGGTCAGGGTGCTGGCCAGCACCTTGTTCAGGCGCCGCCCCTGCCAATCCGGCAGGAACAGGAACACCGTAAGGCCGGCGATCAGGCTGCCGAGCAAGGTATCGAACAGGCGCGGCAGGAACAGCCCGTAGCCATCGCCGATCTGGTTGAAGCAGAACAGCACCATGATCGTGATCGCCGCCGTCGCCACGGTGTAACGCGTGGTGCGGTTGGTAAAGAACACCACCCCGGCAGCGATCGCGAAGCACGACTGCACCAGCGGGCTGGGGAACAGATCGAACAGCGCCCACGCCACGGTCAGACCGATGGCCGTGCCGAGAATCCGCTGACCGAGTTTGCGCCGGGTTGCGCCGTAGTTCGGCTGGCAGACGAACAGCGTGGTGAGGATGATCCAGTAACCTTGCGAGGGGTGAATCAAATGCACCATGCCGTAGCCGATGCTCAACGCCAACGGCAGACGCAGGGCGTGGCGGAACAGCAGAGACGTCGGCGTCAGTTGGGTGCGCAGGCGAATCCACACGTCTTTGAGGTTGCGCGGCGAGCGGTCGAGCAGGCTGCTGTCGGTGGCGTCCGCCAGGGCATCCGGGTTGCTCGCATCGCTGAGCAAGCGGTCGAGGGTGCCGAGGTTGGCTGCCAGTGCGCGCAGCGAACGCAGGAGGCCGCGCCACGCCGGGTTGCTCTGGATGCGCAGGTGTTCGAGGGAGGCGTCGAGGTCGCTCAATGCTTCGGCAAAACTGGCGTCGTAAATGAACGGCTGGCGCATCTGGATCGATTCGGCCAGCGCCCGGCAGGCCTTGCCTTGTTGACGCAGCAAGCGCTGGCAGCGAAACAGCACGTCGCTGTGAAAGAACGCGTCGGCCAGTGCGTTGTATGGATAGTGTGAAGAGCTGGCGCGTTCGTGGATGTCCTGAGCGAGGAAGTACAGCTTCAGATAACGGCTGACTTTCGAACCCGGGCGCCCGTTGCCGACCCGGTGCAGAATGATTTCCTTGGCACTGTTCAGCGCCGCCACTACCCGACCGTTCTGCTGTGCCAGTTCCAGCCGCCGCGCTTCGACATCCAGTTGGCGGATCGGCTCGAACAGCGAGGCTTTGAGTTTCAGGTAGAAGCCCAGTTCGCGGAACAGTCGCGCCAGACTTTGTTGCACCGGCTGGTTGGAAAACATCGCCTGCCACAGCACTGACAGCAAGCCGTACCACGCGGCACCGGCCACCAGCAGCATCGGTTCGTGCCAGAAATCGGTGACCGCGCCGCCGCGCTGATCAACGCCGATCATGGTGTACACCGACAGAATCAACGTCGCCGAAGCAATCGCGCCGTAACGCTCGCCGAGTGCGCCGAGCATGGTCAGACCGAAGCTGGCCAAGGCCAGGGCGATGGCAAACACGATGGGGTAGGGAAACAGCAGTTCCACCGACAGTGCGGCGATACTGAAACACACCAGTGTTACCGCCAGTGCGTTAAGGCGGCCCTGCCAACTGTCGTCGGTCTCGGCCAGGGCGCTGGCGATAATGCCCAGGAACAACGGGATCAGCAGGCCCATTTCATCCTGATACCAACACAGCGCCATGCTGCCGGTCAGGGCGATGAACACCCGTACGCTGTAGCTGAATTTATCCAGCGCCCACAGGCGCCGCAAAGACTGACGAAACGAGGTCGAGGACATGAAGTGCGAAGGCCTTCCGAGGCGATGCCGCTAAATTGAGCCAGTAATGACGCCGACGCAATGGCGCCGATCACATCTGACAGCAAAAAGTGTTCCTTACTGCATCACGCTTAACAACTGTGGGAGGGGGCTTGCTCCCGAAAGCGGGGTGTCATTCAACATTAATGTCGACTGATCCACCGCATTCGCGAGCAAGCCCGCTCCCACAGTTTTGATTTGTGTTGGATCAGACGTACTGGGCGGCCGCGTAACCGGAGGCCCAGGCCCACTGGAAGTTGAAGCCGCCCAGATGCCCGGTGACGTCGAGCACTTCGCCGACAAAATACAGCCCCGGGCTTTTCAGCGATTCCATGGTCTTGGACGACACTTCGCGGGTATCGACGCCACCGAGGGTGACTTCGGCAGTGCGGTAACCTTCAGTCCCCGCCGGCACGACTTTCCAGCTGCCCAGCTTGTCGGCGATCTGCGCCAGTTCGGCATGGGTGTACTGCTTCATCGGTTTGGAGACGAACCAGTTGTCCGCCAGCAGGTTGGCCATCTTCTTGGTAAAGATCTCGCCGAGCAGGGTTTTCAGTTCGCTGTTCGGGCGTTCGGCCACTTGCTGTTGCAGCCATGCGGTTGTGTCGTGGTCTGGCAGCAGGTTGATCTCCACGGTGTCGCCCGGTTCCCAGAACGACGAGATCTGCAGAATCGCCGGGCCGCTGAGGCCCCGGTGAGTGAACAGAATGTTCTCGCGAAAGCTCTGGTCGTTGCAGCTGACCAGGCAATCCACCGACGTCCCGGACAGCTCGGTGCACAGTTCCTTGAGCTGATCGGTGATGGTGAACGGCACCAGGCCCGCGCGGGTCGGCAGCAATTCATGGCCGAACTGCCTGGCCACCTGATAGCCGAAACCGGTGGCGCCCAGTGTCGGGATCGACAGCCCGCCAGTGGCGATCACCAACGACTGGCACTGGAGTTGGCCGAGGGTGGTGTCGAGCAGGTAACCGTTTTCGACCTTTTCGATGGTCTGGATCGAGGTGTCCAGGTGCAGCTCGACGCCGACCTGATCGCACTCCTCGAGCAGCATGCCGAGGATGTCGCTGGATTTGTTATCGCAGAACAACTGGCCGAGTTTTTTCTCGTGGTACGGCACGCCGTGCTTGCCGACCATGCCGATGAAGTCCCATTGGGTGTAGCGCGCCAGTGCGGATTTGCAGAAATGCGGGTTGTGCGAGAGGAAATTGCCCGGCTCGGTGTACATATTGGTGAAATTGCAGCGGCCGCCACCGGACATCAGGATTTTCTTGCCGGCCTTGTTTGCATGATCGAGCAGCAACACTTCACGCCCACGCCCGGCGGCGGTCAGTGCACACATCAACCCTGCGGCGCCAGCGCCAATGATCACGACTTCGGTAGAGCGCAAAACGGTGTCCTCACAAAGAATTCAAAATTCACCGAAGACCAATGTGGGAGCGGGCTTGCTCGCGAAAGCGGTATGTCAGTCAACATTGATGTTGTCTGACACCCCCTCTTCGCGAGCAAGCCCGCTCCCACATTTGATCTCTGTCGGGCAGCAGATCAGTTACAAAACACGCACGCGCAGCGAACGACCCTTGATCTTGCCGTTGTTCAAACGCTGCAGCGCCTGCATGACCACGGTGCGTTCAACCGCCACATACGACTGGAAGTCGAAGATCGCGATCTTGCCGACCTGGGCGCCCGGGATGCCGGCATCGCCAGTCAGTGCGCCGAGGATGTCGCCCGGACGCACTTTGTCCTTGCGCCCGCCGGCGATGCACAGCGTGCTCATCGGTGGCTGCAGCGGGGCGCCGCCCTGGGACTTGAGGTTGTCCACCTGATCCCAGTTCAGCGGGGCTTTCTGCAGCTGCTCGATGGCTTGCGCGCGATGGGCTTCGGACGGTGCGACGAGGCTGACCGCGATGCCTTTCTCGCCGGCGCGACCGGTACGGCCAACGCGGTGAATGTGGATTTCCGAATCGCGGGCCAGCTCGACGTTGATCACCATGTCCAGCGCATCGATGTCCAGGCCACGGGCGGCGACGTCGGTGGCGACCAGCACCGAAGTACTGCGGTTGGCGAACATCGCCAGCACCTGATCGCGGTCACGCTGTTCCAGATCGCCATGCAGGCCGACGGCGGAAATGCCTTTGGAGGTCAGGTGATCGACGGTTTCCTGCACCTGCTGCTTGGTGAAGCAGAAGGCGACGCAGGAAGCCGGGCGGAAGTGGTGCAGGACTTTGGTCACTGCGCTCATGCGTTCTTCCGGGGAAATTTCGTAGAAGCGCTGTTCGATCTGCGTGTCGTCGTGGAACGCTTCGGCTTTCACCGTTTGCGGGTCACGCATGAATTTCGACGCCAGCTGCTTGATGCCCACCGGGTAAGTGGCAGAGAACAACAGAGTCTGACGACGCTCCGGGGTCTTGACGATGATGTCTTCGATGGCGTCGTAGAAACCCATGTCGAGCATGCGGTCGGCTTCGTCGAGGATCAGCGTGTTCAGGCCGTCGAGCACCAGCGAACCCTTGCGCAGGTGTTGCTGAATGCGCCCCGGGGTGCCGACGATGATGTGCGCGCCGTGCTCCAGCGAAGCGATCTGTGGGCCGAACGACACGCCGCCGCACAGGGTCAGGACCTTGATGTTGTCTTCGGCACGGGCCAGACGACGGATTTCCTTGGCGACCTGGTCGGCCAGCTCACGGGTCGGGCAGATCACCAGCGCCTGGCAACCGAAGTAGCGCGGGTTGATCGGGTTCAGCAGGCCGATGCCGAACGCGGCGGTCTTGCCACTGCCGGTCTTGGCCTGGGCGATCAGGTCCATCCCCTTGAGGATCACCGGCAAGCTCTGCGCCTGGATCGGCGTCATCTGGGCATAACCGAGGGATTCGAGGTTAGCCAGCATGGCGGCGGACAGCGGCAGAGTATTAAAAGCGGTGGCGATGGTGGTCACGGGACTGGCCTGCAAAACAAAATGTCGCGCAGTGTAGCAGCCCCGTGCCACTTTCCTCGAAAGTTCTGGACGAACAGCGACTAAAACCAGAAGTGAAGGACTCACCTGTGGCGAGGGGATTTATCCCCGATGGGGTGCGCAGCACCCCCCTATACCTGCCACCTCGGTACATCAGACCGATCGCATCCAACCTTCTTGGGGCTGCTGCGCACCCCATCGGGGATTTATCCCCTCACCACAAACGCCCCTTACCACAGAGCCATTCTGCAAAAGTTGTAATTAATGTTCGATGTGTTCTTCCGGGCGTTTCGCGCGGCGGCCGTCCTCTTTCGACAGTTGCGAGAAAATCGTCGCGGCGAGCATCGCCATGATCCCGACGGTGACGAACGTCAGTTGGAACGCGCCCAGCACGGTTTCCACGCCATCATTGCCGATTTCCGCGGTAAAGCCGCCGAGCAACGCACCGGCGCAGGCCACCCCCAGGCTCAACGACAACTGCGCCACCACCGACAGCAGGCTGTTGCCGCTGCTGGCGCTGGCGTCGTCGAGGTCGATCAGGGTCACGGTGTTCATCGCGGTGAATTGCAGCGAATTGATCGCCCCCAGAATCGCCAGCAGGCACAGCAGCAACCAGTACGGCGTCTGCTCGCTGACCAGGCCCATGCTTGCCAGCATGATCCCCAGCGCGAGGGTATTGCCGGTGAGCACGATGCGGTAGCCGAGGCGCTCGATCAGCGGGCGTGCCATCCACTTGGCAAACATCGCCGCAGCGGCCAGCGGCAGCATGCTCATCCCCGCCTGGGACGGCGAATATCCTAGCGCCACTTGCAGCAGCAATGGCACCAGAAACGGCAGTGCACCACTGCCCAGACGGGCGAACAGGTTGCCGAGAATGCCGACGGCAAAGGTGCGGGTCTTGAACAGCGACGGGGCGAACAGCGGATTTTCGACGTGCCCGGCGCGCAGCCAGTACGCCGCCAGACAGGCCAGGCCGCCGAACAGCAGCAACATCACCCGCAGGTGCGGCAGGTGCAGTTCGCCAAGGCCTTCCATGGCGATGGTGATCAGGATCATCGCCGCGCCAAACAACAGGAAGCCGAGGCTGTCGAAGCGCGTGCGCTCAGTGCCGCGCAGGTCGGGGATGAACTTCCACACCGCGTAGCAGCCGAGGACGCCCACTGGCAGGTTGATCAGGAAGATCCAGTGCCATGTCAGGTATTGCACCATCCAGCCGCCCATGGTCGGACCGATCAACGGGCCGAGCAGGCCGGGGATGGTGATGAAACCCATGATCCGCACCAGCTCCGATCGCGGGTAGGCGCGCAGCACCACCAGGCGTCCGACCGGTAGCATCAGCGCACCGCCCAGGCCCTGAATCACCCGCGCGCCGACCAGCATGCTCAGGGTGCTGGACAAGGCGCAGAGCAGTGAGCCGAAACTGAACAGCAGGATCGCGCCGAAGAAGATCTTCTTGGTCCCGAAGCGGTCGGCGATCCAGCCCGAGGCCGGAATCAGCAACGCCACGGTGAGCATGTAGGCGATGACCACGCCTTGCATGCGCAACGGGTCTTCGGCCAGATCCCGGGCCATGGCCGGCAGGGCGGTGTTGAGGATGGTCCCGTCGAGGGATTGCATGAAGAAAGCGATGGCGACGACCCACGGCAACCAGCGGGCGGTGATGGCGTCGAGAGGCGGGCGGTTGGGCATGGAACCTCTTGTGGTTAATGCACAGGCTTTTGGTGGGAGCGGGCTTGCTCGCGAATGCGGTGAATCAGTCGATGTTGTTGGTGACTGACACGACGCCTTCGCGAGCAAGCCCGCTCCCACAGTAGATCTCCAGTGTTCTGGAGATCTTTGTCTTACAGGGTCAAGGTCAAACGGCTCACCAGCGCCCCCGGCAGCAAGG